>JAIFNL010000239.1 GCA_020047755.1 Bacteroidota bacterium
CTATTTCTGTAAATGATTTTCCGCTGTTGTTCATGCCCGATGATGAGTATTTCAAATAACTATCAAAATCAATTCTATTGCCCTCAATCATCGACGAATAAACGGCTGAACCTGAAATGTAGAAATCAAATTTTTCGGAACTATTGATTTTTTTTATTTTATTCAAATGCTTTAACAAAGTAATTGGCTGTTTTTCAATATACTTATCTAAATGTTGTGTTTGTATAAATTTTAATCGTTCCATGCTTTTTTTTAAAATTTGGTTACTTGAAACTTAAAATCTTTTGAAATTAAGATGTTTTTCAAATCTCTTTTTCGCATTGAATGTATAAAACTCGTTGGTTGGTTTGTTTGTTCGTTATTTCGTGCTGCTTGCCATTTTCTACATAAAAGTATTCCATTGGTTTATTTTTTTGATGCGTAACTTAAAAAATTTGAGCAAACATAAACATTTGTCTTGACTTAGCCAAACCGTTAAAAAAATATCAAACAAAACGGTTTTTCTTTTTTTTAGAGCTAATACTTGTATTTGCAAGGCTTTGCTTTGATTTTTGAAAAAAAAATTGTTTCTAAAAAGTATTTTTAAAAAAGTGAATCTAAAAACAGGGAAAACAAAGAAAATCAACTAACATCTGGTTTTTTTATTTTACACCTTTTCTATTTTTCAACATTCTGAAGCTATAGCCGATAGGAGCGGCTTAGCAGACAAACAAATTAATTCATAATTAGATATAAAAAAAAGCCAGCTTAAATGCTGGCTTTTAATTTACACTTACTATTTATTAAGAAAAAATTCCTAATTCTTAATTCCTAATTAATAGAATACTGCGCCGCTTTAGTAGCGTCTTTGCGTTTCCAATAAGCATTGGCTAAGGAAACTATGTAGTTTAGAAGCTTATACGCTTCTTGTCTTTTCTGCGAACGTTCGGCTGCCGAAAGCTTAAAATTGAGCTTCGTCAAAAGTTGTTGCTCGTACAAGCCTACAAAAGTGCTTACTAATTCCGAAAATGCCGATATTCTTTCAGCATCAACACCATATTCAGCTACAAGCAAAGCGTTGTTTTGCAACGTTACTACTATGTTTTTCAAGGCATTTACAAACTCATCTATTTTTCTGCCCGAAAGGCTTTTGGTAAAAATAGAATCGTAATTGTTCGTTCCTTTTGCAAAAACATAAACCAATTGTTTTCTAAGAATATTAATCTCGTCCAATACGATTGGCTTCAAATTGTTACGTTCGGCAGTTTGCAATTTTTTTGCAGCTGCATCAAGAGCAAAAGTAGAAAGAGACTCTAAATTTGATACTTGTGCTTTCAAACTTGCTACCATAGCAGGCGAAATACCTACCGTTTTTAGCTCGTTTGCATCTCTTGTGGCAATTTCGCATACATTGTTGCATGTATTGATTAATTGACGAAAAGACAAACCACCATTTCTAAAATAAACTGATTTCATATATTTTAAATGTTTTTAGTTAATACTTGGCAACTTACTTGAGGCGTTACCTTCTGCCTTTTTATTAATGGTTAATGATTAATGTTTAACGATTAATGTTTTCGCATTTTTCATTTTCCATTTTTCATTAATCGTTAAACATTTATCGTTAATCGTTAAACATTAAACATTAATGAAATTTTGATGCTGCAAAGATATATCATTATTTTTCATTTTCCAAATTTTTTTATAACTTTTTTTAATTTATTTTCAAAAAAGCATTGTTTAAGTAACGTTAATTATTCTAAAATACCAATAAAATAAGGCAATAGCTCAGACAAAAAAGTAAATGTTAAATAATGTTAATTAAACTATAAAAAGATAATTTTATTTTAAATAATCAATTTATTATACCATTGAAAAGAAGTAAATAAGATATTTTTAAACAAAAAAATACAAAAATTACAAAAAAAATAAGCTATAAAATTTGCAAAATAAGGTTTCGCCACCAAAAAAAATACGACTCCGCTCTTGAAACACTCAATCCCAAACTTGCAACGATTTCTGCCAAACTTGCAACGATTTCTGCCGCTTTTGAAACACTCAATCCCAAACTTGCAACGATTTCTGCCAAACTTGCAACGATTTCTGCCGCTTTTGAAACACTCAATCCCGAACTTGCAACGATTTCTGCCGCCTTTGCAATACTCAATCCCAAACTTGCAATACTCAATCCCGAACTTGCAATACTCAATCCCGAACTTGCAACGGTTTCTGCCAAACTTGCAATACTCAATCCCGAACGTGCAATACTCAATCCCAAACTTGCAACGATTTCTGCCGAGCTTGCAATACTCAATCCCGAACTTGCAACGATTTCTGCCGAACTTGCAATACTCAATCCCAAACTTGCAACGATTTCTGCCGCTCTTGAAATACTCAAGATTATTGTCGCAATGATTTGTCAATGTGATGTTTTAGACGAGAATCTGTTTGTAAACTCAAAACTAGCCAGTGCCGGCATTTATACTGTTGCTCAAAACAACCTGTTTTATTGTGCTTTAGCCCTTATTCTAGTGCTTTTTTACACCACCGCAAACTACTGAGCTAGTTCTTTTGAATTTTAAAACAGGCAGTAATTAAAATTAAGCTAAAATAAAATAAGTTTTATCCTACAAATTCAACAAATTAGCTTAATTATTAGACAAATACAAAAAGTTTATTTTTGAATATTTTGCAAGAGAAAAAAAAAAAAGAAAAAAAAACATTTAAAAATATGTTTTTTGTATTTAATTTACTATATTTGGCTTGTGAATATAACGAAACAACGAACTAAAAAAAAGCCTTTTTTACGGAAATTGAATATCATTTTTTTTGTAAAAAAACTTAAAACTTACAAATAAATAAAAAAAATAAAAACAAAAATCATTAACGTTCATAATAAAAACAGCTAGAAGATGAATAAATATTTTGAAAAAGTAAAAAACTATCTACTTGAATTAGAATATTCAATAGTAAAAGAAGATCCGGAAAATAACTTTTTTATTGTAGAAAAAGAAGAAGCTCTCATTAAAAATATGGTTATTGATATTGATGCTCCTATTGTATTGATAGACCAAGTATTATTTAAAGTAAAGGGCGACAATCCTGAGGTTTTCAAAAAGTTATTGCAAAAAAACCGCGATATTATTCATGGCGCATTCATGCTCGATGAAAGTGGCGAAATTGTAAGCTTTAGAGATACCTTAGAAGCCGAAAACCTAGACTTGAATGAATTAGAAGGCTCGTTAAATTCATTAACGCTATTGCTCAATGAATATGCAAACCAAATTTTATCGTTCGTAAAATAACCAAAAATAGGGCTTTTAATTTTTTTTTAGTATTTCAAACACTAAACACTGATTAAAAGCCCTATAATTAAATTTTAACAACTACTATTAGAACAAAAAAAAAGACTTTCACTCTCTTTTTTTAGCCATTAGCTTTATAAATAATTACTATTTAATTTCACAACAAATATCTTTTACAAAACAATTACCTTATTATTAATGATTTAACCAAAATTCTTCAAATTTTTTAAAAATATTTGCTCTATTAGTATCTATTCATAATGTATATTCAAAATAAAATAATACTTTTGCGCCCAAATTATTAATTTAAGGATTTTGTGAAAAATCAAAAGAAAACCTAAGATTTAAATGGAAGACAACATTAAAAACTCAGACCCTAGGTTTGATGATAATCAAGCCAATGATTCGGACAGAAATGAAAATGACAATCCCGAAAGACAAAAACGCAAACGCACTTTTGTAAAACGTAATACTCCTGAAAACGGATACAATCGTGAAAGGTCATATTCTTCTGAAAACAACTTCGATAAATCCTATTACAGTAGCGATAAAGAAGAGCCAAATAGAAACTTCAACCGCGATAGAAGCTTCAATTCTGACAGAAGCTTCAACTCCGACAGAAATTTCAACTCAGACAGAGGCTACAACAGCGACAGAAGTTATAATAGCGACAGAAGCTATACGAGTAAACCCTACGGCGAGAAGCCTTATGGTGAAAAACCTTTTGGCGAAAAGCCTTACGGTGATAAACCTTTTGGTGAAAAACCCTACGGCGAAAAGCCTTATGGTGAAAAACCCTACGGTGAAAAACCTTATGGTGAAAAACCTTACGGCGAGAAACCTTATGGTGAAAAACCTTACGGCGAAAAGCCTTACGGTGAAAAACCTTACGGTGAAAAGCCTTACGGCGAAAAACCTTATGGTGAAAAACCTTATGGTGAGAAACCTTATGGTGAGAAACCTTATGGTGAAAAGCCTTACGGCGAGAAACCTTATGGTGAAAAGCCTTACAGCGAAAGACCTTACAGCGAAAGAAGCTATGATAGACCTCGCAATGTAGAGCGAAGAGACGACAATAGATACAATCGCAGTAGCTACAATCGCGATGACAATTACAACAATCGCGATAGATACAACAACCAAGACTCACGCGACCGTTACGATAACCGCGACTCACGCGACCGTTTTGATAATCGTAGAGACCCACGCGACTCACGCGATTCGCGCGACAGTAGAAATAGTGGCGGAGGATATTACAACCGCGACAATAGATACAGCAGCAACCGCGACGATAGCAACAACCGCAATCGTTTCAACAACCGCAGCGACCAACCCTACGGAAATAGAAGCAACTACAACCGCGAAGGTAGCGTAGATGGCAACAGAGGCAGCTACAACCGCGACAACAACAGAGGAGGAAGTGGAAGTTACGACAACCGCAGAAGCTACGGCGGAAATAGTTACAACAACGACCGAAACAGACCTTCAGGACGTTACAACAACGATAGAAATAAATTTCAAAGACGCGACAGCAAACCACAAAACAGGTTTGTTAGACCAAAAGTATATAAAACCTACGAAGGACAAATTCCCGAAGATGGTGTAATGCGATTGAATAAATTTATTTCAAACTCAGGCATGTGCTCGCGTAGAGAAGCCGACGAATTTATCACTTCAGGCGCAGTAACTGTAAATGCAGAAGTAATAAAAGAACTTGGCGTAAAAGTAAATATTTTCGACGAAATAAAAGTAAACGAAAAAGTAGTTATTGCCGAGCGCAAAGTTTATATCCTGCTCAACAAACCAAAAGGCTTGGTTACTACACTCGACGACCCGAACGCTAAAAAAACAGTAATGGATTTATTAAGACATTGCTGTAGAGAACGAATCTTCCCTGTGGGACGACTCGACAAAGCTTCTACCGGTGTATTGCTTTTGACAAACGATGGCGAATTAACTACACGTTTAACTCAACCCAAATTTAAGAAAAAGAAAATTTATCACGTACATTTAGATAAGCCATTAACGCTTGTTGATATGGATTTGATTGCCAAAGGAGTTGAGCTTGAAGACGGAATTAGTTTTGCCGACGAAATAGGATTTCCTGACCCCGACGACAAAACAAGAGTAGGTATCGAAATACACTCAGGCAAAAACCGCATCATTCGCCGTATTTTCCAACACATGGGCTACAAAGTAAAGAAACTTGACAGAGTTTATTTTGCTGGCTTAACCAAAAAAGGTTTGGGAAGAGGTAAATGGCGTTTCCTAAGCGAAAGAGAAGTAAATTATTTGAAAATGAATGCTTTTGAAGCTCTGCCACAAACTCAGATACAAACTCAAGAGTAATTTATAAAAAATAGATTTCGCACTAAAATAAAATAATCAAAACCGATTCTTAAAAAAAAGAATCGGTTTTTTTAATTTAATTAAAACCACCACATCAACTAGCCTTTTAATGCAAAAATCATTGGCACCTCCATGAGCAGTATTTTTGTGGGAGCTAAAGCTTTGAAATTAAATTCGGAAGTATTCCATATAGCCAAACCATCGCGTTTTGAAAGCCTTTGACCTTCCAACTCGGCTTCTCCTTCTATAATAATAGCATATACACCGTTCTCTGGGTTTTTAAGTTGGTAAGTTTGAGCTATTCCTTGTTCAAAATTACCCAAATGAAACCACGCATCTTGGTGTATCCAAACACCTTGCTCGTTGCGGTTGGGCGACAGAATTTGGTAAAACTGGTTAGTAACTTCTATTTCGCGAATCGAAATTTGGTCGTAACGAGGTTCTACATCGTTCTTGTTGGGAAAAATCCATATTTGAAACAAATTCACGTCTTTATCTGAGTTGGGATTGAACTCGCTGTGCAAAACCCCACTGCCAGCACTCATAACCTGCACATCGCCTTGTCGAATAATTGTAGAATTGCCCATATTATCTTTGTGCTGCAAATCGCCTTCGAGCGGTATGGTTATTATTTCCATGTTCTCGTGCGAGTGCATACCAAAGCCTTTGCCCGAAGCAATTATGTCATCATTCAAAACGCGTAAAGCACCAAAATGAATGCGGTTAGGGTTGAAATAGTCGGCAAAACTGAAAGTATGGTGAGCGTTGAGCCAACCATGATTGGCATGTCCGCGCGTATCTGCTTTGTGTATAATAATGTCCATGTTTTTTGCTGTGTTAGAATAATACAAAACCTTTTTGCAAATTTAGAATAATTCTAAATAACATACAAATGAAAAATGTTAAATTGTTTTTTAAGCACCAGAGCATTTCCTTTCGTTAGGCATAACATTTTTAACCTTAAAAACGTTTTTTGTATTCTTAGCAATAGTGAGTACTTTTGCAGTAGATTACTTAGT
>JAIFNL010000231.1 GCA_020047755.1 Bacteroidota bacterium
TTTATCGCATTGAAATAAAGTTATTTATGTGTTTTCTTTCAAACACGAACTACCAGATGCTTTAAACTGCGTTGCTAAAATTGGTTATCCTCCTCTTGTTTACCTTTTTGTGTTTTTTATAAGAATAAAAAAGCCAAGATTTTATAAAAAAAACCTTGGCTAATTAGTATTATGATGTTCTAAAAAGATTTTAAAAAAGATTATTCAACCACAATTCGTTTTACGGCATTGCCCGAAGGAGTATTTATTTTGATGAAATAAATACCTTTGGCAGGGCTTTCTAAACTGATGTTTTCAGTATGTAAGCCGGTAGCTTTCGTAAATTGAGTAGTTTGAGTTTTTTGTCCCGACATATTGTAAACTTCAACACTTACTTTTCCACTCTCTTCTGTATCTAACTCAACTGAAATGTTTCCGGTTGTTGGGTTAGGATAAGTTCTGATGCTTGAAATTAATGTAGGATTTACTTTATGTACCGATGTATTTGATGAAAGCTCAGGATAAGTTACAATAGCATAAACAGCTTCTAAGTCGATAGCTTCGGCAGGATTTTTACCCCAACTGATGTATGCTATTTCGTCTATTACTACATAGAATGCACCACTTCTTCCGGCATCGCCTACGGTTGATTCAAGTTTAGCCCATACACCTTTTTCAAACTCGTAAGAGTAGATGTCGTTGAGGTAGTTTGTACCGTCGAAGCCGGTTGCAATCATTACTTTGTCTTCGAGCGTGAATACAGCGGCATTCGTTCTGGCAGAGCCAGTGAAGTCGGCTTGTTTAGTCCAACTGTTTGTTGCAGGGTCGTATTGATAAACGTCGTTGAAGTAAGTAGAACCATTATCACCGGTTGCTACAAAAGCTTTTCCTTCGCGTACATACGAAACAGCGCCTTTACGTGCCTGACCCGGGAATGCAGCAATCTTAAACCAAGAATCGGTATAAGTATCGTAACGGAAGAAATCGTTTAAGTAATTTCCGCCTTCATCAATACCAAGACCTACGTATCCGTAATCGCCTATTGCAAATGCAGTAGCTTCGGAACGTTTTACTCCCGGGTAATCTGCCATTCTGTAAGCAGCTTCGCTTGTAGAAGAAATTTTCCAAAGGTCGTTGTATTTTTTACTTCCGTCGTCGCCGGTAGCAATGTAATAATTTTCACCCACAGTGAAAGAAGCCATAAAACGCTTTGTTAACGCATCGGTACCGGAAGTCATGTCCTCAGGTGTTTCAAAACCAAGCGCACTATATACTTTAGTTACTTCAAACATACCGTCAATTACAGTACCGGTAAACAAGCTGTTATCGAACTGAACCATAAAGTGGTTTCCTATAGAGGAAGCAACCGCACCGCTTAAATCGCTAATTCCTTTTTTATTAAGAGAAGCATTTAATAAATCTACCGAGTAATTTACGGTTTTACTTGTTAAAATAAAATCTAACATATAAAATGAGTTACTGGTAGAAATAACATTACCATTTGCATCAATAAATTTGAATGTAAAAGGACTCTCAGAAAGATAAGAAGCTAATTCATTCGTTGGTATTGTTAATGTTTTCGAATCTAAAGATAACTCTTTTAAAACAGATTGATTGTCCCCGAGTAATTGAACTTTGTAGCCGGGGGCAAATTCATTTATAATTGTAATAATAAGAAAACCATTAATCGCATCAAATTTTACAGTAAAAGACAATGTGGGATTCGTTGCACTTTTCTTAGTTTTAAAGGTTAAAGGCAAGGAAGCATCGCTTGTACCATTTGCGTTTTTTGCGAAAGCAACACAATAATAAGCTGTATTCTCGCTAAGGCTTTCAATTTTAAGCTCAGTAGCAGTAGCGTTGTAATCCGAGCCTACTTGTGTAGTTAAACCGACATTTGAATATACTTTTACTACATAGCCTGTGGCATCGGCAACCGCTTTCCATTTAATGGTAGCCTCGCCGGACTTAACATCTTCTGCCGTAGGCTGTAAAAATACAGGTTGTGCAGGTATTGGGGCAGCAGGCGGAGTTGAGCTGAGTTTTCGAATGGCATCATCGGTAACAATATAAAGATCTCCGTTTGCATCAGCTACCATGCTTATTGGTACTTCTAAACCTGATTTACTTGCAACATTATCTTCTGAGTTTCTATTATTATCTTGTCCATTACCGGCTAATACATTACCTGCTTTATCGTATATTTTATTATTAAATGTATCAATAAAATAGACCGTATTATTAAAGATAACGAAATTAACATTGGATTTATAGGGGGATGTTCCGATTAGTTCACCTGTCATTCTATCAAATCGTTCTCCACCACAATAGACTTCATTATCAAAAACAAAGATAGTCCTTGAGCCTGAATTTAGAACCTTTACCGGTCCAAATTCAAGAGCTTTTTCGTAACCGCCGGATGTATTCTTATATTTAGTAAGCCGTGATTCGAAATCTGTAATGAACAAATCTCCTGTTTCAGGGTCTAAACTCGCTGAAATATTAAGTAGAGTTAGAACGGTTTGAAATGTTGCATTTGAAGCATTCAAATCAAGCTTAGAAATGCCCTCATAAGTTCTAAGGAATAAATAATTTTCGTAAATGAATAAAGTTGCTTCGGTGTCAAAACTGAAGCTTAGTATAACTTGCTTATTAGAAGGGTTTGCAATTTCCATTTTTACGACTTCCATATAAGTTGAATAGTAAAGGAAACCATCTTTTGTTACCATACTCCCAACCCGTCCTATTTTTTTTGCAAAAGTAGAAATATAATAATCCGTATGAGCCGCCACAATGTTAGAGTAAGGAGACATTGTTTCACCAATCTGTGCCTTAACTTTATAATAATAGCTTGTTGCAGCACTAAGGTTTTGAACATTTAAACTGAAAATATTTTCTTTACCTGTAGCAGTCAATTCTACTCCATTGTATGCAGAAAGTATTCCGTTGTCAAACTCATCACCGTTTTTGGTAGAAACATAAAGTAATAATTTTGTACCTTCGGTATAAGTAGTTCCTTTAGGTACTCTTGCACTTGCCGTGAAAGAATTTATACTCATGCTACCTGCAATCATTGGTAATGCTTCAGGAGCATCGGGTATGCTGGGTGCTGTCTGGTCTAAATCGGCTGTAATTTCAGAGGCATATCTATACATTTCCTGTGAGGCTTTTTGGCGTACATAAACGGTAGCATCACCCGAAGCATCGATAGTTGTTTCAGTTAAAATATCAGTCCATGTTGCTTTATCAGAAGAGTACTCAAATTCCATTTCAGTAGTAATCGGAATATTTTCATATTGTCCTTTCAATAAAAATTTGGCTTTCGCTGATTTGTCGTCATCTAAAATAACATTCACCACCGGTCTTACTGCACCAAATGCTAAATCCTGAATTGCATTAAATGTAAATTCACTTCTAACCCCAAAAGAGTATGGTAATGTAGTGGCTATTGCGTTACCATCTGCTACGTTAAAAGTAGTCCAGTTATCAAATGAATACTCACAACCTGCGGGAATACCTTCAATGAGTTCCTTTACAAAATCAACCGTCGTATTTTCATACGGATTAATGCCTTCCCCATACAGTCCGATAACTATTTCGGGCATTGCAGGGTCGTTGGTAACTACCGTAAAACTTCTTTCAAAAAAACCGCCTGATTTAGGAGCAAATGCTACTTTTGTAGTATAAGTTTGTCCGGCTTCAATAGTGATAGTTTTCGGAGTCCCGTCAAATGTTACTTCTAAAAGATAACCTTCAGGAGCAGCAGGAAATGATAGTTCTACACTCTGCTCACTAATGTTTTCAATAGTCAAGGCATCAACACGGAATTGATTTGTAACAGTTGTTTGAAACTCAAAAAACTCTTTATTAAGTACTAACATTGGTTCTGTGCTACCACCTCCGGTGGAGAATGTCCAATCAAAAAAATCGGCATTTCCCAAAAAGTCTATGTCTTGAAAAAATCCGGTTTGAATAGTAACAAAGTAACTCACATTACTTTCTAACACCACATTACCAAGTGCAAGCGTAAAAGTAAGACCGTCCGTAGTAAAAACTTCTTCACTAGATATATCCCATATCTTGATAGGTTCCGGGTTCCCTTCGGCAACTAAAGCAATAGCAGCCGTGCCTGTTTTGGCAACAGAACACACTCTATCGAGCATTATTACAAGTTCGGTTGTTTCAGTAGATACGTCAGCCGCACCAATATCGGGGATAAAACTTAGAAATTCAGCTTGCGCCCATAAGCTTCCTGTAAACAGCATAATTGCTACCAGTAGCCACAGTTTAGTAAATACTTTTTTCATCATTATAGTTTGTATTAAATTTTGCCTACTTTTTTGATATAAGGATTTCGGCGTTTTCCTTTGTTTTGTGCGAAAGTAGTTTGCTTAAAAACATTTTCCAAATAAATGGGGTTTTTTAACATTTCAGGTGATTCAAATCACAATAAAATATCATTTATTGTTTTAATGTATTTGCGCGAAACGGGTATTTCCATATCGTTCAAATACAAAGTGTTATTTTTGTATTTGGTAATAAATTGTCGGTTTATAATGTATGAGCGATGAACTTTCATGAAACCGTTGTTTTCTATTTTTTGCATCATTTCCTGCAAGCCGCTGCGAATGTTGAAAGTTTTTGTTTTGGTAACTATTTCGGTATAATTGTTGTCGGCTTTAAGGTAAATAATGTCATCAAACATGATTTTAATATTTGTGAAATTATCTCGTACAAACATATAATCGGTCGTCTGTTTGGTGTTGTTTGCTTTGGAGGCAATTTGTAGAGCGGCAAAAATTTCGCTTTCGCTAAAAGGTTTGATAATGTATGATAATGGGTTGGTCTTTAATGCTTTATTTATAATCTCTATTTCGGAATGTGCCGTTACAAAAATAACTTTTGTATCTAAGTTTTGTACTATGTATTCGGCAGCTTCAATGCCATCGTGGTGAGTTTCGAGGCGAATATCGAGCAGTACAATATCGGGTTTTGTTTGGGCAATGCCTTCTATGGCAGTTGTTTTGTCGTGAGCAATTCCCACTACCTTGTAATCAAACGATGCTACCATTTGTGCCAGATGTTCGCAAATCAAAACATCATTATCGGCAATAAATATATTCATTTTTTCGGGTATTTTTGTATGAAATTTCTAAGGTCTTTTAAAGCCTTTGTTTTTAATTTCATATCAAAGATACGGTTGTTTACAAGGCAATACAAATAAATGGGGTGAATGACAGAAGTTTGTATGTGAATGACATTTTTTAAACATTTCAGGTGATTAAAATCACACCAATAAGTCGTGTATTGCCTTGATGTACTTGCGCGATACGGGTATCACCGCATCGCCGATAAAAAGCTTTCCGCTGTCGTATTTTGAAATTTTGCTTTTATTAATCACAAACGAGCGATGTACTTGTATAAAATCTGAATGATTCAGCGTGTCAAGTATTTCGTACAGACTTTGGCGAAGGGTGTATTTGTGCAAATCGGTTTGTATGTCAATGTAATTGTTGGAGGTAGTAATGTAGAGAATTTCAAAGAAAAATAGTTTGATGTTTTTGTACCCGTCTTTAACCATAATAAAATTAATGCTGCTATTTTCGTTGTAATTTTCTACGGCTATTTGAATGGCGGTATAAACATCGGCTTCGGTAAAGGGTTTGATGATGTATCCGCTTGGTTTTGTCTTCAATGCCTTGTCAATGGTTTGTATATCGGAATGTGCTGTGATATAAATAATTGGGAAATGATTATTTTGTATTATGTATTCGCCAATTTCTATGCCATCGTACTTGTTTTCCATAGCTATATCGAGCAGGGCAATGTCGGGTTTGCAATTGTCAATCATTTGCAATACCTCTTCTTTGCTGTGTGCCATTCCGGCTAATTGATAACCGAATGTTTGTACAATTTCGGCAAGATGTTCGGCAATTAATACATCATCATCGGCTATAAATACTCTCATTAGCAATAATTTTAGTTTTGTTTATTTACAAATTGGATTTCGGAATGGTTAATTTGACTTTCACCCCATTGTTACTTTGAATTTCTAATTGGGCTTTCAACTGACGTGCAAAAATATCTATTAACTTCATACCCAGTGAATTTTTAGTATTTTGCTCGGTTTTAAAGCCAATTCCGTTATCGCTTATTTCGTAATAAACGAACTCTTGCGTATTGGTAAGTTTTATGCTTATGCTTGGATTTTCAATACCTTCAAAAGCATATTTTATTGAGTTTGAAATCAGTTCGCTGGTAAACATACCAATAGATACGCTGCGGCTGATGGAAAGTTGCAAATTATCTGTCTGAATTTGAAAATCAATATTTCGCTTGTTGTTATTAATCATTTTATCAATGGTTTGCACCAGTTCGTAAATGTATTTTTCTATGGAAATATTCTCAAAGTTGTTATCGGAATACAGCATTTCGTGTACCAGCGCCATTGAATTGATGCGTACCTGAATGTCCACCAGATTTTTGCGGGCAAAATCGTTTTCAATGCCGCGCAATTGCATATAAATAAGGCTCGAAACCGTTTGCAGGTTGTTTTTTACACGATGATGAATTTCGCCGATAAGGGTATCTTTTATTTTGTTTTCTTTTTCTATTTCGGCTTTTTTTTGATTGATTTCGTGAGTACGCTCTTGCACCTTCTGTTCTAATTCTCTGGTTACTTTTGTTTGCAATAAGTCGTTCTCTTTGAGTTGAATAATCAATTTGTCTTTTGCTTTTTCAATTTCTTTTTCGTTTATTCTGTATTTATGACCCAATCCAAAAGTATATACTATGGCTTGAGTAAGAATACCCAGTTCGAAAATAACGATGAGGAAATTATTATTATACCCCAACAATACTCCCACAGTAGTGAAAAATGTTCCTGAAAATAAAAAGAAAGACCCCAAAGAGAAAATCCGCGCTATTCTCGCTCCCTTTATAAGCACTTTCATATTCAGAAAAAATATGAAAAGCGTATTTGAAATAATAAACAAAAGCGAAAGGAGAGAGTACCAAAAATAATCAAAAAATCGAAAAATTATGATTATGACAGAAAAAACAAGAAACAAACGTATGAGGATTTTTAAAGTTCTATCAAGTTTAGGATAATTCGTTTTAGAATCAATAAATTCGCCCATTAGCAAGTAATAGAAAATAAAAGTAAACTGAATAGAAAATCCGAAAAGAATTGCTATTTCGGGATTTTCCGGCATAAATAGGTTTCGTATGTACTGAAACAAGGTGGACAGAAAAATTACAATTGAAAGAATATAAAGTACATAGTACAAATACGATTTGCGCCGCGACACAAAAAACAACGACAGATTGTAAATAAGCATCATAATAAGCAATCCGTGAAAAACCCCTTGAGATAAATGTACATAATTTAACTGTGCATAATATCTGTACCAATCGTATATTGAATAAACCTCTTGAATTTTGATAGCCACCGGCGCAAAGGCTTTTATGTAAATCGTTTTAGACTCCCCGCTCAATAAATGAAAAGCATTACTTTCGTGAATTTGTCCTCTTAATTGCTTTTGTGATTCGGGTAAGAATATTCCCGAACGCAATACTTCTACTTTTCCCGTACTATCTTGCACATAAACAGTTATATCGCTAAAGCCCCACACGCTCAAAACCCAGCTTCCAAATTTGTGCGATTGGTTTTTAGTAATGAATTTCAACCAAAGAGTAGTGTTTGGTTCTACAATACTCAATTCGTTTGGGTGGGTAAATAAGGATTCGTATTTTTCGGTTTTAACCTCATCAAAACTTAATACATTAGTGGTGTCTTTATAAAATTTTATGTAATTATTTTGAATGAATTGATAACCGAAATCCTGCTCCAGAAAGAGCGTATCACTTCCTAACGCCGACAAACTAATCTGGCACATAAACAAAACCAAAATTATTAGCGGGTTTATTAATCGTTTTTTATGTGTATCTTTTCTCATATTTTCACAAATTTTAGAGTAGCAAAATCAACAACCGTCTATATGTTTCGATAGTTGTATTTTTTTTTTGACAAAAAAGGCGAAATGGTTTTGAATAGAGAGAAACGTTAAGTTTATTAAATGTTGTCGCATAATTTGCAGAGCCGTAGGGCATCAATCGTTTCGTAATCTATTTTCTTTTTTTGCAAAAATAGGAAAAAATGTTGAACTTGAACAATGATTGTTTTTAATTTTCATGCAAATGGGCAACCAAACGTTCTAAAAAAAACAAAACTAAAATTTATTCACAGATTTTATTTTACCAATAAATTTATTTGTGGTGTTTTCAAAAGGTGAATTTCCGAAAGTCGAATAAGGTACGTATAAAGTGCGTATAAAGTACGAATAACACTCGAATAGTGTATTATGTGAGGTGTTAAAAATACTGTAAATAATTGATAATAAAGTTATTAAAAGTTTATTTTTTAACAAATAAGACAATAAAATAGCCAATAGTTGATATTGTTTTGGACTTTTCAAAAATAAGTAATTTGGTGTTTTTCATGAAAAACTTTAATATTCATTCTTATTTTTTCAAACTGATTTTAATCAAGCGTGTAATTGATACGATGACTGCGAGTCACCTGTATCAATTTTTTTAACTTAAACACGACAAGTTTTTTGAAACTTGTTAGGTTTTTTGTGTGATTAAATTCTTTTTTGTATTTTTGTAAAAAAAAGAAAACAGATTATGAAACGATTGATGCCCTACGGTTCGGCAAATTTTGAAGAAATAGCCACAGGAAATTTTTATTACATCGACAAAACGATGTACATTGAAAAATTAGAAAATGTAAAATTTCCCATTTTTTTGCGCCCGCGAAGGTTTGGTAAGTCGCTGCATACCGAAATGTTGCGCTGCTACTACGACCTGAAAATGAAAGACCGTTTCCAAGAGATTTTTGGAAAACTGTATATTGGCAAAAATCCAACGGGCAATCAGAATAAATATTTTTTCTTAAAACTGAATTTTTCGGGCATGTTTGCCTTGTCTGAAATGTCGGAAAAAGAGTTGAAAGAGGCATTTGACAGTCATATTGCCGGAAGTCTTTCTGGGTTTCTTTCTATTTATAGAGAAAATTTCGATTTAAGTACTGATAGAATAGATAGCTTAAAAAGCGAATATAAGGAAGATGCAGCAAAAGCATTTTCCAATATTTGCAATTTTGTAGCCACAGCAGGCGGTAAGTTGTATCTGGTTATAGATGAGTACGATTCGCTGACCAATGCTTTGGCAATTCGCTATCGGTATTCGGGCGAAAGCGACAATATGTACCTGAAAATACTCAGCAAAGGCGGTTTTTTCCGAAATTTCTTTGAAATGCTTAAATCGCAAACCGATAATGTAATTCATCAAATTTACATGACGGGCATTTTGCCCATCACCATTTCCGACATGAAAAGTGGTTTTAATGTGGCAAAATGGATACAATTCGACGAGACCTTTACCAACATGCTGGGCATTACAAAAACAGAATTTAATGATTTTATTGATGAGGTTTACACCGATTATCCAAATATTACTTTAAATAAAGAAGAAGTAAAAACCACGATAAAAAATTATTACAATGGTTATAAATTTACCAAACGTGGCGAAGAGATTTACAACCCGATGATGACTTTGTATTTCCTTGATACTCTTATCAATCACAATACATTTCCCGATATTTTAGCTGACAACAACCTGCGTATCAGTTACGACCAGATTGCATTTCTTTTTGGGCAAAACTTGGAACGTGCCAAAGAAATAATGACAGAAATAGCCGAAAAAAAGACTTTTGATATTTTCTCACATTTACAAATTTCTTTCGATATGAAAGATTTTAAGGAAGGAAATTACATTGCGGAAGGTTTGTTTTATGCCGGAATTTTAACGTTTTCCGATAAAATGAAAGTGTTAAAAATACCGAATTTGGTAACTTACGATTTTGCGCTTGATTATTTTAACAAGTTGCAAAGTTTTAGTTATGAAAATAGTACCTATTCGAAATGGATTAAAGAATATCTTTA
>JAIFNL010000006.1 GCA_020047755.1 Bacteroidota bacterium
TTGTAAAAAAAACATTGGTGCAAAAAAGCGCACAATTAGATAGTTGTGCGCTCTTACCTTGAGTAAAAAATTAATTTTGCAAAGGGAATTTAGCTAAAGAAATTGGCTAATGTTCCATTAGAGAAATATCAATAATTTCAAATTCAATCACACCATTAGGAATTGTAATTTCAACCACATCGCCTTTCACTTTGCCCATTAAGCCTTTTCCAATAGGCGATGAGATGGATATTTTCTTCTCCTTGAGGTTTGCTTCAGTTTCAGCTACAAGGGTATATTCCATGATGGCTTTGTTTTTAGTATTCTGAATTTTTACAGTCGAAAGAATCTGAACGGTGCTGTTGCTAAGCTTCGATTGGTCTATAATACGAGCATTTCTAAGGGTTTCCTGCATTTTAGAAATTTTCATTTCGAGCAATCCCTGAGCTTCTTTAGCTGCATCATACTCTGCATTTTCCGACAAGTCTCCTTTGTCGCGAGCTTCAGCAATCTGACGTGAGATGCTAGGACGCTCAACGGACTGTAAGTGTTCAACTTCTTGCTTTAATTTGTTGTATCCTTCCTCTGTCAAGTATATTATTTTTGACATAATTTTTTACAATTTAGTTACTAATAAAAAAAAGATTTCCTTTTTAATATCAATAATAGTTATTTAATGAATGATTTTTGTTACTTGGAACTTCTAAAAATTGCATCTTCAGGGTTTATTTTAATTTAAAAAAACTCATTTACACTTGTAAGTCTGGTTAAAAAAAATAAAATGCGCCCGAAAATTTTAATTTTCACAAGCTCTTTTGGCTTAACAGCCCAATAAAAATTAGTCCCGTTATCGCATTTGTAAATATACTGTACTGTTTTCATTAAGAAAAAAGTAGTTTGTGTTTTACTTTTCAAGAATTTTCAGTCTTCATTTTTTTATAAATTCTGCTGTTTCGATAGATGGTTTGCGCCAGCACAAACTAAAAATTAAAACGTTAGAGCTAAATAAAAAAGCAATTTCATGAAAATCCCTCTATTTTAGAGATAATCGGTTTAGTTAATACCTTTAGAGTATAAAAATAAAAAAAGGGCAAAGACCCTTTCCTATACTTTTCCTTTTAGGTTATGTATTGTGCGTACAAAGATAAACTTCTTTTTTTTAATATCCAAGAAATATGCGTAAAAAAAATGAATATTCTTAGAATTTATTTTTTATCCAGTCAAAATGATTTTTGTTTTTAACGTTTTCATTTTTGTTTTGGTATAAGAATCTGATTTTTAGAACTATTTTAATTCACTTATAGTCAATCAATAAATTATACCTGTTTGTATGCTAGCAAATTAAAACAACTTGCCAGTATAGTGAAATTGGATTGAGTAGAAAAACTCACTGTTTTTTTTTCAAAATTTCGTGACTAATGATTGCATTTCGCAAATCAAAATCAAATTCATCGCCTTTGGGTTTGTATCCTTTTTTGAGTTTTTCAAATTCACTTTCGTGCTCTATGTGAGGCTCTTGCTTTGGTTCTTCTTTCTTTGGCTCTTCTTTTTTAGGTTCTACTTTGAATCGGTTGTAGGTTTTGTCGGACATTGCGTCTTTTTTTTCGGGAAAAGCAACATGCAAGTTGGTTCGCCCCGAAGGCTCGTTTTTTCCCAAAGCCTCAAAAATATTAGCTTTGAAAACGGGCATGGGCTTTTTTTTGCGGTTTTTAAAATACCTATAATAGTAATAGCTAACGCCTGCAAGCAAAAGAATAAGTAGTGCAATTCCGTATTTTGTTGTAAAAAAATGTATTAAAGCCATAATTGTTTATCTAATTTCAATGTTTTTTTGTAAAAAATAGAACTGCAAATTTACTTATTTCTTTTTCTTTTTACCAAAAAATTTTTCGTACCAGCGCAGATAAAATGGCAAGTAATGTCCGGTGCGTTGTTTGCGCTTAACTTGTCGCATACGTTTTTTTTCGCGCTGGGTTGTTTCTTTGTTCTTTTGTTTGAGGGCTTTGCCTACATCTTCGTTTGTTTTTACATAAGTTCCTTGGTTTTGGTAAAGCGATTTTTTGTAAATTTTCTTCATCTTTCGAGTACGTGCGTCTTTTTGCCGCTTCAAGCGGGGCTCGAGACGCTTGTATTTTGACATAGTATCGGGGTGAACAGGATAACCATGCTGCCGCATAGCTATAAAGTTTTCTTCCCATTTGTTGGGTTTTTGTTTTTCGTATTTTGCTATTTGCTTGGTTACTTTTTTCCGCTCTCTTTCGTTTAGTGTTTTGCCATCGAAAATATGTCCATCAATCATCTGAAAATTGGTATTTTCCTTTTTCTTTGCTTCTTTTATGGGGTCAACTGCTTTTTTTTTCTTTTTAAATACAGAGAAAATAGATTTCTTTTCCTCTGTAAATCCACCGTCTTCTCCCCACATGTTGTCGTTGCTGTTTTTTTTCTTAAAAATAGCACACGATGGAAACAGCAAAGAGCTTAAAATAAAGATAATAAGTGCAGATATTTTAATTTTATACATTTTTTGCAACTAAATTAGAGAGTATAAATTTTTTAATGAATTGAAAAATAAGCACCAGTGCTATTTTATTTTAGAGCAAACCATTTGTTATTTGCTTATTTTTAAGCACTTGGTAATGCAAAATATACAATTAATTTTGGTTCACTATTCAGAGGCGTTGCATTTCATTTTTGCAACTCAATCTAAATTGCACTAATTTTATAGCTATTTTACTTCAAAAATCATACAAATATTGATTGTAAAAAGCTGAGTAACCAAAAATAGAGGAAACTCTTGCTTTCGATTCAGTACAAGTTGATGGTCGTAGCTTCTGCTAAACCGAAATTTAAGAGCAAATGCTTGCAAAATTGGTAAGAAAAATGGAAAATTAGCTTTATTATTTTACTGGAGAGTGAAAGCATTATAACAATTTACACAGGTGGCTTAAAGCCCCTATATCAATATCGCTTAGTGTTGGTATTTTAATTTCTGAAAAGACATCTATTTTTTTGAAAAACGTTCTGTTTTTTTTGCAAAATCATTCTATTTTCGTAATTTTACAAACTATTTATTCAAAAACAATTGAATTTATGTTTATCAAATTAGTTGAAAATAAAAAAGAATTGCATCGTATTTTCAATCAGCATCAAGTAATTTATGCTTATGTATTTGGTTCTGCATCCACCGATGCCTTTAACCAAGAGAGTGATGTAGATTTATTGGTGAAATTTTCAGACAATTTGCAGCCACTTGCAAAAGGAGAACTTTGGTGGGATTTGCACGATAGTTTGCGACAGTATCTCAATCGTGAAATAGATATTGTAACAGAATCATCGCTCAAAAACCCCTATTTTATCGAAGAAATTGAAAAAACAAAACAATTAATCTATGCAAAACAAGATTAAAAAAAGAATAAAAAATTTAATAAATACATGAATAAAAGAAACAACATTCATCTTTTCGTAAAATATAGTATATCAAACAAGAAAAGCATAATCGCTACTTAGCAATCAAAAAAAGACACTCTACTTTTTCTAAATCTAACGAACCATTCAACAATAGAACAATTTAACAATAAAAAAACGTGAAAAGAAATAAATTTTACATTGCATTTTTACTTTATGTATTGGGCATAGCTTCTTGCAATTCAAATGATTTTGAGAAGGCATACAATTCTATAAATACCGATGAAATTACAAGTTATGTGAAAATAATTGGCGGCGACGATTTTATGGGTCGCAAACCTTTTACCAAAGGCGAAGACACAACGGTAGCTTATATTGCTTCGGTTTTTGAGCAAATAGGCTTGAAACCAGCCAACAAGGGAAGTTATTTTCAAGAAGTGCCTTTGGTGGAAGTGAGCAATGTAGCCGATAAATTGATGAAGTTTTCGTCTGGCAAAAATACGCTCACGCTCAACTATCAGAGCGATTTTGTTGCCGTTTCGCGGCAGTTGGTCGATTCGGTTGAGCTAACTAAAAACCAATTGGTTTTTGTGGGTTATGGCATTGTTGCGCCCGAATACCAGTGGAACGATTACCAAGGAGTAGATGTAAAAGGCAAAACGGTGGTTGTGCTAGTAAATGACCCGGGACTTGTGGGCGAGGATAAAAAATTCTTCAAAGGCAAAGAAATGACCTATTACGGACGGTGGACTTACAAATACGAAGAAGCGGCTCGCCAAGGCGCAGCGGCGGTTTTGCTGGTTCACAACACATTGGGCGCGGGTTATCCGTGGAGTGTGGTTGTAAATGGTGCGGTAGGTTCGGATTTGTACTTGGTGCCCAACGATAAATACGCGTCGCGCTGCAAGGTGGAAGCATGGATAACAGGCGAAGCGGCTCGCAAGTTGTTTCAGTTTGCTCAATTGGACACCAATTTGATTCACGCTGCTGCCAAGCCTGCTTTTAAAGCGGTGGAAATGAATTGTGGCTTAGATTTTTCGTTGCGCAGCACTTTTCAATACAAAACTTCTAAAAACGTATTGGCTTACATCGAAGGCTCCGAAAGACCCGACGAAGTAATTGTTTACTCGGCGCATTGGGATCATTTGGGAATTGTTGCGCCTGTCAATGGCGACTCTATCATCAATGGCGCGGTTGATAACGGCACCTCGCTGGCTTGGATGTTTTCCATTGCCAAGGCGTTCATGCAGCTCGACCAAAAACCCAAGCGTTCTATTTTGTTTTTTGCACCTACCGGAGAGGAAACGGGTTTGATAGGCTCATCGTATTACGTTGAAAATCCATGTTTTGCACTCGACAAAACGGTGGCAAATATCAACAACGATTTGATGCTGCCTTATGGCGAAATGCGCGATGTAATGATTACCGGCTTTGGGCAATCGGAACTAGACCAATGGTTAGAAAAAGCCGCAAAAAAACAAAACCGATATTTGATGCCCGACCCCAACCCACATACCGGAATGTATTTCAGGTCAGACCATTTTAGCTTTGCCAAAGCAGGTATTCCGTCGCTTTTTGCGCGTGGCAATTGCGACCATTTAACCAAAGGGAAAGCATGGATGCAGCAAAAAGAACTAGACTGGTTAGCAAATAATTACCACAAAACGACCGACCAATACGAAACATGGTGGGACTTGAAAGGTGTGGAACAAGATGCCAAATTACTTTTTGAAGTGGGCTATGAGCTAAGCAATTCGCCCGTTTTTCCGCAATGGAGCAAATCGTCGGAGTTTAATAAAGGCGTTAGAAAGTAAGAAGTACGAATCAACCAACTGTTTGAAAGGTCTCGCCGATTGGTTGAAGGGTATTTTAATATTTACTGTCTTTTTACCACAGAGTTCCTCTGATTTATTGATTTGATAATTGATATTTTTTTGCCACGAATGCACAAATTTATTTTATAGTTTGGAAAAGTTTTGTTATGTTTGTGAAAATAAAAAATATAAGGATTGAAGAGTTTTGCGGAAAGAATGATACTTTCCCTGCAAAAGCCATTTAAAAAGTGCACATAAGTAGTGAACCAAAATTAATTGTATATTTTGTTTGCTGGTGCTTAAAAATAAATAAGTAACAAAGGATTTGCTCAAAAATAAAATAGCACTGGTGCTTAATTAATTTCTTTTATGGAAAGCTTAGATAGAAAACCGAATATAATAATTGAACTTGAAAAAAAACTCAATCAAGAGTTTGAGCTTTTTGATATTGAGAAAATTGAAGCTGGAGAAATAGTGGGTTTAAATATATCTGGGTTTCAATCAGGTTATCCACTTACTGAAATTTCTTTTTTGAAGGAATTAAAACATCTTACTGTTTTAAATTTAAGTGGAAACTCTAGTATTAGAGATATTTCTGTCCTTTCGGAATTTAAAAAACTCGAAAAACTTGATTTGAGTTTAAATTCTATCCATGATTTATCGCCTTTAAAGAAATTGACAAATTTAACTCATTTGAGTGTATCATCAAATGATTTTAATAGTATTGAAGCTCTTAGTAATTTAGATAATTTGATTGAATTAGAAATTGCAGGAGGCAGAACGAATAATAGAATTTCAGATATTTCAGTTTTAAAAAATTTAATAAAATTAGAAAAACTGGATATTATGTATCAGCATATTTCGGATATTTCCGTTTTAAAGAATTTTCAGAAATTGAAAAGCTTAAATGCTTATAACAATAAAATATCAGATATTTCTGTTCTGCAAAATCTAAAAGAGTTAAAATATTTGAATTTAGGTGAAAATAAAATCTCAGATATTTCTGTTTTACAAAATCTAAACAAACTTGAAAATATAGATATTAGCGATAATTTAATACCAAATTTTCAATCTTTATATAAGCTCAATACGTTAAAAGGTCGTTTAACTAATTTCTTTTTTGAGCATAAGGACTTTAGGTTTAAGCAGAATGATAGTATGGCAGAACGGTTTTTTAAGTATATCGAATTTAATATAAATAATAACAAAAAGGAAACCCTTTTAGATAAGAATAAAGTATTACCTATAAACATTATGCAAGTCTCTTTAAATAATTTTCTAGGAATAGATAATTTAAAAATTGAGAATATTCCTATTGATTCACAATGGATTTTTTTAACTGGAGAAAATGGTTTTGGAAAATCGTCAATATTAAAAGGGATTGCCTCTTGTTTGTTTGGTAAATATATTGATATGAATAACTCATTTATAGAATTTAACGATCATGATTTTTATCACATGAATGTATATTCTAAAGAGTTTAACTTCATTATTAAGTTTGAAAAGTTTGCCGCTTATGGTGCAAAGCGATTTGATTTAAGTGATGGATATTTTTCAGATAAATTGGATAATCTTTTTGAAGAAAGAGGCAAAACTGAATTATATGATTTTGAAACTAAGTATGTAAGTTGGAAAGCAAGTTCTGGTGTACACGACGATAAAATTTTAAAACTAAATGATTTATTAACTGCTGTTGTTCCAAATTTAAGTAAAATTGGTTTTGATAACGAAAAAAGTGAAGTAATTTACTTTGAAAAAACAGATATAGGCGAGGAGTTTCCGCCTGTAACTTTTCAACAATTAGCTATGGGAATGCGAAGTACAATTGCAATGATTGTTGATTTTGCAGTGAGGCTTTCAAACGAGAATTTTGATTTTAAAATTGAAAATGGTGTTACAGACTTAGCAGGTATCGTTATAATTGACGAATTTGACAACCATTTGCACCCCAAATGGCAAAAAATGCTTGTTGAAAAACTTACAAAATTATTTCCCAAAATCCAATTTATAGTATCAACTCACAGCCCAATTCCTTTGCTTGGTGCGCCTGCAAA
>JAIFNL010000062.1 GCA_020047755.1 Bacteroidota bacterium
TCGAAAAGCTAAAAAAAATAGATACCTTAGCCGAAAATGCGATTAAAGAAGGAGCATTTCCGGGTTGCGAAGTACTTTTTGCTAAAAATGGAGTCGTTTTCTTTCACAAAGCTTATGGATTTCAGACTTACAGCAAAGATAATGCCGTTAAAACAGACGATATTTACGATTTAGCTTCGGTTACTAAAATTATTGGCACACTTCCTGCAATAATGAAGCTCTATGATGAAAAAAAACTAAATGTCAATTCAAAATTGGTCAATTATATACCCGAATTAGCAGGAACCAACAAAGCAAACTTGCTAATAAAAGATATTTTAACGCACTCAGCTCGCCTCAAAACCTGGGTTCCGCTTTACAGCAAAATACCAAGCTCAGACAGTAGCGGAATTTTACTCAATAAAGAACTTTACAGCTCGGTAATTTACATTACACAAAAGTACAAGCAAGAAGTTTACCAACGAATTTACAAAACAGATTTGTACAAAAACAAGCGTTACAGATACAGCGATTTGGGTTTTTATTTGCTCCAAAAATTAATAGAAACAGCCACTTCCGAAAGCTTAGATAACTACATGGACGTAAATTTCTACGAAAAACTTGGTGCTACAACCCTTCTTTACAACCCTTTAACAAAATTTCCAAAGGAAAAAATTGTTCCTACCGAGAACGATACTATTTTACGTAAACAATTGATTAGAGGCTATGTACACGATTATGGTGCTGCTGTACTAGGAGGCGTAGCCGGACACGCGGGTTTGTTTTCTAATGCAAACGATTTAGCAAAGGTCATGCAGATGTACGTTCAGTTTGGAAAATACGGTGGCGAGCAATTTATCGATTCTTCGACCATAAGTTTCTATAATACAATGCCTTACAAGCAGCAACACAATCGCAGAGCTTTAGGTTTCGACAAGCCACCATTGAATAATGCGCTAAAATCGGCAAATAGTTGGTTACCAATAGAAAGCTTTGGACATACAGGTTTTACAGGCACTATGGTTTGGGCTGACCCAACTACCGAAATTGTTTATGTTTTTTTATCGAATAGGATTAACCCAAGCGTTGATAATCAAAAGATTAACACACTTGGTGTACGAAGAAACATTCAACAAGTAGTGTACGAAGCGTTGGCAAAAAAATAAACTATTCGTTTAATAATGAATTAATTACAACTGAAGCAATAAAAATACCAAAAACAGCGGGCATAAATGAAATAGTACCAACCGCAGATTTTTTGTTTAGCTCGTCTTCAAGAAGCAAAATCTTTGATTTATCGATGTCTTCAGGCGAAAAAACAACTTGAAAGCCACTGTAAATCTGCTGTTTGTGAAGTCGCTTTCGAATCATTCGAGCCAAACCATCATTATAAGATTTTGAAATATCAGCAATTTGTACTTTTGTTGGATCGAGTTTTCCTCCTGCCCCCATAGAACTAACAATGCGCAAATTATTCCTTAAAGTCTTCACTATCAGATTTAATTTGGGAGTTAAAGTGTCGATGGCATCAACCACAAAATCGTATTTTTCAGCCAATAAAATTTCTTCGGTTCTGTCATCGCGCACAAACTCGGCAATAGCTTTGAGTTTCAAATTTGGATTAATATCGAGCAACCGAGCCGATAAAATTTCGGCTTTTGGCTTTTGCAAGTTGCTTCGCAAAGCAACCAATTGCCTATTCAAATTGCTTTCTTGCACTACATCGGCATCAATAATGGTCATAGCTCCCACACCTGCACGGCAAATTTGCTCTGCTGCATACGCTCCCACGCCGCCTAATCCTACTATTAATACATTGGATTTCTGCAATTTATCTATTTTCTCTTTTCCTATTAAAAGCTCTGTACGCTCTAGCCAACCCATTTTGTTAATTATTATGTATTCAATTATATATCAACTATTTAATTCTAAAAACGATATTAAAATTTTGATAAGCTTGCGCTTTTAAAATTTCAATATCTAAGTTCAATAATTTTGAAGCCTGTTCGTAAACACTTTCGATAGAAATTTCAGAATCGTCAGTTTCAAAAAACACACGCGAAAGCTCTATTTTATCAAAGTATTGAAAAAATTTCGCCTTTTCTAAAAATAAATTTTTTCCAAACGAAAAGTAGGAATTAAATTTTATCAATTGCCTATAAATTTCATAATTTCCCATAAATTGATGAAAAATAATAGGAATGGTTACTTTTTGTTTTTTTAAAATTTCCAAAATCTCCAAATATGCTTTCACACAATGAATTATAACTGGAAAATTAAATTTTTGAGCCAATTTCAATTGTTCAAGAAAAACGCTGCTTTGCAAAGAAAAATCGCAAACAACTGCTTTGTCCAAACCAATTTCTCCTACAGCTACAATACTTTTTTTTTGAATTTGTTGCTCTAAACTCAAAAAAAAGTGCTCTAAATTTGCATTTTCAACGTCCCAAGGATGCAAACCAAACGAAAAAAAATGATTTTCGCTTTGAGAAATTGTTAATTTTGAATCAAAATTTAGATTATTAATACAAATATTTGTATTTTTGCCTGCTGTGTGAGTATGTATGTTCACAAAAAAATTCATACTTTACTTAATCGTATTATGAAATTTTAGAAATTGTCAAAAATAAACTTTTTCGGTTTTTAAAAGAAGCTCTAATTAAGCACTAATGCTATTTTATTTTGAGCAAAATCTTTGTTACTTGCTTATTTTTTAAGCACTTGGCAATACAAAATATACAATCAATTTTGGTTGACTACTTATATAGTTAATTTTGGTTCACTTTATAAGAACAAAATCTTTTATAACTTGCAGTAAAAAAACAAAAAATGAATGCAAAAGTATATATTAAAATTTCTTTTGCAAAAAAGCAAACAAATAGACTAAAATAAAGAGCTGAAATAGACTCTAAAATTCTGAAAATAAATAGTTTATAACACGTTAAAAAAAAAATTAAGAAACTACATATTTATGAAAATTGATAATTTCAAAAACTACTTTTTTGTAGGAATTGCAGGCAGTGGAATGAGTGCTATTGCTCAGTATCTCAAAGGAATAGGAAAAAATGTAAGTGGTTCGGATAGAGAATTTTCGCACGAAAAACAAAATCGAAACATCGAACTTTTAGCAAAACAAGGAATTAATTGTTTTCCGCAAAATGCTTCGGGGATTGATTCGCAGACTGAAATTCTTGTAATTTCAACAGCTATCGAAGACGATAATATTGAATACCTGAAAGCCAAGGAGTTAAATATTCCCATAGTGTTGCGCTCCGATTTGCTGGCAGCCATTACGCGCAGCAAAAAAACGGTTGCAATTTCGGGAACTTCTGGCAAATCGACCACTGTTGCAATGCTTTTCCACATTTTGCAGCAAACAAATTTTTCGCCATCGCTCATTACCGGCGCGGGTTTAGTTTCGCTACAAAAAACGGGAGAAATAGGAAATTCGTATGTAGGAAATAGCGATTGGCTCATCATAGAAGCCGATGAATCAGACGGTTCGCTAGTAAAATACAAACCCGAAGTTGGTGTTATTTTAAACATCGACAAAGACCACAAAACAATAGATGAATTACTTGAAATTTTTTCAATTTTCAAAAATAATACCACTCAAAAATTAATAGCAAATAATGCGCAAGAACGTACGCACAGTTTAAATCCCAAAGGCGACTTTAATTTTGGAACTAACTCACAATCAAAGTTTTGTGCCACAAAATTCGAGCAGAAAGGTTTTTCTATTTCATTTGAAATAAATGGCGTGCCTTTTGATATTCCTACCAAGGGGGAGTACAACATGATGAATGTAGCAGCGGCAGTAAGTACAGCTAACTATTTAGGAATAAGTATTTTAGACTCAGCCATCGCACTAAAAAGCTACGAAGGAATTTACAGACGAAACCAACTGATTGGCGAAAAAAATGGCATTCAAGTTATCGACGATTTTGCTCACAATCCGGTAAAAATAGCAGCAGCAATTAAAGCAAATCAACCCGAAAATGGAAGGCTTTTTGCTTGTTTTCAGCCACATGGCTTTGCTCCTACTCGCTTTTTGCGTGCCGAATTTGTTGAAGAAATTATAAAAAGCTTACGCGATGAAGATGAGATTATTATGCCCGAAATATATTATGCAGGTGGTACAACAACTAAAAATATTTCGGCAAATGATTTAATCTGTGATATAAAAAAAAGTGGTAAAAACGCTCATTTTTTTGAAAATAGATTAGAAATTATTCCCTATTTAAAAACAAATTTACGAGCCAATGACATTGTTTTAATTACAGGAGCACGCGACCCAAACTTAGATGAATTTGCCAGAAAAGTTTTTGAAGATATTTAAAAATTTACATATAAATTAGTTATTTCCATATTCTCTTAAAAAAAAATTACTAAACAAAAATTTCAAAATATGTACAACGAAATAATAAACGGCAATGCCAAAATAGCCGTAATTGGCTTAGGATATGTAGGTTTGCCCATTGCTTTAGAATTTGCAAAAAAAGTAAAGGTCATTGGTTTCGATATAAAACCCGATAGAATTGCACTGATGCAACAACACATAGACCCAAGCAAAGAGCTTGAAAGTGAAGCATTTGACAATACAACCATTGAATTTACTTACGAGTTGGAAGATTTAAGAAATGCACATTTTTACATTGTGGCAGTTCCTACTCCTATCGACGAGTTCAAACAGCCTGATTTAAAGCCACTTTTGAAAGCTACCGAAACGGTGAGCAAAGTGCTAAAAAAAGGGGATTACGTGGTTTTTGAATCGACCGTTTACCCTGGTTGCACCGAGGAAGATTGCGTGCCGATACTCGAAAAGGGTTCGGGCTTGAAGTTTGTGGACGATTTTAAAGTTGGATTTTCGCCCGAAAGAATCAATCCTGGCGATAAAACCCACACTCTCACAAAGATAGTAAAAGTGGTATCGGGTTGCGATGCCGAATCACTCGATTCGATAGCTAAAACTTACGAACTAATTATCGAAGCTGGAATTCATCGTGCCTCGACAATAAAAGTAGCGGAAGCTGCCAAAATTATCGAAAATACCCAACGCGACATCAACATTGCGTTTATGAATGAACTTTCGATGATTTTCGACAAAATGAAAATTAACACTTACGATGTGTTGGAGGCAGCCAACACAAAATGGAATTTTTTGAATTTTTTCCCTGGTTTAGTTGGCGGACATTGCATTGGGGTTGATCCTTATTATTTGTCGTACAAAGCCAAAGAATATGGGTTTCATGCACAAATAATCAACGCAGGGCGTTCGATTAATGACAATATGGCACCTTACTTGGCAAGCCAAATTGTTAAAAAATTATTGGCAGAACAAAAAAATTTGAATAAAACCAAAGCGCTTGTAATGGGAATTACTTTCAAAGAAAATGTAAGCGATATTCGCAACTCAAAAGTAGCAGATTTAATTCACGAATTGACAACTTACACTATATCAGTTGATACCATTGACCCGTATGCATCAGCGCATGAAGTTAAAGAAGAGTATAATATTGAGTTGAGTACTGAAATTGGCGACAATTACGATGTAATCATTGTAGCCGTTAATCATTTGGAATACAGAGAGTTAGACGAAGAATATTTCAAAAAAATAGCCAGCAAAAACGCTCTTTTTGTAGATGTAAAAGGAATTTACAGAGGCAAAATTAATACTCTAAAATATTGGAGTTTGTAATAAAAAAAACAAATTCAGTTTTTTAGATAAATTAACAGCCATAAAACTTCAAAGGTTTGATTTTTGTAGCAAATCCTTTGAAGTTTTTGCATTTATGAATGTTCTAAAAAAAACGAAAATATGAAAAAAATAACAACCCTCTTTTTGATTTTAAGCTTAGGTTTAAAAGTAAGTGCGCAAGTAATTGAAGAACCGGGACTTGTAAAATGGTACACGATAGAACAAGCCGAAGAACTCAATAAAAAACAACCTCGCCCCTTGTACATAGATATGTACACCGATTGGTGCGGCTGGTGCAAGCACATGATGAAAACAACTTTTGCTAATCAATACATTGCCAACTACATAAATACAAATTTTTATCCGGTGCGCTTTGATGCGGAAGGAAAAGAACCGGTTTTTTTTCAAGGAAAAAAATGGGTAAGCCAAGACACGGCACGAAAAGATTCAAAACATGAATTGGCGGTTTATTTAATGGACGGTCGCATGTCGTTTCCTACCATTGTGTACTTGCTGCCCGATGGAAGTAGAGCCGCTATTCCGGGTTATAAAAATATAAAAGAGCAAGAGCCTTTGCTTTATTATTTTGCAGAAGAAATAAACAAAACTGCGGAATTTGGCGATTTTGAGAAAAATTTCATCATGTCGTTTGCCACCGACACTATGCCTGGGCGGATTGCAGAAACATCGGGCAAAGTGAATTGGCTCAGCATGAACGAGGCTTTGGAAGCACAAAAGAAAAATCCGAAGAAAATTTATGTCGATGTTTTTGGCTCTATGTATGTGAAAACCAGAGTTATGGATAGCACAACCTACACAAATCCCAAAGTAGCCGAAACGCTAAACAAGTACTTTTATCCGGTTCATTTCAATGCTGCAAGTCAGGAAAAAGTAAATTTTGGCGGCAAAGAATTTGTAAACAGAGGAACAGGAGCTTTTTCGCTACACGAATTTGCTGCTTATGTAATGGGACAAAAAATAGCTTTTTCGTCGATTTTATTTTTAGATGAAACTGGAAAACCGATGAATAAAATGGAAGGTTATTTTTCGCCAAAAAGATTAAATACTATTTTAAAATTCTTTGGTTCTGATGCTTACAAAACAAAAACTTGGGACATTTTTGTGAAAGAAAACCCTGAATAATTAAATAGTTCTATTGCTTCATTGTTAAATTGTTGTTTTATCTCTAAAAATTTGAAAATAATGATTTTTTAAAATAAATTAAGCCTATGTTTCTACACTATCAACAATTTAACAATGAAGCAATAGATTTTTTATGAAAAAGATACTCCTTTTTTTGTTTTTTATAGCACAAATAAATTTTATTTTCTCTCAAACAGAAAAAGCCAAAATTGCTTTGCTCATAGACGATGTGGGCAATAATATCGAAGTATTAGAACTTTTTTTTCAGACCAAATTAAAATTAAATTTTGCGGTAATTCCTTTTCTGGCAAACAGTGCAAAAAGTTTAGCGTTAATACAGAAATCAAAGAATATTGCCATCCTTCACATGCCAATGGAAAGTTTTGGAAATGAAGAACTTAACTCAAAAACCAAAGGTCTTTTGCGAACTCAGATGAGTGAATTGGAAATAAAAGTAAATTTTGAAAAAGCACTTAACTCACAGGGAAATACTCCAAAGGGATTCAACAACCACATGGGTTCAAAATTCACATCTAACACAGAGAAAATGAGCGTTTTACTAAAATATGCTCACCAAAAAAACATGTATTTTATCGACAGCAATACCTATACAAAAATTGATGAAAACGGAGTTGTACTCAATGCCGAAAGCGGAAATGCTTATTTGATAGCTAAAAATTTAGGTATGAAAACAATTTACAATTCGTTGTTTATCGACAATTCTAATCAAGTGGAAAACATAGAAAAAGCCTTATTTTTAGCAGCAGAATTGGCAAAAATGAAAGGCAGTATTTTAATTATCGGACATTGCAAGGAAAATACAGCAAAAGCATTGAAAAATGTTAAGAATCAATTAATTAACCAACAAGTAGAGTTTGTTTTTTTAACCGAACTTTTTTAGAAAAAATTGGGTTTAAGTAAATTCAAAAAAATACGGCAACATGTTAATAACTAACACATTGCCGCATTAGCAAACGAATAATTTATGTATAAAAAACAACTACTTATTTAGCAATTCTTTCTAACCATTTGAGCATGAAAAGCATAGTAGTCATCGAAATTAAACAAACCACCACAAACACACTCCATGTAATTGATATTGAAATATTTTCATACATCATAGCACCTAAAAATAATGAAAAATTCCCCATTGCAGTTGCAGTAAGCCATCCGCCCTGCATTAAGCCTTGCATGTGAGGTGGAGCCACTTTTGACACAAACGATAATCCAAGAGGTGAAATAAATAACTCGGCAACGGTCAATATGAAATAGGTCGCAAACAAAAGCCAAGGAGTAACTTTATCTGCATCTTGAAGGCTACCAACTGATTTTACCTCGCTTAACAAAGGTAGCCCAATTGAACCAATTGCCATAAGCACAAAAGCAGAAGCAGCTATTCCCATTCCTATACCAATTTTGAGCGGAGTTGAAGGTTCTTTTCCTTTTTTGGACATAGAGGAAAATATAAAAATTACAACAGGTGTTAAAAACACAACCAAAAAGGGATTAATGGATTGAAAAATTTCCACAGAACTGAAAAGTCCACCCAACAAAGTATAATCTTTTGCAAACATAGTGAGGGTAAGTCCATTTTGATGGAAAGAAAACCAAAAGAAAATAACGATTCCAAAAACAGCCAGAAGTGCATAAATACGTTGCTTAATTTCATGAGCATTCGCCTTAATTTCTTCTGCCGAATAATTTGTAACATTCTTAACTTTCACTTGTGGATTGGGCAACATTTTTTTTGTAAAGATAAAAATAAGTAATGAAATAGCCATTGCTACAACCGCAGTTAAAAACGCATAATGAAAACCTGTATTAAATGCATCGAGGTAATGATTTGCGAATTCGGATAGATTTGCAGGTGCATTACCGTTTGAAACGGTGGTGGCTAATTGGGTAAAACGCCCGTCAATGACCTCCTGCGGCATTTTACCATCAATAAATTGGTGGCATAATTCGGGAAGTTCAGCATTATAAGAAAACCCTTGCATCGAAACAAAGGTATTGCGTACCCATGTTGCTAAAAATGGGGCAAACATTGCACCAATGTTAATGAACATGTAAAATATTTGAAATCCGGCATCTCGTTTTGAGCGATATTCGTCATTATCATACATTTGACCAATTACTGCCTGCAAATTGCCCTTAAACAAGCCATTACCAAATGCAATTACCAAAAGGGCAGCAAGTGCAATATATTTTGTAGTAATTAGTGAAGGCATAGCCAGCAAGAAGTAACCGGTTGCCATTATAATTAACCCAGTAATAATTGTTCCTTTGTAATTCCTTGATTTATCGGCAATTATACCGCCAACTAAAGCGAGAATATAAATTGCACCATAAAAAATTGAATACAATGAACCGGCTTCGGTGCCTGAAATATTAAATTTTGACATGAGAAATAAGGTCAAAATAGCCATCATGGTATAAAAGCCAAAGCGTTCGCCCATGTTGGCAAGAGCCGCTGCAATAAGTCCTTTCGGATGTCCTTTAATAAGCATATAAATTAGAATTTTTTAGTTTGAAAATTGCATTATTTTAGAATTTGTACAAAAATAAAAAAGGTTTTCAATTCTACAATTTTAATTTTGTATTTCTGAAATCTGTTTTAAAACAATTTTATCAAAACTGAGCTATTGTGCTTATTATCAAGACAAAAATTTGTTAAATAAAAAAAAGTTTTAAAACATGTTTTTTTCAAAAAATTTATTTTTACCTTTTCCGTTTCATAAGCATCAATTAAATTTCAACTATCACTTTATAATTTAAATATGAATAAAATAACACTTTTACTCGTTTTTACAGTTTTATTTTTTGAAATAAGTTTTTCGCAAAAAGGAAACATTATTTCAATAGACAATCATCGACGCGATTCTACTATTATTTCAGATAACAAAACATACCAAATAGGAGAATATTTGCGTTATGAAGCTAAAATAGGGATAGTTAAAGGTGGTGAAGCAAGCCTAACTACTCGAATAGAAGCCATAGGCGACTCTTATTATTACCATTTTAGGGCAATTGGAAAGAATGCAGGAATAGCTGGAAACTTTTATTTTTTAGAGAATATTTACGATAGCTATGTAGATATAATCACAGGTTTGCCCATAAAATCGGTCAGAAATGTAAAAGAAAATAATTATAGAAACTACAACGAAGTTCTTTTCAATCGATTTAATAATGAGATAATTAGCACAAATAAAGGCGTCATAAAATCGATGCCCAATGTGGTAGATGTAGTTTCGGCATTTTACTATGCCCGCCGCTTTTTATTCAACAATTTGCAAAAAGACCAAATAGTGCTTGTAACTGTTTATTTTGAAGATAAATTTGTTACATTAAAATTCAAACACAGCAAAGTAGAAAAAATAAACTCTGATTTTGGAAAGATAGAATGTATCAAATTAGTGCCAGTAATTGAACCCAACGGACCGTTTAAAAAAGAGAAAGATTTGCAAGTTTGGGTTACAAACGACGTTACTCACATTATTTTGAAAGTAAAAGCAGCAGTAGCAATTGGCACAGCACACTTCGAACTAAAAGATTTTGAACACATTAGCGAGTCTTCTGTTTTAAATAAGAAATAAAATTCAATTTAATTTATAAGTATCTTCTCTTGATAAATGCGCTTTTCGGTTGAAATTCGGATTATGTAAATACCTGAGCTTTTATTAATTAGCTCATCAATTTCAATGTGCTGAAATGTATTAGCATTCATCTCAAATTGATTGGAATACTCAATTTGTCCTAAAGTTGTACGAATTTCAATTTGAAAAGTATTTTTTTCAGAAGTATAAAAATCGATATTAAATTTGTCGTGAGCTGGATTTGGATAAATACGATAAGGCTTATTATCTTCAAAATGAGTATTTTGAATAGCTTCTAAGTACAAAAAAGTTTTTGCAAAATCAGGAATTCCGTATCCCATGCTTGGCGTTGGATTTTCGTATTGGTCCGAAAAAAGTTCAATTGCCTTAATAATTTGCTGGTTTGTAAGCTTTGGGAAAGCTTGCCACAAACTTGCTACCATGCCCGCCATTACAGGCGAAGAAAAAGAAGTTCCGTAAGAAACCGTAATTCCTCCCGATGGCGACTGCACAGTTGTAGCCGCGCCTTTTGCCATTACATTGGGCTTTGTGCGCCAGTCGGCTGAAGGACCAATAGAACTAAAACTTGAATAACTTCCAGCATTATCAACAGAACCAACCGTAAGTATGCTATCGGCATCGGCAGGCGAGGCGATGTATTTCCAATCGGAATCGCCGTCATTTCCTGCACTTGCCACTACTAGTATGCCTTTGCGAGCGCAAAGCGTTGCAGCACGGGCTACAACGGTTGTTTTTCCATCTAAATCGGCATAAGTATGGCTCTTGGTTGGGTCATCAAAAATACTGTATCCCAATGAGGTATTTATAACATCAACTCCCAAGCTATCAGCATATTCTGCTGCCACAGTCCAGTTAAACTCTTCAATAATATTTTCAGAGTTTGCATCTTCTGAGCGCAAAAGGCAAAAATTGGCTTTTGGTGCAGTTCCAATTAATTTTCCCGGAATATTTCCGCCAATATTCGAAAGTACTTGCATTCCGTGCGTGCTGCCAGTGTATGAAACAGGAGCAAAATTGCCCTTAACAAAATCTCTGGTTGCAATAATCTGATTATTAGCCCATAAACTATCAAAACCATTCAACGAATTAACTTTATAAAAACCGGCATCGATAACTGCAATTAACATTCCTTTGCCATCAAAACCTTTACTATGAAGTACTTGTCCGTTTGAAAGTTCAATTTGATTGAAAGAATCGCCATAATCGTAAACAGAAAATAGGTTTTGGATAGAATGATTATTCAAAAGTACTTCGGTATTTTTTTTCAAGCTAGGAATGTTTTTAGAAACTGCGATTTTCAAATTCAGAAAAGGCTTCACAAACGAAAAATGTGTAACTTTTTCGAGCAAAGTAGTATCATCTGTTTGTACGATAGCTCCGTTTAACCATTTTGAAATATTCAAAACATTAAAACCCAACTTTACCAAACTGTCTTTATAATTTTGATTTACAGGTAAATCGGAAAAAGAATAATCAATATTGTATCTTTCTCTCCTTTCGATAGCACGCTCAGATAAAAATAAATTAGGAAAATCGAGCGAATATTTTGAGTTGTTTTTATCGGTAAATTGAATCCAATATTTTTGGGGAGCTAGCTTAAATTGAGCTAAACTCTGAAAGGATAAAAATACCGTAAAAATTAATATTAAATATCTCATTGTTATTATGTTTCGCATTTTAGTCAAAAAAAAAAAATATGAATGTACTAAAAATAAGTTGCAATTTTTAAAATAGTTCTACTTCAATTTCTTGAATAAATGCAGTAAGTCTGTAATAATCATCATTATAAGCTTCTGATAGCGTCATCAAAACAGAAGTAGTTTCGTCATTCAAAATAAAATGAACTTCCGTGCGCTGCCCCAGTTTTGATTTTTCTCCAGCTTTAAAGAAATTTCCCATATAATTAGAGTCTTCATCTTGATAATCAGACGGCAGCAATGTTTCAATATTTTTTCCAATTACTTCTTGTTTTGAAATGCCCCATAAATTTTCTGCTGCTTTATTAAAGAATTCAATTTCATTTTTAGCATTAATTGTAACCACAGCATCAAGTAAGCCTTCTAATGTTTTTTCATTTAAAATTTTAACCTGTGCTATTTCTTCAAATTGCTCAAGTACCTCTGCTTTTGCCTGATTTAATTTTTCTTGCAAATTATCTTTGGCAAGTCTCAAGGCTTCTTCTTTCAATTTCAATTCTTTAGTATGCTCTTCCTCTTTTAGTTGCGCAATTTTTTGCTCGGTAATATCGTTGCCAATCGAAATAATTTTGGCAATATCTCCATACATATCGTTCACCGCGCTTAATGAAATTCTAAACCAATGAATTTCATTACTTTGCGAAACAATACGCACAATTGTTTCTTTGGGCGTTCCTCTTACTACGGAATTAAAAATCTCTTTAAATTGCTTTTTATCGTCGAGATGAATAAATTCAAAAATAGACTTGTTACTAAGCTCTAGCATAGTGTATTCCAACACATTAAGGAATTTCTTATTCAAATCGAGAATTTGCCCGCTTGGCAAATATTCTCCTTTGTAAGTAGAGCGATTAAGAGCTTCAATTTGTCCTTCATAATCAAGGCTTTGCTTTTTTTCATCGGTTGTATCCAATGCCAGAAAAAGAATTTTATCTATGCTTCCATCGGCACCTCGCACGCAGGTGTAAGTTGCCATAGTCCAAATTTCAGTTCCTTGCTTAGTGATATGTTTCATGTAATTTTCAAAATGTTTGCCTCCCGCCGAAAGTGCAGCCCAAATTCGAGCAAACCATTCTTGGTCTTTTTTGCTGATAAACAAATTAATATGCCTATTTTCGACATCTTCGTTGGTAGTATAACCCATTTTGCTGATAAACTTTGTGTTGGCATATTTCAAAATGCCATCAACGCTATACTCTGCACGTATCATGGTGTGATTCACAGAGTTAGTAAAGCTAACAAATTCTTTTGCTTGCTCGGCGGCTTCTTTTTGAGTGATGCGTAGTTGCTCCATATTGCGTCGCATAATCTCCTCTTGCATTGCTAATTTTTCAGCCTGAATTTGAGACTCTTCAAGAAGTTTTGATGTTTTTATATTAATCCGAACGGAAGCAATTGTGGCAGCAATACTTTCGGCTAATTTATTGATAAATTGCAATTTATAGTTTTCAAAAACGGTAAATCCTGCCACTTCAATCACTCCATGTATTTCATCATTCAAAATCAAAGGCACTATATAAATGCAACGTGGATTTGCAGTACCCAATCCCGACTTTACTTCTATGTAATTATCAGGCACATCGGTCAAAAAAATAGGTTCTTTTTCTATGGCGCATCTTCCCACTAAGCCTTCATTCCATTCGATAGTTTTCTTTTTGTACTTTCTGCGGTCAAAAGCTACAGACGAAATAAGCGAAAAATATTTCTCCTCGCCTTCGTTAGATTCCAGCAAATAAAATCCACCTTGGTTGGCATCGGTATATTTTACTAAGTTCAAAACAACGGTATAAGCCAAAATTTCAATATTATCAGAATTTTGGCGAAGAATTTCGGCAAATTTGGCTAAACCTTCATTAACCCAATGCCTCTCAGCATCTTCTTTTCGTCTTTGGGCTTCTTCGGTTTTGCTATTTTTCAAATTTTTGCGCAATTCGACCAGCGAACGCACCAAATTATTGTTGGTATCTACATTAAAGTTAGTTTCAAAATCTTCATTTTTTATACTCTCTGTAAATTTCTCTATTTCAAGGGTTTTAGTTCTATCAGAAGTAATAACCAATTCTAAGCTTTTCAAATTAGAATTCAAATAAGTAGCTATAAAATAAGCAATTAACGGAACAATAAATGGCATCATATCCAAAAACCAAAGAATTGGAAATTCAGAATGAAAATTTAATATATTTTCTAAAGTAAATGCTTGTTTTGATATAATTAAATGTATAATAGTAGAACTTATCGGAAAAAAAGTTCCAATAATAATTCCTACAATCAAAAAATTAACAAGCAGTTGGTTTGCATTATGCTGTTTTTCCACAATAATTTTATTTTTTTAATTGCACTTTTATGTATTTGTCATTTTCAATACTCTATAATTGACAATTGAAAATCAACTTGTTGAAACATAAGTTGAAAATAAAACTATCCATAAACAAGAGTAAAAGAGATGATTGAGAACAAAAAAATCTAAAAAAAGAATTTAAAAATATTCAATCCAAAAATAATACTTTTTTACTATTATTGCAAATTGTATTACATTAAAAAAAATAATTATTTCATTTCATCTTTTTTTCAATTCATTATCAACTGTTTAGAATTATTAGAATTGAATATGAATTTTTATTTTTTTTAAGAAATAAAATAAAATATTACTTTTGCACTCTGAATAAAACAACCACTTTATTAAAATTAGTTCTCCGTCAAAAAAGAACTTAGGTATAAAACAAAATGGTAGCAAAATAAGAGTACCTCTGTTTAATATTTTTAAAGTAAAATTTATTCAAATTGCAATTAAACAACTAAAAATAAGTAGTTTATATATTGAATGCAAAAAAATACAATACGTTTTGAGTAGTCAAGCAAAATGTTTTAAATAAAAATATGAGACAAGTATCGGCAAAAAATAGTTTGGTATTTATGGTTCTTCTTTCTATTCTTTTTTCGTGCGAATCGGAAGAGCACGGAAAAAAGATAAAAGAAGGAGTAGTTGAATATACTATTGATTATGTGAAAAAAACAGATAATCAATTAGTTCAGGCACTCTTGCCTACCAGCGTCAATTTCAAATTTGATCCAGAGCATACCAAAACTTCATTTTCGGGTAGTTTGGGTTTTTACGAGTTATCTTATCTTGCTAATAATGAGACTGAAACTTGGTCTATTTTATATCAACTCAAGCGAAATATTTATTTATACGAACAAAAACTAGATGAGCCCAAATTGCTAGGGCACGAGATAGAAATACTTGAAATACAAGAAACTAATGAAACAAAGAAAATAGCCAACTATACATGCCGAAAGCTCAAAATAATTACTAATTCTGATGAATATAAAGAATCGGAAATTTATTATACCGACAAGATTCGTTTTGATTTTCCTACATTATTAAATTTGTTTGGAAAAATAGACGGGATTTTGATGGAATTTGAGTTGCCAGAAAAGGATATGCTTTTACACGTTACTGCAAAAAGTGTTGAAAGTAAAGAGATTGATAAAGAAGAGTTTGCAATTCCCGAAAAGGCACAGCGGATAAAAAAAAGCATGATGGTAGATTTATTAAATACTGAATTTTAAAAACAAAAAATGGCAAAAAAAGATACAACAACATCAAAAAAAACAACAAATACCGCAGCACCAAACGAAAGTATTAATTATTTAGCACTCACAATCCGTTTTTTTAAAGACGAGCGTGTCAAATTAATTATAGCCTTGATTATGTTTGTGTTTGCTGTGTTTTTAACACTTGCGTTTGTTTCGTTTTTCTTCACATGGAATAGCGATGCCGCCAAATTAACACAAGGCGTGCAGCCCGATGTGGAAATAGAAAACTGGGCTGGTCTTACCGGAGCAATTCTATCTAAACAATTCATTCACAATTGGTTTGGTATTCCTTCATTTTCTGTTATCTTTTTGTTAGTAATTACAGCCTTCAAATTGATTAAGATAGAATTGGTAAATTACTGGCGTGCTGCACTTTATACAATCATCATCACTATATGGTCTTCGATTACCTTAGGTTTCATTTTTACCGATTTGTGGGACGCAAACATAGGTGGAGCGCACGGTTACTACATGTCGGAATGGCTTATTGGTGGAATAGGAAGTTTAGGAACTCTATTATTGCTATTAATCAGCTTAATAGGTTTTATTATTTTTGCAGTTGACAATGCAATCGACAAAGCCAGAGGTATTTACAAACAACACACAGGCAAAGAGTTGCCATTAAAAGATTTTGGCTTAAAACTTTCGCAACTGCGAAAAGAAAACCCGCAAGAAAACACCATCAAAATTGAGCAAAAAGACAAAATGCCGGTTGATAAAACTTTTGAAGATGAGAACTTTGGAAGCAAAAATGCCGACAAGGAGAAAAAATTTGAGCTTGGCGAAACCGTTCGCAAAAATGAATTTATACTCAACAATAAAGGAGAGAAAAAAGTAGAACCACTTGGCAAGAAAGACGAAAATTTCAGTATGGAGGTGGAAGACAAAACCGTAGTAGAAGAAGAGAAAGTTCCAGAAAATCAGATAATTAACAGCTTTTTAGAACATATAGAAAACGAAGGCAACATTGATTTGCGAGTAGAAAAAAATAGCGATATAATGGTTAATCCCGAAAAAGTGCATCAACTCGAAAATTACGACCCTCGTTTAGATTTGGCATCTTACAAAATACCTGATATTTCGCTACTTGAAGAGCACAAAGCCGTAAACTCGGAAGTAACAAACGAGGAACTTATCAGCAACAAAAACAAAATTGTAGAAACACTCAAAAACTATAAAATAGAAATAAAGAAAATAAAGGCTACCATTGGTCCTACCATTACGCTTTACGAAATTATTCCGGCACCCGGTGTTCGTATTTCGAAGATTAAAAGCCTCGAGGACGATATTGCGCTTAGCTTGGCTGCCTTGGGCATACGTATCATTGCGCCTATGCCCGGACGCGGAACGGTAGGTATCGAAGTTCCGAACCTAAAACCCGAAATTGTTTCGATGCGCTCGGTCATTTCGTCGGCGAAATTCCAAAGTTCGAAGATGGAATTGCCTATTGCCATAGGAAAAACCATTTCTAACGAGTCGTATGTGGTCGATTTGACTAGAATGCCTCACTTATTGGTGGCAGGAGCTACCGGACAAGGTAAATCGGTGGGTTTAAATGCCATTTTGACCTCTATTTTGTACAAAAAACACCCAGCTCAAGTCAAATTTGTGCTAGTTGACCCCAAAAAAGTGGAACTCACTTTGTACGAAAAAATAGAACGCCACTTTTTGGCTAAATTACCCGACTCGGAAGAAGCTATTATAACTGAAAATCAGAAAGTTGTAAATACTTTGGCATCGCTCAACGTTGAAATGGACAATCGCTATTCACTGCTAAAACTTGCTCAGTGCAGAACGATTATCGAATACAACGAAAAATTCATAGCCAGAAGGCTAAATCCTGAAAATGGACATCACTATTTGCCTTATATTGTGTTAGTTATCGACGAATTTGCCGATTTGATTATGACTGCCGGCAAAGAAGTAGAAATGCCGATTGCACGTTTGGCGCAACTTGCCAGAGCCATTGGTATTCACTTAATTGTAGCCACACAACGACCTTCTACCAATATTATTACAGGTGTTATCAAAGCAAACTTTCCTACTCGTATGGCGTTCAAAGTAGCTTCGATGATGGACTCACGTACCATTCTCGATTCGCCTGGAGCTAACCAATTGATTGGTAGAGGAGATATGCTCATAAGCGAAGGCAGCAATTTAATTCGTGTGCAATGTGCTTACATAGATACTCCTGAGCTTGAACGTATTACCGATTTTATTGGTTCGCAAAGAGGTTATCCAAGTGCTTACGAACTGCCTGAATTTGAGCAAGGTGAAGGTTCTGACGGTGAGCCGCTCGATGTAGATTTGACCAAGCGCGATAAACTTTTTGAAGAAGCTGCTCGCATCATTGTGGTGCATCAACAAGGCTCTACATCACTAATACAGAGGAAGTTATCTATTGGCTACAATCGCGCGGGGCGAATAGTTGACCAACTTGAAGCCGCTGGAATTATTGGACCCTTTGAAGGCAGCAAAGCCCGACAAGTTTTCTACACCGACGAGCATTCTTTGGAACAATATTTGAAGACTTTGAATTTAGATTAAAATTTTATGATGTGATATTGGAGATGTGATAATTTAAAATTGACCATTTTAAGTTTTTTTGTAATCTCCCTACGTAAAAGATTTTCGTTGACTATTTTTAAAAACAACTAAAAAACGTGCATATTGATTCGTAGTTGCAATCACAGATACACAAACATTAATTCTATGAAAATTTGAAAACTGATAAAAAAATCGTAAATTTGCTGTATAAAATTTAATAATAAAACAATGATAACTACAACAAAATCACATATTAGATTTGATTGGGCTGCAAAAAAAATACTTCGCAGTAAAGCAAATTTTGGAATTTTAGAAGGTTTTTTATCTGAATTATTTCAAGAAGACGTTAAAATAAAATCACTATTATCCGAAGAAGGAAACAAAGAAACCCAAGATGACAAAAGCAACCGTGTTGATATTCTGATTGAAAACACAAAAGGCGAAATAATAATTGTAGAAATTCAGAACACAAGAGAACTTGATTATCTTTTCAGAGTTTTGTTTGGAGCCTCAAAAGCGATAACAGAATATATGAAAGAAGGTTCGCCTTATGCAATGGTGAAAAAAGTGATTACGATTAGTATTGTTTATTTTAATTTCGGACAAGGAAAAGATTATCTTTACAAAGGACAGACAAAATTTGAAGGTGTAAATCAACATGATATATTTGAATTATCAGACGAACAAAAAACCTTATTCAACAAAGAAACAGTTTCAGATATATTTCCATTTCATTATTTAATTCGAGTAAATCAATTTGATGATATTGCAAAAAATACCATTGATGAATGGATTTATTTCTTCAAAAATAGTGAGATAAAAGAAGACAATGACCCCAGAGCAATTAGCAGAATATCAAAATTATTTGGATATACTAAGTTCTAATGCAAGTATTGCCCAAACGATAAATTTTGAGAAAGAATTTGCTTTAAAACAACAAAAAATTGAAATTGCAATAAAATATATAATAAATGGTTTTCCTAATGAAGTGATAAAAATCGGAACTGATTTTACAGACAACGAAATTGATAATTTACGTAATAAATTGAATGATAATAAATAATGCAACTAACATGTACCATGAATGGTAGGCAGATGCCAATCAACCGAATATGAACCTGAAAGATGGGGTGTAAAAAATCATTTTCGTTTTCGTACCATTTTTTTAAGCCTTCGTAGAAGGCAAATAGCGATAGAAAAAGAAATTCCCCCACATATTTCGCCCCGTTGGGGCGATACTTGCGTGAGGGGGAGAATTTGTTTCTATCGCTATTTTACACCTACGGTGTAAAAAAAAGAACGAAAATAATTTGAGCTGAAATTTTTGCAATAAATTGATATAATGTGATTTAAAATACTTTCAACTTGCAATTCTTACCCACCTGAAAGGTTCAATAGTCAGAAAACAAGATATTTTTATAGCCAAAAACTATCTAACAAAATCGCATATACGATTTTCACGATAACTTAAAATCATTGTATAAATACAACCATTCGGTTTTTATATTAGTAAAAAAAATAAATATTTAAAAATGAAAAGAATAATAATTTTAATAGCGTTTTTTTTCGTTGGATTTAATCTTTTTGGTCAAGAGGAAGACCCAGAGTTAGTTCCAAAGTTAGAAAAAGACCCCGCAACAAAAAAAATACTCGACAAAATTTCGGCACAATCCAAGTCTTATGAAACGATGCGCTTGAAGTTTTTGTATGAATATGAAGACCTTGCAAAAAAAGAAGACAAACAAAAAGAAGGAATTGTTTACATAAAAAAAGAAAAGTTTAAGCTTTTTTTGAAAGATACCGGCATGGAAATTATGTTCGATGGAAAAACTCAAGCAAGCTATTCTCGCACAGAAACCGAAACAGGCGAAATTATTGAAGAAGTAACCTACTCTATTCCAGACTCTACGGACAAAGATGTGCTTACTCCTACTAATATTTACACATTCTACGAAAAAGATTTTTTCTACAAAGTAATTGGAAATGAAGACCTTAAAGGGCAAAAATTAACAATTATTGATTTAATACCCGAAAATAGAAAAATTTCGCTCTCGAAAATACGATTGAAAGTAAACGAAAAAACAAATCAAATCTATTCTGCCAAATCGTTTTCAAAAAATGGACAACGGCTAACTATCACAATTACAGAGTTAAAGCCCAATGTGAAAATTGTAGATAAGCTTTTTACTTTCGACGAAGCTGCAAATCCAAATGCAGAAGTTATTGATTTGAGGTAAAATTCTATGGTTAAATTGTTAAATCGTTTAATTGTTGAATCGTATAAAAAAATTGGTTTTTAAATAAAAAATAGAACTTCTTTGTGATAATTTTTTTTACCAAATTATTTATTACACCCAAGTGGCAATTTAACAATTTAACCATAGAACAATAGAATTTTACAAATGGATAGCTTCGGCGTGTGCGGCAGCGGCGGCTTCCATAATTGCCTCACTCATAGTTGGGTGCGGGTGAATGGTGGCAATAATTTCCTTAGCTGTTGCCCCTTTTTTGCGAGCAAGCACCAGCTCGCTAATCATTTCGGTAACGTTCTGACCTACAAGGTGAGCACCCAAAAGTAAATCGGTGTTTGCATCAAAAATAAGCTTCACAAATCCGTCGTTATTTCCGGCAGCACTTGCTTTTCCTGAGGCTGTAAATGGAAATTTGCCTATTTTGAGTTCATAACCAGCTTCTTGTGCTGCTTTTTCGGTCAA
>JAIFNL010000198.1 GCA_020047755.1 Bacteroidota bacterium
GATGCAATTTTAGTTTTTGGTTGGAATTTTCACAGTCATTTTAAAGCAATTCGACATTTTAAAGGTAAAATACCTGTTTATTTTAGAGGTGATTCTAATTTATTAGATGAAAAAAAAGGAGTAAAAACAGTTTTACGCCGTATTTGGCTTAATTTTGTTTATTGGCACATTTCCAAAGCTTTTTATGTGGGTACAAACAATAAAGCCTATTATTTAAAACATGGATTGACGGAAAATCAATTAGTTTTCGCACCTCATGCTATTGATAACGAACGTTTTGTGCTAAATTTAGATAAAAACAAATTACTTGCAAAAAAATGGAAACAAGAAATAGGAATTAATCCAATTCATGTTGTTTTTCTGTTTATTGGCAAATTTGAAGAAAAGAAAAATCCCGAAATTTTATTGAAAGCAGCTGAAAATCTTGTCTCTGAACCAATAAGTTTTCTATTTATTGGAAATGGAATTTTAGAAAACATGTTAAAAAAACAAGCAGAAAACCTGCCCAACATTCATTTTTTACCATTTCAAAACCAATCGAAAATGCCAATTGTATATCACTTAGGCGATGTTTTTGTGTTGCCATCGAAAGGTCCTTTTGAAACTTGGGGTTTGGCTATAAACGAAGCTATGGCTTGCGGAAAGCCCATTATTGCCTCAAACAAAGTAGGTTGTGCAGTGGATTTGATAAAAGGAAATGGATTTATTTTTGAAGCTGAAAACGAAAATGAATTGTTATCAATTATTTTGAATTTAGCAAAAAATAAAAAACAAATTGCAGAAATGGAATTAAAATCATTGGAAACAATAAACGATTGGAACTTTGAAAAAATTTGCAAGACAATTGAAAAAGAATTAGCGATTTAAAAATTAAATTGTATTTTTGCAGAATAATTCTTTTTAAAAACAATTGCAAATGTTAGGTACAAAATCAAAAGAACGTATAAAATCGTTACTTACAAAATTACCATATATAGGAAAAGCTTTAAAAGACTACGAAACTTTTAAACTAAAATATCCTCCAGGGCATTATTATAGCCCTATTGTTGATAGAAATGAAATTAGACAAGATTACGATAGACTTTTCTCAAATGCTGCTATTTTGAATGGAATTGATTTAAATAAAGAGGAGCAGTATGGTTTGTTGCAAGAATTTATAAAATATTATGATGAAATTCCTTTTTCTGACCAAAAGAAAGAGGGTCTGAGATATTATTTCGATAATAATTTTTATGTCTATTCAGATGCTATATTTTTGTATAGCATCATTAGGCATTTTAAGCCACAACAAATAATAGAAGCAGGTTCTGGTTTTTCATCATCAGTAATGCTTGATACGAATGATTTATTTTTTGAGAAAAAAATAAAATTAACATTCATTGAGCCATACCCAGAAAGATTACTTTCATTGCTAAATAAAGAAGATAAAGCAACACAAGTCATATTGCAAAAAAGAATTCAGGACGTACCTGTTTCTGAATTTAATAAATTGAATAGGAATGATATATTATTTATTGATTCTACACATGTAGCCAAAACAGGAAGTGATTTAAATTATATATTGTTTGAAGTATTGCCGATTCTAAAAAAAGGAGTAATTATACATTTTCACGATATATTTTACCCGTTTGAATATCCTAAAGAATGGGTTTTGCATTGGGACGGATTTGGCTGGAACGAAATATATTTCCTTAGAGCATTTTTGACCAATAACAACGAATATAAAATTATAAATTTCAATACATACCTTCATAAAGAAAACAAAGATTGGCTTTCCGAGAAAATGCCAATGTGCCTTAAATTTAAAGAAAGTATGCCAGGAAGCATCTGGATACAAAAAGTTTAGAAATATTATGCAAAATAACAGTTTGGGTATAAATATAGGAATTTCATTGTTCGTTTTCGGATTAATGTATTTTTATACTGAAATTAATTTCGCATCGTCGTTAGGTGTTGTATTATTCGTATTTTTTGTTTCTAAATTCTTTTTCGATTTAGGAAAGAAAATTGAAATACGAGATATTATGATAATATTGGCAAGCTTGCAATGGATAATTGGTCCTATTTTAGCTTATACATTTAACCCCGATGATCCTATATTTTATATGTCAGTTGATGAAAAAACATATATGGATTTTGTAATTCCTGCAAATTATGCGTTTGCAATAGGTCTGTATTTGCCTATTTTTAGAGTAAACCGGAATGATGATTTTATTTTACAAAGTCTAAAAGAAACAGTAAATAAATATCCCAATCTTGATTTAATTTTTATTATAGGTGGAAGCTTTTTGCATCTTATTTCTGGTTTTTTTCCTGCGTTTTTAGCTTTTTTTGCATATTTATTAGGGAATTTTCGATTTGTAGGTTTGTATTTTTTATTAATAAGAGATAGACCTTATAAATGGTTTATTTTTACGGCTGTAATTATAAGTTTTATAACCTTGCACTTTGAACATGCAATGTTTCACGATTTGCTTTTATGGCTTGGCTTTATGCTTATTATTATTGCCTATATTTATAAAATTTCTATAGCAAAGAAAACAATTATTTTTATTGCTTCTATTGTATTTATTGTTAGTATCCAAACAGTAAAAGGCGATTTTAGGACTATGTCTATGGAGGATAGGACAATAGAAACATTTTACGATTTAGCTTCTCAAAATTTCAATGCAGAATTTATTACTTCAGATGTTTTTGTTCTTTATAATATAAATAGAATAAATCAAGGCTGGATTATAGCTCGAATAATGTATAATATGCCTATGTTTGAGCCTTTTGCTGATGGAGAAACAATCTGGCGTGCTATAAAAGCAAGTTTTATCCCTCGTTTTTTAGATCCCGATATTAAAACAAATGTTGGATATAGTCAATATTTTAAGCGTTTTACAGGACAAGCCTTAGCTTCGGGTACAAGTATGGATATTAGTATTTTAGGAGAAGCTTATGCAAATTATGGAACTTCTGGTGGAGTCTTGACAATGCTTTTATTAGGAATTGCCTATAATTTTATCTTCAATCAAATTATTAAAAAAAGTTATAGCTATCCTTCTTTATTTTTTATGATACCAATAATGTTTCTTCAAGTTATTAAAGCTGAAACAGACTTTACTTCTACTTTTAATTTTTTAGTAAAAGGCAGTATGGTTGTTGTAGGAGTCATTGTGGGGTTAAGAAATATGTTTGGCTTAAAAATTTAATATATTATGTTATTTAATTCAAAAGAATTTATTTTATTCTTACCATTTGTAATTATAGTTTACTATTTAATTCCTCATCGTTTTCGTTGGGCCATGTTGCTTATTGTAAGTTACTATTTTTATATGTGCTGGAAAGCAGAATATATTATTTTAATACTTATATCTACTATAATTGATTATATTTCAGCTATTTTAATAAGTAAGCAACCAGAAAAGAAAAAAAAGCAAAATTATTTAATGGTTTCTATTTTCTTAAATTTAGGTTTTTTATTTACCTTTAAATATTTAAATTTCGTTACGGCATCTATTAACGATGTACTTTCTTATTTTAAAGCGACAGGTGAAATACCGTATTCACAAATATTACTCCCTGTGGGCATTTCATTTTATACCTTTCAGTCATTAAGCTATACAATAGATGTTTACAATAATAAAATAAAACCAGAAAAGCATTTTGGTATTTTTGCACTTTATGTTTCCTATTGGCCTCAATTAGTAGCTGGACCTATTGAACGTGCAAGTACTTTATTGCCTCAGTTTAGCGAAAAGAAAACATTTAATTATGATAATTTTGTATGGGGACTTAATAAAATTGCACTCGGTTTTTTTAAAAAATTAGTTGTTGCTGATAGGCTTGCTCCTTATGTTGAAAATGTTTTTGGAGTTTTTTTTAGTCAATCAGATAGCTTGTCTTTGTTAATTGCGGTATTCTTTTTTAGCATACAAATTTATTGCGATTTTTCTGGATATAGTGATATTGCAATCGGCTCTGCAAAATTAATGGGCTATGACTTGATGGAAAATTTTAAACGCCCATATTTATCAAAATCTATTTCGGAATTTTGGAAACGTTGGCATATTTCTCTTTCATCTTGGTTTAAAGATTATGTTTATATCCCTTTAGGTGGAAATAGAACAATAAAATGGAGGTGGTATTATAACTTATTTATTACTTTTTTAATAAGTGGCTTGTGGCATGGTGCAAATTGGACATTCATTATATGGGGAGCTTTACATGGATTTTACTTAGTAAGTGCAATTGCTTTTGCTCCTATATTAAAAAAAATCACAGCTAAATTTTCGATACTCAACACTGCATTTATAAATATTTTAGTTACATATATTTTAGTTTTGTTTGCATGGATATTTTTTAGAGCAGAAAATCTGTCTCATGCTATTTTATTTATAAAAAAGATTTTTGATTTTAGTTTTTCTTGGAATATACTTGTTATTAGTGGATTTAAGGGCGCTTTTAATTTATTTTTAAGTTTCTTTGCAATTTTTTTATTAGCACTATCTTATTTGTTACCAGAAAATCTAAAAATAAAATATAATTTAACGTTTTTAATTATTACTACTATTTTAATTATATTATTAGGTGTAAATGGTAATGCAGAATTTATATATTTCCAATTTTAGCAAATTATTATTTAAGATAATTATACCCTATTTCGTGGTTATCTTAATTATTGGGTTCATAATAAATTATTCGTTTGAAAAATTTATAATTTTCAAATCGGAGATTTCTGGTGCATATAAAGTAAATCGTATTTTAAATTATTCCTTTGAAAAAGAAACAATAATCGTTGGTTCTTCAAGAGCAAGAGGTGGAATAGTTCCTGAAATCGTAGGAAATAATGTTTTTAATTACGGCATCGACGGAACAGGATATAACTATATCAATTTTGTTTTACATAAAGAATTAAATAAAAGAAAAAAAACACCAATTATTATTGTTTTAGATTACGAATGGGATAAATTGGGGATAGGTGAAACTCAATATTACATACCAAATTCTAACAACCCTTTTGTTTCTAAATTATTCAAAGATAGATTTTCTTTTTATCACTATATTCCTTTTTTTAAATATTTTGGTTATTACGAAGAAAATACAAAATATTTTATAAATAACCAAATTAATTTAAGTAAATATAACAACAACGGAGGTAGTTTTGAATTATTCAAAAATCCGGAGCATTTATTCAATATGTTTGTAAATGACAGGCAAAAAAGCAAGCTCTATTTTACTGGAAACAACATTACTGTTTTTGATAGTTTAGTAAAAAGCACAAAAAGAGATATACTTATTGCAATTTTACCATACCATAAATCGTACTTGGAAAGCATTGTTAATAAAAATGATATTGAAAGCTTTAAAGATAGTCTTCTTAAATATGAAAATATAACGTTATTCGATTACAGCAAATTAGAATTGAATGACTCTCTTTATTTTAATACAACTCATTTGAATTATGATGGCGCAAAGCATGTTAGCATGAAATTTAGAAAAGATTTAGATAGCTTAAATATTCATCTATAAGTTGTTACAAAAAAATAAATAATTTATGTCTAGACCCCTCAAAAACCTCATAAAGCGCACATTGTTTGTTATTTACAAACTTGGGCTAAAATTTGGCTTTGTGATTATTCCAAAGCATTATT
>JAIFNL010000311.1 GCA_020047755.1 Bacteroidota bacterium
TGTTAGATACAGCCTCCATAATAGAAAGTTATCAACCACATAGAAAATGCGATACAGTTTTTCGATATATTTTAAGCAAAGAAGGTTATCAAACCGCACAAAAGGGAATTGATGATTTGAGAAATTCGTTGCCTTATACAATGGTTTTTATTCCTGAAATTTCAAAAGTCAGTATTGAGGATAAAGTTAATAGCAAATACGAAGAATATACAAGAGGCAAAATATTTACAGTTAAAGACATCATTATTGATGCTATTGATTATAAAAGTCAAAATCAAATCACACAGATTTATATTGCAAATAACTCAAATTCAAATAATAGCAATACGGTTGCTATTGAATTAGAAAAAAAAGGTAATTTATATAGTATTAAACAAATTCCGGCAAATACACCTCGACTTTTTTGCGATTTTCCGCTCGTTGGTACAGAAACTTTTCCGTATCCAACAATAATAAACAGCTATTTATTTAACCCTACTGAACCGCGTAACGGAATTTACCTATTGGAACAAGAAGGTGATAAAATTGAACAAAACAAAAGATTATTAGAAGGGTCAGTTTTAATATATGAGAAGATTATAAACAGTCTAATATCAGACAGGAAAACTAAAAATTTATACTGGTTAGCAAAAACACCACTACCAAAAGATAATCAAACAGATTTGAAATGGTATCATAATAATATTCAAATTCCGATAAGGAAAATTTTATTGGATGCAAATATTGTTGAAACCAGTAAAGAGCATATTAAATTAAAAGATGCTTTAATTCCATATCATTCGAAAAAGGAATGTTTGGTAAAACTCGCAGAATATTCGCAACCTTATTTTTCAAATCAATTACCTTATATTGATGATTTCCATTTAACGGTTTGGAGAGATAATATAGCGGATACAAACTGGGAAAAAGATTTCAACATAAGAATAAGGACGGACATTGAAAACATTATCGAAAACATACAAGACGCACAAAACATAGAAAACTTGCGTGATATTGTTAAAATGAACGAGAAAAAACTATATGAATGGTTAAACAGTGTTTATGAATTTATTAATGACTATGCACCGGAAGAAGATTATTTCGAGAATTATTCAATATTACCTAATCAAATAGGTGATTTATTGACTATTGATGAATTATATTTTGATAATAATATACCTGAACCGTTAAAAGATGCAATAACTCTTTTGGGTGAACCAATTAGAGAAGATTTATTGGATAAAAAAATAACTACTATCAATTTTATTGAAGAGCGTAAAATTGATTTAAAAATAGTTTCAGAGCGGATTGATAAAACTGTCGAAAGAAATGAAAACTATCGAATAACAAATATTTTCATAAAGAAGCTTGCGGAATTAAATTGTCCAGAAGCCAATATTTTAAAATTGACTAATCTTAAAAACCATTTTTACAAAGAAAAAGCATCAATAATTAAAACATTAAAAGAAAATTTATCGGAAAGTTTCTACGAACAACATAAATTCTCTCTACTTCGATTCGCCCTTGACCCTCAAATGAGGCAAGCCGTTTATATCGTAACGAGTTTGCAGGATAAAAAAGCAACGAAAGATGCTTATATAGAAAATTACAGAGATAAAATTTGGAAATTTGTGAGTGATTTGGATAGTTCAATTCCGAAAATATCAAAATTACATATAGATACATATATTTGGACTAAAACAGATGAGCGACTTTTGGATATAATTACTTTTGATATAAAAGAAGAGACCCGTGTAAGTAATCTATCGGAAGGATTATCCATAAATTCGGGTCGCAAATTTACTGATGCTAAAACAATTAATTGGTTGAATGATTTTTTCAAATTTCTTATTGATATTAAAAAATCTACAATCATTACCGACCTTGCCATTTTACCGGCGCAAGACGATTTGCTTAAAAAGAAAAAAGACCTTTTTATTGATAACATTATTCATAAAGAATTAAAAGATACGATTGAAAATCTCGAAAAAATTCTATTTCCAGAAAGGAAGAAACACGGTTGGCGACATTTTTTGCTAAACGAAAAAATTACAGCATTTGATGATATTAAGCCGAAAGAAATAAAAGATATTTCTATAGCAATAAATGAACTAATTGACGAAGATAATGAAGATATCTTCGATGTAATGTTGAAACTAATTGCTTGTATCCCGTCAGAAAAATATGAACAGAACCTAAAAGTTTATGAGTATTGCAAAGCAATTTTTGGTGATAAAGTTCCAAGTAAAAAGACACTTAAAAATATTACTGAATTTGAATGGTCAAAAACCATTAATTATTTATTGACAAAAATTATTGAGGAAATTTCAAGTTATGGCAATGTTGACGAATTCAATAATAATTATAACTTTAAAGATGTTTTTATATGGTTAAATGATTTTATCCTATTTGTTAATGATTTTGATGAAGATTTATTAGATATTGAAGATATGCCAATAATTCCAAATTATTATGGTGATTTTAGAATAAAGGATGAATTGTATTACAACGACAAGACTTTAATACCTGAATTAATTGAAGTTCTAGAAACATTTAATAAAAAATGGATTGAAGAGATTTTAGATACAAATATTAAAATTCCACTACCAGATAACAAAAGAAGAAGTTTTAAAGATTTAGCAAAAGAAATTGACCAAGGTTTCTTAAATTACGATAATGAAAAACATGATAAAACACATTCAAGTTTTGTCAAATCTTTTAGGTTATTAATGGATTGGATAAAACAAAGTGGTGAAAATGAAATGAAAATTCATTTCCCTTGGACAATTGAAAATAAAGCTGAAATATCTGTTGCAATACTTGGAAACGATGATGAAAAAGATATGATTTTTGGTATTATAGAAAGCGGTAAAATTAAAGTTCTGCATCAAATAACAGAAAAAATGCAACAGCAAGAGTTAGAAGATTTTGCAAACGACATTTCGACATACAGAGCGTGGAAAAGAAATACTAAAAAAGGCGAAATTAGTGTTGAATTAGCAGAGTTATTTGAAGAATTTGGATTTGAAAGCATTGATGATTTGAAAGAATTTTTAAATGCTAAAAGACGTAATACACCACCAGAGAGAAATCCTGATTTAAATGCTATTAATGAATCTAATAAAAGAGCTAAAAGATTGGTTCGAGAAAAACTGCAATCAGATAATAGGTACGATTGTACAAATTGGAAAGAAGAAACACGAACAATTATTTCAGGCGTAATAAAGAATAATGAACCAATTTCATTAATAATCAAAGGTGCTGATTATGGAACTGTGGTATTCAATGATGATGAAAAAGACATTCTAAAATCACCTAATTCGGAATTATGGATTAATACAGAGGATACACCTGAACAGCTTACTCTCGGAGACGTACTTGAAAAATATAAAATCAAGTATCTTAAAATGAGAATAAAGATGGAGCCAACAGATATTAATAAACTATAAAATTATGTTAAAAAAAATAAAAATATCAAACTTTAAATCATATAAGGAAATTGAAATTCTATTTAACGAATTCAATTTAATACTCGGGGTTAATGCATCGGGTAAGTCAAATTTGCTTCAAGCATTGACATTATTGAAGGTTTTAAAAGACTATGATTTAGAGGAAACCATTGCTATTTTAGGGGGTAAATTTTTTAGAAATATTAATACGAAGTCAAACAGAGTTACATTTGAGTTTATATTTGAACCTAAAACATTTTTAGAAAAATATAAAACAAGTAGCGGTAATTCTATTGTTTATTCAATAGATAAAGTAGAATATAAACTTGAATTAATTAATACAATTGATGCTGATTTTCGAATTGATAATGAAAGTATTAAATTTTATGCAACTTATAAAGAGGTAGAACTTAATAAAGCAGATAAGAGTATCTTAAAAGATACAATACTGTATTCTTTTGATTGGGGACTTGTTAATATTAATGGTCAAATTACTAAGTTTCCTAAAACAAAGAAGAAATATACTTATGAAGACAAGGAAGAAGAATTTTACGATATAATAATTGAAAACCCAATTCCTGATTCTGATGTTGATTTTGCACAAGATTCGACAGCAAAAAAGTCAATCTTAAAAAGATTTAAAGATTATTTACCAAGTTCAATTTTTAAGATTGATTTATTTGATTTTGATTTAGTAAATGCTAGAAACGGAGAAAAGAAAGAACCACACACGGTACTATTAAATAATGCTTCAAATTTACAAGTACGTTTAGATAATATTCTCGAAAACAAAGAAAAGAAAAGCGAATTTTTAGATTGTTTGCAATATATATTAAATTTTGTCGAAGATATTAAAAGTGGTAAAGAGGCTAATAGTTCAATATCAGGCAGTTTTGAAATTAAAGAAAACTATACAAATAAATTTATTCCAAGCAAGCTATTATCAGATGGGACGGTTAATGTGACTGCAATAATTGCCGCATTACTATTTCAAGATAATAAGATGGTAATTTATGAGGAACCAGATAAAGGTTTACATCCCTCAGTTATTAAAAAGCTCATTAACACATTTAAAGATGAAATGGATAGTAAACAAATATTTGTAACAACTCACAACCCTTTACTTGTTAAATATGCTAAATTAGAAGACCTTATTTTAGTTTTGAGAAATGAAAAAGGGTTTACCGAAATAATAAAGCCTTCCGAAAGCGAAACAGTAAAAAGGTTTTTAGAAAACGAGTTAGAATTGGATTATCTTTTTACGCAAAACCTTTTAGATGAATAAATGATGGAAAACAATTTAAAAGAACTTCGAATATTTGTAGAAGGTGATGAAGACAAAATATTTTTTGAAACCGAATCGCTAATATATAAAATGATTAGAAGCAAATATAGCAAACATAAGGTCATCACATATAGTGGAACAAAAGTAACCAAAGAAGTTATTGCTGTTGTAAAAGGATTTGACACTAATAAAATTGATTACATTGTCTTGGCTGATTCCGATTATGATGGTAAAGCAATATGTCCATTATCAAAAAAAACTGAATTCTTGAGAATAGACGAATCAAAAATTCTTATACATGAAAACGTTTGGATTGTTCAAGAAGAAATTGAAAGCTGGTATTATGCTTGTTCTAATTTCGACAAGCCTAATAACTACAATACTATTACAAAATCTGATTTCCAAAATCAAATAAAAAAAAATAATGGTGGTAAAACACCGATTTCAAGAGCTTATCATAATATTTTAAAAAATATTGTTGTCCAATTTGAAATAAATAAGTCAAGTAGAAATAAGTCCTTAGAACGTTTTCTACTACATTTTGGTTTTATCTCTAACCCCGAGAGAAAACTTTGGGAAAAAGCTGATTCAATGTTAAAAGCAGGTTTTAGCATCGAACATATAATAAATGAAACTAATTTGACTGAAAGAGAAATAAGTGAAATGAATAATAAAAAATAACCTTAACATCGCATATAGCAGTCAGTGGCTGGTGGATAGCTTGCTTCGTTTCGTTCGCTTCGCTCACTTCACTACGCAAGCCGCCCAAAGCCACCGCCGCAAGTGCGTTTTCGTCGTGTGTGCCGTGAATCAATCCAACGGCTTAAAACTAAAGGATTGAATGCTTTACAAGAGATGAAAGATTTTATTTTTTTACACCTAATAACCCACAATTGATAATTATTTGTTTTTCCCTCCTAATTTTAAAATAAATGGGTATATAATAGGCTTAATAGTCTATTATAGTGGTAATATATTAGATAAAATTTAGTTTTTTTTATTTAAAAATACACATATTTTATATTTTTTATACTATTATAATTGTATATTAAACAAAAAAATGAACTAAATTTAGATAAATAGTAAAATATTTTTAAAAAAGTTTTAAATTTTAACATTTTATAAATTATTGATTTTCAATGCTAAATTAATTAATTTAAAATTATTTTCAAAAATAATGAAAAAAAATTGTAAAAAAATTTGCACAATTAAAATTCATGCTATATCTTTGCATCATGTTTTAAACGATTAATGTTTTTCTTTTAACATTTAAAGTTTAACATAAAAAAAGGTATCGGTGAAACGCCTCAAGTAAGTTTCGCCACAAATAATAAACAGAGGTTTTTTGCTCTAATAAAAAAATAGACTCAAAAGCATCGAATCTCAAAATTTTTTTTAAGTTATGATAAATTATAATGTAACAAAAGGGTTGTCAACCCAAGATGTACTATCGAACGGTAAAGTAATTACCACTTGTGCAACTGAAGACATTGAATTTTTACGCGGCATTAAAGTAGAATTCGTAAACGGATTAAAAACAAAAATTCAATTATTACAAGAAATGCCAACTTACTCGGAACAACGTTTCGTGAAAAAACAAGCAACCGTAGAGCGCAACGCAAAGGCTTTGGAACTTAGATTTGCAATCGAAGATTTTAAGGCTCAGTTAAGTCCGGTATTTAAGGGCGCAAATTATTTGCCCGAGTTTACAGGTAACATTTCGCAAGAATTTGTAACCGACTTACTTACCCGTGCGAGCGTAATTTCGGGCGCAATCAAAGCTAACGCTACAAAAGCCGCTTTTTATGGTGTAACAGCCACCGAAATACAAGCTTTTGACAGTTTAATAAGCGAAGTTTACACAGTGCACGAAGCGCAACAGATGGAAAACGCCAATTTAGGTATGAAAACATCTGAGCGTTTGGCATTAAAAGCCGAAATTACTGAAGCTTTAGATTACTTATCGGTACGTGGAAAAGCTTATTGGAAACGTCGCAATCTGCACAGATACAAATTGTATCAGTTGCAAAAAAGCAAAACTACTTCTAACGGAGTAAACAGCCTTGAGTCGGCTGAACCCGCTGCAACAAGCAGCTATTCAGCCTCATAATTACAATTAAAACGGTAGCAAACAAATTGCTGCCGTTTTTTTTTACAATTCCTGTTTTTCTTGCATTTGACCATTATTTTGCTGGAAAATAAAAAGTAATGAAAGTCGGCTAGTTGCTCAATTAAAACAAATTGACTTACAATTAGATACTATAACTATCCGAAAATTTTGATTTTTTGATAAAATGCAGTAAATTTGTGTTTTTAAAATTACTATAAAAATGAAAGAATTAGACCTTGGAAATTCAGATTTTAAAAATATCATTGAGAACAATAACTACTTTGTTGATAAGTCTTTATTAATAAAGGAAGTTATTGATAGCCAACGCCAAGTCATATTATTGCCACGTCCAAGACGATTTGGAAAAACATTGAATTTATCAATGCTGAAATATTTTTTTGATATTAACCAACCTGAAAATGAAAATCTTTTTACTCAACTAAATATTTGGCAAACAGAAAACGAAATAAAAGAAAAACAGGACGATACTCTGCAACATATCAAAATAGAAATCGCAAAATTATTTAGAATTCATAATTATCTGTTAAAAGATAATACGTTAATTGATAATGAAAAACATGAATTTGAAAAGATATCAAACAGAACCGCCGGCAATGTTGATTTTGAAGTAAGTCTTAAACAATTAAGTGAATATTTGCATAGGTATTACAATCAAAAAGTGGTAATTCTTATTGATGAATACGATACACCAATCCAAGCGGGATATAAAAATTTCTATGAAAATGCAATTTC
>JAIFNL010000068.1 GCA_020047755.1 Bacteroidota bacterium
GGTTTTTGTGTGGAAGTGCGTAATTTTAATAGGAGCTGAGTTTATCGGAGTGCTAAGGGCATTACAAATGACAATATTACAATTTTGATAAAACCAAAGAAAGAATTAAATTTGTGGAAAAATAAAGAATGGAAATAATCGCAAAAATAACGGGAATTGAGTATAAAATAAATCTTAGAAAGGAGCTCGAAAAGATTGATTTTGCCGAATTTGATATAAATAAATCACCGTCAAATTTTTTAATTTCAGATAAAAAGAATTTATTTGCAATATCAAAGTGGGTTTCGCCAAAAAGAACAAGAAGCTATCCTTACGAACGGATTTACAATACTTTATCAATTGCAAAAAAAATTACTGTAATTCCGATTGTAAAAGATGAAGGTTTTGAAGGCGATAGAGATTTTATTCAGTGGGATACCATTTCATTAATGAGTTTGCTTGATGTTTATGTGATTTTAGGTTATTATAATTCGGCAGAAAAACACAAAACAAGGAAAAATAAAATTACAAACCAAAAATTTGATAACGAATTTATTACCAACAAAATAAAAGAAATAGAAAGTTATCATAGTTCTGCATTGCATTGGAATTTGAAAGAAATCAAAGACAATTTACCAACAATTATTGACAACGTAAAAAAATCGTATATTGCAATTGAAACAAAGCTAGAAACAAAATTACATGGTTTGCAGGGCTTAGACAATTTTAAAACAAAAATTGAAAGCGAAGTAAACGCTTTTATGGAATTTTCGCGCAAAAAAGCAAAAGACGCTCAATCAAGAGAAATTGTAACAAATCAACCCAAAGAATCTTTACAAACACTCACAAAAGCAAAAATAACCATCACAAATTATTTAGGTGGTAAATATTTTTTAACAGTTGATGAAGTTGAAATTGATAAAAATACAATTTCATTAATTGAATCAAAACACAGTAAATCAACTTTATTGCCCGGAATTAGCGATATAAAAGACGGTTTGATAAAAATGATTCTATTTACAAATCTCAAAGAAATTAGTGTAAGTAGTAAAGAATTAAATTGTAAACCAATTCTTCAATTAACTTCGGCAAAATTAAAAAGTTCAATTACGTCCCAATCTTCTAAGTCAGAAATTGAAGATTTTATTAAAATAAACAAATTAAATCTTAAACATCAACAATTGCTTGATGATTTATTGACAGAATCAAAGAACAATAGTTTTACAATAATCATTCATAAAGGTTGATACTATGATAAAAAGTCCATTAAGATATCCAGGTGGCAAAAGCCGAGCAATAGATTTAATTAGTTCGTTAGTTCCTGACTTTAATGAATTTAGAGAACCATTTGTAGGCGGTGGCTCTGTTTTTGTACATTTAAAACAAATTTATCCGAAAAAACAATTTTGGATAAACGACCTCTATTTCGAGCTTTATAAGTTTTGGGAAATAACCCAAAAACAAACCGACAAATTAATAGAACAAGTTAATAGTTGGCGAAATCAATTCAACGACGGAAAAGAATTACATCGTTTTTTAACTGACAATAAAAAGAATTTCAACGATATAGAATTAGCAAGTGCTTTTTTTATTTTTAATAGAATTACATTTTCAGGAACAACCGAATCGGGCGGATTTTCTAACCAAGCATATCATGGACGATTTACCGAGTCTAGTATTGTAAGAATAAAGGAATTAGCAAAAGTTTTACCAAATACAGAGATTACAAACTTTGATTATCAAGATGTAATAGAAAAAGAAGGTGATAATGTATTTTTGTTTTTAGACCCACCCTATTATTCTGCAACAAAATCAGCATTATATGGGAAAAATGGAAACCTGCACAAACAATTTGACCATAAACGATTTGCCGATGTTATGAAAAAAAGCAAACACAAGTGGTTAATAACTTATGATGATTCGGAATATATACGTGATTTGTTCGATTTTGCTCATATTGTGCCGTTTAATTTGATGTATGGAATGAGAAATCAAACAGCAAATTCAAATCAAAATGGGAAAGAAATATTTATATCAAATTACTTTAAAAATGGTTCTTATCGTGTTTCGACAGGACAAGCTCGACTATTTGCAGAGCCAGAAGTACAATATAGAACATTGATTAATAACGAATAATGTGCATAGCATACATTATTGCGTTCAGCAGCTGATGGGTAGTTTGGTTTCGTTAAGTTTTAATTTGATTCTTGGTTTTTTGGCGGGGTTTGTTTATCTTTGCTTGGAGGTTTTTGTGTAGGGAAATGGTGTTGTGTGGAATTTCTACGATTGTGAATATCTACAAAAAGATTACTTTTTTTAAAAAATTATGACAGAAAAGGAAATAGCATATAAAGAAATTGAGAAGTTAGTAAATCGCTTTGCTGAACAAGAAACGTTTTATAAACAGCCAACATATAACGAAACCGAGACAAGGCGGGATTTTATTGACCCTTTTTTCAATGCTTTGGGTTGGGATATTGATAATAAAAAAGGATTGTTGCTGACTGAAAGAGAAGTAAGCCACGAGCGAAGTGTTGATACAACGAAAGGAAAAAAAACAGCTGATTATTCGTTTAATTTTAACGGTAAAATACTATTTTATGTGGAGGCAAAAAAACCTGCTATTCCTCTAAGAATAGACCCAAAACCTGCTTTTCAATTACGTAACTACGGTTGGAATTCAAATTTGAATATTTCTATATTGACTGATTTTGAAGAATTTAGTATTTATGATTGTACTAAAAAATCAAAAACCACAGATAAAGCATCAAAAGGGCGCATTAAATTTATTTATTACAAAGATTACCTAAAAGAATTTGATTTTATTTGGGAAACATTTTCACACTCGGCTGTTATAAACGGTAGTTTAGACCAATTTATAAAGAAAAACATAAACGAAAGAGAAAAAGAAACAGTAGATAAAGAATTTTTAAAATCGCTTGAAAATTGGCGTACTTATTTAGCAACCAATATTGCATTAAATAACAAACATTTAGACGAAGACGAAATTAATTTCTCTGTTCAACAAACCATTGATAGAATTGTATTTTTGAAAATTTGTGAAGACAGAGAAGTAGAAAAAGAAGGAACTCTTAAAAGTTGTTTGAAAAAAGGGAACTATTATCAAAATCTTTTCGAGCACTTCAAAACGGCAGACCAAAAATACAATTCAGGTATTTTTGATTTCAAAAAGGATACTTTAACTGCAAATATAACCATTGAAAACAAAATAATAAAAAATATTATTGCCGATTTTGATGATATAGGATATGATTTTTCAAAAATTCCGATTGAAATATTAGGTTATGCCTACGAACAGTTTTTAGGTAAAATTATTCGATTAGAAAAAAGCGGGCACGCTGTAATCGAAACCAAACCCGAAGTAAGAAAAGCAGGTGGTGTTTATTATACACCGGAATATATTGTAAATTATATAGTTAAAAACACCGTAGGTAAATTAATTGAACACAAAACACCCGAAGAAATAAGTAAAATTAAAATTCTTGACCCTGCTTGTGGAAGTGGTTCTTTTCTGCTTGGTGCTTATCAATTTCTGTTGAATTATCATCAAAATTATTATATTAAAAAGTATAAAGGAAAAATAACAAAAGACAGTCCCATAAATCAAGACGGTTCGCTTAAAACAAGCGAAAAAAAGAAAATTTTGGTGAATAATATCTTCGGACTCGATATTGACACACAAGCAGTTGAAGTAACTAAGTTAAGTCTATTGATTAAAGCAATGGAAGGTGAAACAACATCTACAATTGAAACAACATTAAGGTTATTTCATGAACGAGTTTTGCCGAATTTGGATAATAATATACAAAGTGGAAATTCTCTTGTAAACTCAGATTTTTATGATGCTGTTTTGGATTTAGAATCAAAACAAGAACGCAAAATTAATGTTTTTAATTGGAAAAAAAGATTTAGCCAAATAGATGGGTTCGATATAATCATAGGAAATCCTCCCTACAGAACACTTCAGTTGGGAAAAAAACAGGCATCTGAAATGGATTATTTATTAGAATACTATAAAACACATTTTCCATATTCTTTTGACTATAAAATCAATTTATTTGCTTTGTTTATTGAAAAGTGCATATCAATTATTGCTGAAAATGGCATCTTTTCGATGATTGTACCAAGTGCTTTCTACAATTCGCAATCTTATAGTAAATTAAGGGAGTATCTGCTAAAAAATGGAAATTTTTCAATACTTTGTGATTTAAGATATAAAGTTTTTGAACAAGCCGAGATAGGCGGCAATGCAATTTTCTTTTTTTCAAGAAACTTAAATGAAAAAAATATACAATTTCATTCCATTGATAGTTATTCAGAGTTTTATAAACCCCAAATCCAAAACATACAGAAAGAGAATATCTCAAAAGAAACGGGTTTTAATTTGAATATTGATACTAATTACATTAAAATAATAAATAAAATTGCTCAACTTGAAACGGTAGAACTTGGCTCAATTACAAAAATTTATCAGGGAATCATAACAGGCGATAACAAAAAGTTTCTTTCGGATAAGCCAATAAATGATAAATGGAAAAAAATACTCAGAGGACGTGATATAAATAAATATTCAATCATTTTTGATAATAATTACGTTTTGTATGAGCCTGAACTGCTTTGGAGTAACACGAACTTAACTATGTTTGATGTTCCGGAAAAAATAATTAGTCGCCAAACAAGTGATAAATTAGTTGCCGCAATTGACTCAGAACATTTTTTTTCGTTAGATAGTACACACGTGATACATTTAAAAACAGATAAAATATCATTAAAATATTTATTAGCAGTATATAATTCAAAACTAATCAATTTTATTTATCAAAGCAGGGTTAAGGAAATAGGAAGAGTTTTTGCTCAAGTTAAAGTTATAAATATAAAACCTTTACCAATAAAATTAATAGATAAAAACAATAAAAATGAAAATGATTTGTACAATGATATTGAAAATCTGGTTGATAGAATAATGGTTACAAACAAAGAGATACAAAAGAAAAAAATTCAACACGATAAAGATGTACTTCTCGAAAAAATAGAACATTTAACGAATGAAATCGACAGACGAATTTATAAACTTTATAATATTCAACAAGACGAAATTAATATAATCGAACAATTATGCCACTAACATCGCACTTAGCGGTCAGTAGCTGGTGGATAGCTTGGTTTCGTTAAGTTTTAATTTGATTCTTGGTTTTTTGGCTGGGAATTTTGAATTTTAAAAAAACTGAAACACTATCATGATAAAAAAAAATTATTTTTGGCTTGAGTGACAAAAGTTACTGCACAGCTTTTGCAGGCATTGTATTTTTGTATTCGAAATAGAAAATCATTTCTAACACAAAATTAATTTTTAACATTTCTAAAAAAAATATACAATGAAAAAAAATACAGGAACAATCGACAGAGTAGCTAGAATTGTATTAGCAATAGTATTTGTAGCTCTTTATTTTGCAGGTGTAGTAACCGGAACGTTAGGCATTGTGCTTTTGGTACTTGCGGGAGTTTTTGCAGCCACTGCGGTAGTTAGCTTTTGCCCACTTTATGCTATTTTTGGCTTTAGTTCATGCCCTCTTAAAAAAGAATAATACCCAGTAATTTAAAATAAAAACTTGTTGCAACTTTATTCGTTTTTT
>JAIFNL010000271.1 GCA_020047755.1 Bacteroidota bacterium
TGATTTCTAAAGGTTTTATAGCCTCCACTTAAAATAAAAGTTTCTATTCCTACTGTTTCAAAAAGCCAAGCCATCGATGCGCTGCGCATTCCTCCGCGCCAGCAATAGACTAGCAGTTGCTTTTCTTTTGCAAGCGAAAGTGCAGTAAGTGAGAAATTTGCAAGTTTCACACCAACTAGCTCTAAGCCTAAAATGACGGCTTCGTTCTTACCTTTTTGTTTGTACAAAGTCCCAACTTTTGCACGTTCGTCGTTGCTAAAAATTGGCAAATTGATAGCTCCTTCTATGTGCCCTGCTTCAAATTCGGCGGGCGAACGTACATCAATAACCGGAATATACTCCGATTTTTGGAGAAAATCTGTTATGGAAAGTATTGTGCTCAAAATCTTTGAGATAAAATTTAACACTAAAAAATGTTCTTAAACTTTGCTAGTACAAAGATAAAAATTAAAATGAAATTTTGTTTTTTTTCTTTGAAAAGATTCTTGTTTGTGAAAAAAGATAAGGTTTTATGTCTTATTTACACGTATTTTGTCGAGCAAATAATTAAATTGTTGTATTTCTTCGGGGGCTAAGTTATCAAGTAAAGTATCTGCTTTGCTTTCAGAATCAGACATTGATGCAATTAAATCAATGCCTTTTTGTGTAATTTCAATGTCTTTTTGCCTTCTATCTGCTTCATGTTTTTTTCGACTAACAAGTTCTTTTTCAAGAAGTTTATCAACAATTCGGCTCATATCTGAATTTTTATCGAGCATTCGTTCTTTCAAAAAACCAATAGAAACGGCTCCTTCGCTTCTAAAACCACGCAAAACACGCAACACATTGTATTGAGGCTCAGTTAAACCATGCTTTTTCAAATGTTGCAAAAATTGATACTTTACTTGATTCAAAGTATAGGTCATATTTATTATTGCTCGGTGATAATCGTTGCGAAAACGTCCTTTTATTTCTTGGTCTATTGTTACAATTTCCATATTTTATTGGAATAAATTATTTTTTTTACTTAAACTATTTTGGTAGTTTAACATACAAATAACCTTTTCAAAAAGTTAGTTGAAATTATGATTTTTATATTTTTATGTGATAAAATTACAACAGAGTAATTTGTTTTTATACTTTCGATTGCAAATAAATATTTATAACTTTTAACACTTTAAAGAACAAAATTATGAGCGTTTTTGCACAAGCAAAAATTCATTGTTTGCTTTTAAATCGTTTTGTCGCCACGCAATTCTCTAAAACGTTTTCGAGCTTCGGCTACGTAAATACTTGCCGGAAATTCAGTAATAATGGTTTTGTAAAACTCCATTGCTTTTTCGGAGTCTTTGAATTGAAATTCATTGAGTTGCGCCAATCTAAAAACAGCATCGTCGGCTAAAATATCGAAAAAATAAGTGTCGATAATTTGTTGTAAAAAAGTAGCTTCTTGTCGATAATCTTTGCGTTTGTGCATAATATCGGCTTTGAACAAAAGTGCATCATCTAAAATAGCATTTGCCGGAAAACTTACAAAAACAGAGTCGATGGTTTTTAGTGCCATCGAGTCTTTTTCTTGCAGTTCGAGCAAGCCGGCACGTGCATAAATTTGGAGTGCTTGGGTGATGGTATCGTCGGCTAAGTTGTCTTTTATGAGCTGCGAAAGTTGAAAGGCATCGTTGGCAATTAGCTTAGTAGTAGCCGCTTTGAGAGCATCAAGTTGTGCTTGTGCCCATTTAAAATCGCCAATGAAAAAAGCCAATCGGGCTTTTCTATATTTCGCTTCGTGCCCCATGGGATTTTGGTCGTTGTCTTTTTCTATTTTTGCGTAAATGAGAGTTGCTTCCCACACGTCTCCCAAAATCATTTGAATATCAGCCATTTTCATAAAACATTGAGCCTGCACTTCGGGTTTAACACCAGGCAAACCCGAAGCGTAATCTAGCAAATCGAGCGCGTGCTGAGCTTTGTTTAAGTAAAAAGCCTGAATATGAGCCATGTCTATCATCAAAGGAATGGTTTTTGGGGTTTGCCCCAGTGCATTGAGCGTAGCCAAATATTCGTTTTCGAGGCTTTGATATTGAGCTTTGGTCGATTTTTTGTCGTTCAAAAGTACCTGAAATTTTACATTTAAGTGGCTAATTTTTGCTTTGGGATAAAAAAAACTTTTTTCGCCAATTTCGATAATGTAAGCATACGATTTCAAAGCCGCATCGTAATCTTCGTTCGAAAGTGCCAAATCGCCTAAGTTTAAAACTCGCTGTCCAGCCAAATCGAAGCGTTTATCAATTGCTATTTCTTGAATAAGTGCCGCCGAAAAGTTTTTTTTCTGTACAAAAAGCCAAATAAGTAGCTCGTTCAAAATGCTTTTGTTGGGCAACTGTTGAAGCTTGCGCAAGGTTGTTTTTCTGAGTATTTCTGAGAAACTTTCGTCGATGTCGTTAGTTACAAAATATTGTAACCTGTTCTGTACATTGCCAATTTGGGTCTCGTCTTCAACCAAAAGTTCAACATATTCGTTTGCCATTTTATCAAAACTTCTATCTATCGAATAGATATTCGCCAACTCGTAGCGGAAAGAGTATTCTGGATTTTGTTCTCGAGCTTTGAGGTAAGCCCGCTCGGCAAGTTGATAATCACGCCTTTGTATAAAAATATTTGCCATTTCTGTGGCATTGTATTTTTGCGTGCCAATATTGTTAATTGCCTGATTGAATTGAATTTCTGCTTTGTCAATTAATCCTTGTTTTTTATATACATACCCCAATTCTATGACAAAACTTCCATCGTCGGGATTTTTTTTAAGCTGCTTTTTAGCCTCTTTTTCGGCTGTTTCAAAATCTTTTATTTCTAACAAACAGCTCATATAGTAGGTAAAGTAAGTTTTCGAGCCGTTTTGCTTGAAAATTTTTTCAAACAGAACGGCTGCTTTTTCAAAATCTTGTTCGTTGTAATATTTGAACGCTAAATTGTAATCGTTTTGAGTTTGAGCCTGCGAGCTTATAATAATTACAAGCATCAATATAAAGAGAATCGTTTTTTTCATTTTGGAAAAAATAGATAAGTCGTGAACCAAATTTAATTGTATATTTTGAAAAATAGAAAATATAAGTACGAGTCTAATAGCTCATTTTAAAATTCAAATTAAAACTTTAGCCATTCTATCAGCCTGCTATTTTAATAATTTTGCCAATTAGTTAAAAACAAATATCATGCTTTTTTTAGTATTAGAAAAATAAAAGTCGTAATTATTTTGTTTCTGTATTTTATTTTTTTTTATTTTTCTATTTTTTTATAAGTTTGCAAACAGAAAAAATTGCATAAAGTATAAATAAATAGATAGTATTTGAAATAAAAAAGGCTTTAAGCAATACGTTTATTAAAGCAAATCAACAACAATATTCAATTTTTGTAAAAAAAAAAGTGCATGAAAAAGCATAATTCGGCAAAAAAAATACCACAAACAAAGAAAGTAGAGGTACAAAAAAGAAAAACTTTTTTTGAAAATTATAATATATTTAGTTATAAGTTACAACTGTTTTTAAATAAGCATTCGTATATTTTATTTGGTGTTGCTTTTTTATATACTTTTTTACTTTCTACTATTTTACAAAAATATCATGTCAATGATAATATTGCAATCCTCGACGATATAAAAGGCGGCTTTGCAGTTAGTTTTATGGCATTTTCGTTGGGAAAATTTTTTACTTTTTTATATTTTCATCTAAGCTCGTCGGTAGAATGGTACGGCTGGTTTTTGTATTTATCAACTGCAATAAGCTTCAGTTTAGTACTTTATGCTTTAAATAAAGCAGAAAATTTGCGACTGTTTTTTATTCCTCTTGCAATCAGTTTTTTGAGCTTGGCTATTTATTTTGTTCTCGAGATTGGCTATAATTCGGTAAGTTTTCTTGCAGGAGGCAGTGCTTTATTTGCTTTTTTTGTGTATATATTTCACAGCCAAAAGATTAGTTATTTCAAAATAGTACTCATAGGTATTGTTTTTTCGTTGTCATTTTTAGTACGCATGCAAGCCGTTTTTGGAGTTGTAGCTTTTGGTTTTCCTATGTTTGGGCTTATCTTAATTTTGCATTTTAAAAAATTATGGAAGCCATTGCTGGCGTTTTCGCTGCCTTTTGTGCTTTTTGTTAGCTTCAATTATTTTTACGAATCGGCTAATCTTAGTCAGCAAGATAAAGATTTTATAAAATTTAATGCTGTTCGTGGGCAATTTCACGATTTTAATATTGCTAGGGTTAATTTCAATAATCAGAAGTTATTAGAAGTAAACAAATGGAATCCAGAAGATTATCAGATGTTGCTATCGTGGATATTTGTTGATGAAAATAAATACAACCAGCAAACAATTCAGAATATTTTTGACTACTCGCTCCCTTTGCCTACAAACTCGGAAATGATAAAGAGCATAAATTTTGATGTTGTGTGGGAATATTATACTAAAATATATGCAAAATTTGTTTATTTTATTCTCATTATTTTGCTACTAAACTTTTTTTATCACAAACCACTGCATACTATTTGGGTAATTTTGTACATTGTTTTTATCTTTGCCTTCATATTATATATGCTTGTTTTTCAGCGTTTTCCAGAACGAATAGGAAACCCTATTTTGTTTATTTCTGCTCTATTTACTTTATTGCCCATAGCAATTCCTCTGTTTTCAGAGACTGCAAAAACACAATTAAAAGGAATTAAAAATCTGCTTGCTTCTGCCTTTTTAATTATTTTAGCTGTTTATTTATACAAACAAGTTACCGTTTATGACGAGTATATTGAGTTAGAAAAACAAATACAAGCCGATTTTGATGCCTCTTATGAGCATCTTCAGAAAAATTACGAAAATAAATTTATACTAATTCAACCCGAAAGTGTAAAGGTTAGAAATCAGTCGCCTTTGAAAAGCTATGATAATAAATTTAAGACAATTAGCTTGGGCTGGACTACTTTTTCGCCTCGTTTTTATAGCGCATTAAAACAATTAGGAATTGAAAAAGGCTCAGAACTTTTTCCATATATGATAGACAATAAAGACGCTTATTTACTTGTAAGCGAGGGACTTTTGCATGTTGTTTTGCGATTTGTTCGCGACACTTACAAGGTGCATTGTAAAGTAATAAAAGTAGAAAAGATTGAAGAAAATATCTTTGTATATCAACTAAAAAAGGAAGAATTAACGCCTCCTACACCCAATCATTTCCGAACACTCACTTGGGACGAATATTTGCAAGACCTCAAATATTTAGAAGAAGCCAATAAATCAACAATAAACGAGAAAAATGCCGGACGAAATTAGAATAAAACAGCTAGAACTTCTTTCTCCGGCTAAAAATTCGGATTATGGAAAAATAGCCATCAACTTTGGAGCAGATGCTGTTTATATAGGTGCGCCAAAATTTTCGGCGCGAGCATCTGCAGGAAATTCATTGCACGACATTGAGCAACTAGCTAAGTACGCGCACAAGTTTCATGCAAAAGTTTATGTAGCACTAAATACTATATTGTATGAGAATGAGTTAGAAGAAACTGAAAAATTAATCAATCAAATTTACCAAGCCGGTGTCGATGCTTTGATTGTTCAAGATTTAGGAATTTTGGAAATGAAACTTCCGCCTATTGCCTTGCATGCAAGCACACAAGCGCACAATACGCACGCGATGAAAGTAAATTTTCTCGAAAAAGTGGGCTTTTCGCGCGTTGTTTTAGCTCGCGAACTTTCTGAAAATCAGATTATTGAAATTAAGAAAGAGACAACTGCCGAGCTTGAAGTATTTGTGCATGGAGCCTTGTGCGTAAGTTACAGCGGACAGTGCTATATTAGTCATTATCTGGGCGGTAGAAGTGGAAATCGTGGCGAATGTGCGCAAGCCTGCCGTTTGCCATTCGATTTGATAGACAAAACCGGAAAAACGATGCTCAAAAACAAACATCTTCTTTCGCTAAAAGACATGAATAGAGCCGATTATTTATACGACTTGATACAAGCTGGTGTTACTTCGTTCAAAATAGAAGGACGCATGAAAGATGAAAATTATTTGAAAAATAATACGGCATTTTATCGCAAAAAATTAGATTCTATTTTAGAAAATAAACCTACATACAAAACCTCTTCGATAGGTCATTTCTTCTTTGATTTTGAGCCAGATGCCGAAAAAACATTCAATCGAAAATATTCCGATTATTTTTTGAACGGACGAAAGCAAGATATTCATTCGCTCGATACACCAAAATCGCTGGGCAAAAGTTTGGGTAAAATAACAAACATTACAAGCGAATATTTCCAACTTCTAACAAATGAAGAACTTAGCAATGGCGATGGACTTTGCTTTTTGAATGAAAACAAGGAACTAATTGGCTTGCGTGTAGAAAAAGTAATAGATAAAAAAATTTACACAAACCAACTTGCCTTGCTTAAAAAGGAGTTTGAAATTTATAGAAATCACGACCATCAATTTATAAAAACACTTTCGAGCATCGAAAATTGTAGATTTGTATCAATTCGCTTGTTTTTGAGCGAAATACAAACAGGCTTTCGCTTAAAAGCAAGCGTAGAAAATCAAAATTACTCGGTAGAGCAAACACTAGAAATTGAAAAAGAAATAGCCAATAATGCAGAAAAAGCAATTGAAAATATTAAAAATCAATTAACTAAAACAGGCGGCACCATCTTTAAAATTACCGATTTGAAAATTGAATTTTCCACGGCTTACTTCATTCAAACCTCAAAGCTCAACGAGCTTAGACGCTCTGTATTAGCAGAACTTTACGAACGTTTAGGTGCAAATTACACAACCGAAAAAATTCGGCATACCCCCAATTCGTTTCCATATTTTGAAAAAGAACTTAATTACCAAGCAAATATTTCAAATTCGTTGTCGGCAAAATTTTATCAGCGGCATGGAGTAGAAAAGGTAGAAAAAGCCTTTGAATTAAGCGAAAATAAGGAAAATAAGCAATTGATGGTTACCAAACTTTGTATAAAATACAATTTAGGGCAGTGTGAAAAATATCAAAAACCAACAAAAAGCGAAATACCAAAATATTTAAAATACAACAACCAAAAATTTATGCTCGAATTTGATTGCAAAAATTGTGTAATGTTGGTAAAATCTTAATGTTTTTCAAAAAAAAATATTTTACGGAAAATAAAACCGCAAATTTATTCAATGATAGCTCCAACTATTTACATAATTTATTAAATTTGCAAAGCAATAAATTCTATAAAATTGAAGCAAGTTTTCGATTTTAATTAATAAAAACAATAAAAATGATTATAGATTTACGAAGTGATACGCTAACTCGACCTACCCAAGGAATGCTCGAAGCAATGTTTGCAGCGCAAGTGGGAGATGATGTTTTTGGCGAAGACCCAACAGTTAATGCCTTGGAAAACAAAGCTTCACAGCTTTTTGGAAAAGAAGCTGCGCTTTACACTCCTTCGGGAACTATGGCAAATCAAATAGCCATAAAAGTGCACACAAATGCGGGCGATGAAGTTATTTGCGACCAAACAGCGCATATTTACAATTTCGAGGGTGGCGGAATTGCGCTCAATTCGAGTGCTTCAGTGCGTCTTTTGAAAGGAAACAGAGGCTGCATTACGGCTGAAGATGTTGAAGAAAACATCAATCCGTCAGATTTTCATCATGCCAAAACCAAATTAGTTGCCCTCGAAAATACAACCAACAAAGGTGGCGGAGCCTATTACAATTTTGCCGAAGTTGAAAAAATTAAAGCCATTTGCTTAAAGTATAACTTGAAATTACACGTCGATGGAGCTCGTATTTTCAATGCTTTAACCGAAACAGGACAAAATCCAAGCGACTTTGCGCAGCCCTTCGATTCTATTTCTGTTTGTTTGTCGAAAGGTTTGGGAGCACCAGTAGGTTCGTTAATTATTGGAAATAAGCAATTTATCGATGAAGCGCGTAGATTTAGAAAAGTTTTTGGTGGAGCTATGCGGCAAGCCGGATATTTAGCCGCAGCAGGTATTTATGCCCTTGATAATCACATCGAACGCCTAGCCCAAGACCATTTGAATGCACGCATTATTGGCGATATTGTGAGTGCTTTACCTCAAGTAAAAAACTTACTACCCGTTCTCACAAACATTGTTATTTTTAACTTAAAAGAAGGCATGACAAGTGCAGATTTTTTGAAAAAAATGAAAGAAATTGGTATTTTGGGCAGTTCGTTTGGAAAACAAACTGTTCGATTAGTTACTCATTTGGATTTTACAACAGAAATGCTCAATGAATTTGAAAAACGAATAAAAAATACTTTTTGCCAATAGTCTTTTTATTGTATAAAATCAGCCGTTATTTGTAACCACGAATTTTCAAAATTGACTTGAATTTAATTAATTTAAAAAAAATTTCGTCATAAAATAGCAATCGAGCAATTTAATAATCGAACAATTTATTATTAGAATTTAGAATATTACATAATTTACTTTCTTTAAGAATTTCGGTCATTATCTAGTTACACTATCAAAATATGAATCGCTCTATCGCAATAATTGAAAAAAATATTATTTTTGCAAAATAGAATAATTTATCGTTTGATTTTAAAATTAGAAAAAAAATAAGGTATAGTATAGATAAAAAACAACGAATTTATGATAATAGATAATAAATTGACAAGTACAAAAGCAACTTTGTTTTTCTGGATTTTAGCTTTTTTAATCGTAACGCTTTTTTTGTGGGCTTTTTTGAATGGAGTTAAAGAAAATTATATCGTTTTGGGCTTTGGTATTTTAAGTACAGTGGTTTACATACTTTTGGCTCTTTCTCAACCATTCTATTTTTCATTTAAAGACGGTGACGAAAAACTGACTTTTCGTTTTTACAACGCACACCCATTTTTTATGAAACCTAGGGCTATCGAAATAAATAAAAAACTTTTTGTTAAGTTTGAAGTAAAAAAATCGCTAGGTGGCTTGCGCAAACACATTATTTTACACCAACGCACGCCCAAGGGAATTGCAAAATATCCACCCATTAGCGTGAGCGCACTTGGTTCGCAACAATGGCTAAAATTGCAAAAAGCTCTTAACTTGCAAATTACTTATGCACTAAAGTTTCAAAGAAACTTTTAAAATTATTATTTTTTTTGTATATTTGATTTTTATTAAAGCTCAGCAAAATTATGAATATAGATAGTTTGAAAAATCACATAGCGCAGGCTCGTACCGACCTGGTATTTAAAGAATTAAGTCTGTATTTTGATAACAAACCCGATGATTTGTTGCTAAATAAATTTAAAATAATTCACTCGCAGTGGTCGGATTTACGAAAAAATGACTTTTTACTTTCAACCCAAGAACGAACACAAGCCGTGGGTAAAATAAATTACTTGGTGTTGGAATTGCTCGACGAAATTAAAAAAAGTTCAAGTAACGAAGTAGGTGAATCGTTTCAATCATTTGAAAATCAAATTATACGAATTTTATTTCTTTCTGCTAATCCTGCTGATACATCAAAACTTCAATTAGATACTGAATTTGTGGAAATTCAAAAACTATTGCAAGAAAGCCCAGAGTACGATAAGTTTGATTTAAAGGTAGATACAAACATTACGCCCAATAAGCTTCATCAAGCAATACAAAAATACCGTCCAAATATTTTTCACTTTTCGGGTCATGGATTTGGAACAGGCGAGCTAAAAGACGGAACAAGAAGTGTTGAAAAACCGCCAGTTTTGTCAGGCTTAATTATTGAAGACGAAAAGGGAAATAGAAAAATATTATCGCAATCTGCTCTCGATGGACTGTTTGAATTGATTGCTCAAGAAGCAGAGGTTCAGGTAGTTATTTTAAATGCGTGCTATTCTGCTGAGCAAGCTTCGACCATTAAAAAATATGTCAAAAATGTAATTGGCATGACCGACTCTATTGGCGATAAATCGGCAATAGCCTTTGCCACAGGTTTTTATAGAGCTTTAGCCAATGGAAAAAACATAGAAATGTCGTTCAAATATGGTAAAAATGCAATTGCTTTGGCGGGTTTCAACGAAGAACACAAAGTTATTTTAGTATAAATTACTTGTAATGCTATAAACCAAAATGATATATTATTAACCGACTTACTTTTTTACTATGCCAATTAAAAAAGAAATACTCGAATTAGTTGCCAATGGGAAAATAACCAAAGCCATTAAGATTTTTGTCGATTATGTGAAAGAATATCATGAACATTTGCATGAAAATGCTTTAGATTTGATGGTGAAAAACAAAACAAACAGAAGCGACAAAACTCTTGAGCGAATTTCTGACGAGGTTTTTGAGCAAGAAAATAAACTACTTATTAGTCAATTACTTTTTTTGCTCGATGAAACACGAAAGGAAAAAGCCTTGTTTATTGATTTAGATAGCGTTCTTTTGCCTAAAAAGATTTTTTTATCTTACCACCAGACAGAGAGTCAGATAGCAGACTCAATTAAAGATATACTTAATGAACATGGTGCCATTGATATTATTGATATTGAAAATACAAATGGTACATTTATCACAGAACTTTTAAGTGAAAAAATAAGCCAAGCTGACCTTGTGATGTCTATAATTGCTACAAAACCAAAGGAATCGTCGTGGCTTGCCTTTGATACGTTCAATCATTTTTTGAACAAAAATACGGGAAAACAATTTATCGGTTTGTATTTGGATTCTGAATTTCTCGACTGGCGTTTTCAAATGGAAGCAACCGTAAGGCTTAACAATGAAATAAAAGCATTAGATAGCAAATTGAAAGGTGGCTTAGAACTTGGTGAGGATTTCTTGTATATTGATGCTGAAAAGAAGCGACTTTTAAGCTTGAAAGCAAATTTTGGAACTCTTCTCAATAGCTTAAAAAAAGCTCAACTTTTTGATATTAATGGAAATTCATTTAAGAAAAATATACCAAAAATATTAAAAACGATAAAGAAAGAATAAATTGAAAATATAATGCTATTTTTTTAAAAAGAATATAAAATATTTTTAAATTAAGTACGTTCTATAACTAATAAATAGTTTTGGATTGGTTGATAGTAAAATGTCGGTATGAGGATGCCGGCATTTTCATTTTAAAACGTTTTGTTCTATTATTTTAGTTGAACTATTTTATTTGAAAACCTATTTATTTTTCATAAAACCAATCAATTACTATTTCATGTATTTTTTAAACCTCAACTTTAAAAAAGCGAAAACCAAAATCTAAACCTTCCGCGTTTTTTGTTTTTTGATTCAAATTATCAAACAACTGTGCCGATTTTATTAGCCTGGCGTGTGTAATATCCGAAACTACTTTAAATTGATCGTTGTAGGTTTTGTCGGCGTGCGAATACTCTTCATTTATCTGAATACAAACAAATTGCACATTTGTTTTGTGTTCAAAATTATGTGCATACACGGCATGTCCGGTAGAACCGGAGCCGGCAAAAAAATCAAGTACTATGTCGTTGTTTTCGGCTGTTTGTTCTATCAAAATTTTAATCAAATCGGTTGGTTTTGGATATTTAAAAGGGCTTCCGTGCTCAAAAAGTTCTTTCATTTCTTTGGTGCCTTTTGATGTTAAAATGCCCGTAAGTATTGAACTAATGGGTTTTAGCTGGCTTCGCAGTTCGCTTTTATATTTTTTGAGTACAAAGTTTTTATTGGCTACTTTAGGAAATACTAATTTCCCTGTTTTTGCCCACTCCTCTACTCTTTTGGGCGAAAAAGCCCAATAACGACCTTGCGGCGGATAGTATATTTCGCCAGTGAACGGGTTTTCGATAGCAAAGCGATACGATTCGTTGCCGCTTGCTGCCGAGGGATTGTCGGCAATCCAGTCGCCTTTTGAATCGTTGTCGGGGTTTTTGTAGCCCGAAAAATCTTTTGCAATGCCTTTAAATTTACAGGCAGTTTTGTTTTTTGCATAAATCAATATAAATTCATGGTCGGTTGCAAAACCAATTCCGGCATCGTTGGGAGTTGTGCGGTTGTGCCAGATAAATTCTCCTACAAAGTTTTGACTTCCAAATATTTCATCGAGCAAGAGTTTTAAATTGAAGGCTTCGTTGTCGTCGATAGAAACAAACATTATCCCATTGTTTGCCAGTAATTTATGAGCATACACCATGCGTGGATATATCATATTGAGCCACGACGAATGAAAAAGCGCATCACTATCTGTATTTTTTGAAAACAAAGGCTGCAAATTAATATTTTCCGTTTTTTTTGAGTTACTTTTTGTCTGTTTAAATTTATCGGAATAACCGTAAACGCTATCTTTTCCGGTATTGTAAGGAGGATCGATGTAAATTACTTTTATTTTCTCTTTGTGTGTTTTTTCTAAAAGCTTCATTGCTTCTAAGTTGTCCCCTTCGATTAAAATATGTTGGGTTGTTTCAAAATTCAAACTTTTATCTACACAGATTGAAAGTTTTGCATGGCTTGGTTTTTCGAGGGTTTCAATTGTACTATTCTTGTTTTGCCACAACAATCCAAAGTTTTGGTGGCTTGTAGTTACTCCCAAAAGTTTGTTCAAAATAGAAACATCAAAAGTGCCGTTTTTCATAATTTCGGGAAAAAGGTCGGCTATTTTATTTCGGTTTTGAATTTCTATTTCTGAGTTCATTAATTGGTTTTATTTTTTTACATTATTGCAAATATCATTCAAAATAAGTAAGTTAAAATATATTAAGTGAATTGATTGATTAAACTGAAAAATCAATTATTGAAAGCACAAACTTATTTTTAGATAAAAATTTGAGACAACAATAGTAGTTTTTTTTTTGATGAAATACAAATAGAAATGTGTAAATGTTTCAAAATTTATTGACAATGGTTGAAAAAAAACAATAAAAAGAGTGCTTATTTTTTATAAAAATTCATTTCTTGCAAATAATTGTAGGCTTCTGTAGGCATATAGAAGGGCAAATTTTTACCTTCTTTGATGGCTTGGCGAATAAAACTCGATGATATTTCTATTTGTGGTGCCTTTATGAAATGCACTTTGGGGTTTGTATCGAAATTGCTTCCTTTGTAATCAGCTCTTGGATAAATAAATAAGTCGTGGTAAGCAATTATCTGTTCGTAGTTTTTCCATTTGTGAAATGATGCAATATTGTCAGAGCCCATGAGGATAGAAAATAAATGTGTCGGATATTTTTCGTGCAAATAGGCTAAAGTGTCGATAGTGTAAGAAGGTTGTGGCAGTTTTAGTTCTATGTCGGAAACGCGAAAGGCGTTATTTTCGCCAATGGCACGGTGAAGCAGTTCTACTCGGTGGTAATCTTTGAGTAAACTTTTTTTGTCTTTGAATGGGTTTTGCGGGCTTACAACAAACCAAATTTGTTCTAACTTGCTGTATTCGAGAATGTAATTAGCAATGGCTAAGTGTCCTATATGCACAGGATTAAACGAGCCAAAATACAATCCTATCTCCACACTATTTTTTTTTAAGACTTTGAATTCAAATAAACGGCAATTTCATCGATGGAATTTAGCCATTGTCCACCATTTTCTTTTACCATTTTGCCTATGGCTTTCATCGATTTTATTTGAAAATCGCTAAATTTTTGTCCAGCATCGTCGAGTAGAAAGCAAAAAATAGTTTTTTTTGGGCGTTTGTTTGAATCATCGATAGCTTCGGCTATTGAATAGAAACTACTTATTTTGGGAGTGAGTACGTATAAGCAAAAATCGCAACTTTCGCGAGCAGCTAATTCCTTTTTGTAGGCTTCGTCTGTCCAGTCTTCCACTACCGGATTGAAAAAATCAACTTTCAACTTTGGTATTAATTCTTCGCGCCATTGCGAATTATTTACCGTTCCACCTAAAAATACTTTTGCCATTGGGTTTGTATAAAATTTGAATTTGAGGATTTTAAAAAACGATAACGGAACTTGCGAGTAACCAAAATTCTTTTAAAAAAATTAAAAGTCTGTGGTCAAAACCTGTCAGGTTTTGAAAACCTGACAGGTTTTAATTAAACAATATTCAATCCTTTTACTTCTATTCATTTGTCCAGAATAGCAAAAAAATATTTTTTATCCTTTTGCTTCTGTGTCTTTTTTTGCATCTTTGCCTTCTTCAAACTTTTTCATTTGGTTTGTCAGGCTTTCTTGAGCTTTTTCTGATATTTCGTTGGTCGCTTTCGAAATAACTTTCCATTGTTGGCGTTCTTTGCTCAAAATAGATTCAATTTTTTCAACAAAGATAGGATAAGCATCAATTTCGTCATAAGGCTCTGTACGAGTGAGGTATTTAAACTTTTCCTGCTTTAGTGCCTCATCGCTAGCTCTATATTCCTTCCAGTTTTTCTGATATTCCTCTAAATCATTGATGCCTTTTAGAATGATAATGACTACCCCACCTATAGCTGCAACTATTTGAAAAAGAGTGGAAAGTGTTAGATACGGGATTAGTTTCTTTACACCATTTTCACCAATTACTGTTTCTTTGATTAAAACGGTGTGCTCCAATACGCTCATGGCGGCAAAACCAATCAAAACCGGAATACTTGCTGCAATTGCAATTTCCCAGCGTTTAAGTTTTTTGTATTTTTTTTGAAGAAACGAAGCTTTGTTATCGTACCAATTCATTTGTACATCAAGGCGTTGTGCTATGTATTCGTCGTCGGTCATTATTTTCGCATTGCGCTGAACCGGATTGTTATTATAGCCATTGCCACTAAATTCTATTTTTTGCTCAAAACTAGAATTTTGCTCTACTTTTTCTGTTTCCAAGTTTTCGTTCAAATTTTCATTTACATCAACGCTCATAGTATTTTTACTTTAGTTTAATAAAAAGAGTTATAGAAAAATGATGTGCAAGGTTTTTAATGAATTACACTTTGGTAAACAATAAAAACCTGCCAAGTATTTTATTGAATGATATAAAGCCAAATTTCGTATTTTGAGCCAGCTGCATTCATTTTTTTCATTTCAGCTTCGGCTGATTGCCTGTCGGTAAATCCAGCCATCGACACTCTGTACCATTCACCATCGATTGGTAAAACATTTGCCGAGTAGCCTTTTTTCGACAACTCATTTTTTAAATTTTCCGCATTTTTAGTTTCCTTAAAACTTCCAGCTACAATGTGAAATTTAATGCTTGTATTAATTTCCTTTTTGGGTTCAACTACTTCTTTTGTATCTATTGTTTCTTTTTCTTCTAAAACCACATCGTTCAAATTGGCTTTTGCCAGTTTTTCGGCTTCTGCCTTAGCTTCTGCTTGGGCTTTGATTTTACGCTCTTGCAAATAATTGCGCACCGGAAATACCATAACGAGCACCAAAATTATGGCTGCTGCGATGGCTATCCAAATGCCGATTGGCTTTCTGCTTGTTTCCTTTTTGTCGGGCACTATTTCCTCTTCTTTCAGAGGCGTTACTTTCAGCTCGGCGAGTGCTGTGTTGGGTACGAAGATAGAATCCGAAGCGGGCGCAAAAACAATTGCTTGCTCTGCATCGTATTTTAGCGTGCCTATCTGGTCAAAATCTTCCGATTCGCCTGCTTCAAATCTTTTTTTAAGATTTATTACATAATCAGCAATCATGCTTTCGGCTTCGGCTGGAGATATTTTTCCATTTTGAACCAAATAGTTAGCAAGTATGCCATCGGTTGTTTTTTGACTAGCGTCAAACTGAAAACTAACTTTTGGTGCTAGTATTGTCTCTTTATTCTCACTCAACTTTGCCGATTCGGTACTTCTAATAAATGCACCTAGTTCAGCTACAACTACTTGCTGATGCGTATAAAGAATGTCTTTGATAAAATAATTCAAATTCACGTTGTTTGTTTTTTGTTAGATTTGTTGCATTTGCAAATATACTAATTTATTTTTATTTATTGCTAAAAAAAATGTTAAATTGTTATATTGTTCAACTGTTAAATTGTTATATTGTTAAATTGTTATATTGCTAAATTGTTCAACTGATATTTTGAATTAAAAATAATTCTTAATTCCTAATTCAATGTCGTTTAGTTAAGGATTTAATAAAACGAATGTTGGTAATCCCATACGGGCTTGTGTTAAAAGCCCGCAATATTGATACGATGACTTTAAGTCATCGTATCAATTAGCTAGATGCACCCTGAAAGGTTTCTTAACTAAACAACATTGATTCCTAATTCTTAACTCCTAATTTCTAATTAAAAAACCTCCCACTCTGCTCCGTTTTTGCTGTCTTTGATAGTAATTCCGGCTTTTGTAAGTTGGTTTCTAATCAAATCGGCAGCCGCCCAGTCTTTATTTTCTTTTGCTTTTTGTCTCATTTCTAGCACTATATTCATAACCGAATTGAGTGTTTCAGAACTTTTATTGTCGCTTTCGAGGTCTTTAAGTCCCATAATTTCGAAAATAAAATCGGAGTATAATTTTTGCAAATGCGTTAATTGTTCCTGATTTATTTGTTCTGTTCCCATGGCTAATTTATTGATAACAGTGAGCATATCAAATAAATACGAAATGAGTATAGGAGTATTAAAATCGTCGTTGAGTGCCTCGAAGCAGTTTTGTTCAAATTCGTCTATTACAATGGTCGAATTGCTTGAAGCTTTGAGAGTTTCTAAGGTTTTTACACCTTTTAGCAAGCGTTGAAGTCCTTTTTCCGAAGCTTGAAGTGCTTCATTAGAAAAATCGAGCGTGCTGCGATATTGTGCTTGAAGAATGAAAAACCTTATAGTCATTGGGCTATAGGCTTGCACAAGCGAAGCATGCTTTCCGCTGAAAAGCTCAGAAAGTGTAATGAAATTGCCCAACGATTTGCCCATTTTTTGTCCGTTGATGGTAATCATGTTGTTGTGCATCCAATACTTAACGGCATCTTTTCCGGTTGTGCCTACCGATTGGGCTATTTCGCATTCGTGGTGCGGAAAAAGCAAATCCATTCCGCCACCGTGTATGTCGAAAACTTCGCCCAAATACTTGGTACTCATAGCCGAACATTCTAAATGCCAACCCGGAAAACCTTCGCCCCATGCCGAGTTCCAACGCTGAATGTGTTGAGGTTCTGCATTTTTCCAAACGGCAAAGTCGAACGGATTTTTTTTGTCCGACTGCCCATCGAGCTGGCGTGTGTTGGCAAAAAGTTCTTCGATATTTCGTCCCGAAAGTTTGCCGTAATTGTGCTTTTGATTGTATTTTTCCACATCAAAATACACAGAGCCATTTTTTTCGTAGGCAAAGCCGTTGTTGAGTAATTTTTGTACCATTTCTTGCTGCTCAATAATATGCCCCGATGCGTGTGGCTCGATGCTTGGCGGCAAGCAATTCAATGCTTCTATACTTTTGTGATAGCTAATGGTATAGTATTGAACTATTTCCATCGGTTCTAAACGTTCGAGGCGGGCTTTTTTAAGAATTTTGTCTTCGCCATCGTCAGAGTCGTTGCTCAAATGCCCTACATCGGTTATGTTACGCACATAGCGCACGTTGTAGCCCAAGTATTTGAGATATCGAAACACCACATCAAAGGTAATTGCCGGACGCGCGTGTCCAAGATGCGCCTCGCCATAAACGGTAGGTCCGCAAACATACATTCCCACAAATGGCTCATTAATGGGTTTAAAATCTTCTTTTTTGCGCGAAAGCGTATTGTAAATTCTTAAATTTGTATTCATAAACTAGTTACATTGCTCAATTTTAAGCACTAGTGCTTTTAATTTTGAGCTGTTCTTTCTACGATTCAATAGTAATGCTGTTTCTACAAGGCATTATTTTTTTGAGCTAAAAAGCAACACTTTGTAAAAAATAAAACAATTTTAATTCAGTAATTTTGGCAGCGAATTAAACCCGCAAAACACTTCAAGGGTTCAAAACCATTGAAGTGTTCAGTTGTTATTAATGGATTTTAATCCGTGCAATATTTTTTTCAGTGGCAAGCAATTAACTAAAACTATTCTGTTTTAGTTTCTTTTTTTTCTTGCTCAGCATCAATTTTGGCTTGTTGGTCGCGAACTTTTTTAAACTCAGATAGTCCTTCGCCTATGCCTTTCATTAGTTCTGGTATTTTTTTACCACCAAACAGAAGTACAATTGCAAAAATAATGATTACAACTTGCCAAGGTCCTACAAATCCTAATAAAATCATATCTTTTAGTTTTTTAGTTTAACAATTAATGCTTAAAGTAACTTATTGATAAGATGACTTTGAGTCATCGTATCAATAATATTCGCAATTTTACACTTATTTGAATAGCTTGATAATGTCGTTTCCATTAGCAAACAGAAGTAAGCCTAAAAGAAGTACCATTCCAGTTATTTGAGCATATTCCATAAATTTATCGCTGGGTTTTCGTCCTGTGATTATTTCGTAAAACAAAAACATAACGTGCCCGCCATCGAGTGCCGGAATTGGCAAAATATTCACCACGCCAAGCATAATCGAAAGCAAAGCGGTCATCATCCAGAAGGCATACCAATCAAATTCAGCAGGAAAGATATTGCCAATAGCAATAAATCCGCCAAGCGATTTGTAAGCTTCGGTTTCGGGAGTAAATAAAAGTTTGAATTGTTTCAAATAATCGCCTACTTCGTTGTAGCCTTTCTCAAATCCGGCTGGAACCGATTCTACAATGGTGTATTCTTTTTTCTCCAAATCAAAGAAACTATCTAAACGCGAATCGGGCGCAACACCTATTGTTCCTTCTTTGCTAATTTTTACTTTCAAGTTTTTTTCCAATCCGTTTCTTACCACGGTCATCGAAACTTCTTTGCCTTTGTATTTTACAATTTGAGTTTTAACTTCGTCAAAAAACTCTGTTCGTATCGTGTCAATTGCAATTATTTTGTCGTTTACTTGCATTCCTGCGGCTTTTGCAGGCGAATCTTTGGTAAATGCAGCAGCTATGAAAGGTATTCTGGCATCAAAAAATGGACGACCGTGCTTTATTATTTTTGCAATTGATTTATTGTCGAGTGGCAAATTCATGGTTTCGCCGTTGCGTACAATGGTGATGCTTTGTGGCTCTTCGAGCAAAATTTTAGGAACTATTTCCTTGAAATTTTTAATTTCTTTTCCATTTACTTGTGTAATTTTGTCGCCATCTTTCAAGCCCATATCGTAGGCAAGCGAATCGCACATAATTCCGTATTTTACATTTTCGGCAGGTAAATATTTTTCACCCCAAACAAACAAAACACCAATGTAAATAATGATTGCCAATATGAAATTGAATAGCACGCCGCCAATCATAATCAAAAGACGTTGCCACGAAGTTTTTGATCTAAATTCGTAATCTTGTGGAGGCAAAGCCATTTGCTCTTTGTCCATCGATTCGTCTATCATGCCCGAAATTTTCACGTAGCCGCCAAGTGGAATCCAACCAATTCCGTATTCGGTTTCGCCACGTTTAAATTTGAACAAGGAAAACCAAGCATCGAAAAAAAGATAAAACTTTTCAACTCTGGTTTTGAATAATTTTGCGAAGGTGAAGTGTCCTAGCTCATGAATTATTACCAAAATCGACAAACTGAGTAGTAACTGACCTGCTTTTATTAGAATATCCATATTTATAGTACTTGTTTATTTTCGTTGTTTTTAAATCTTAATAATTTGTAACTGTTTTTGTTTTTAAAGTAAAGAATGTGCTATTAATCTGCTTTCTTTGTCTGTTTCTATGTATTGTTGTAACGTTAAATTTGTTTTAAATTCCACTCTATCAAGCGTTTTTTCTATTATGTTGGGCATATCCAAGAACCGAATTTTGTCGTTCAGAAAAGCCTCCACTACTACTTCGTTTGCGGCATTGAGCACACAAGGCATGTTTCCACCTTTTTCGAGGGCGTTGTATGCAATTTGCAGATTTCTAAATACCTTCGTGTTGGGTTTTTCAAAAGTCAATTGTGGATAATCCATGAAATTGAATCGTGGAAAATCGGAAATGATGCGTTTGGGGTAGCCCAATGCGTACAAAATTGGCAATTTCATATCGGGCAAACCCATTTGCGCTTTCATAGAGCCATCGGCAAATTGCACTATGGAATGAATGATGGATTGCGGGTGAACAATTACATCTATTTGGCTTGGATTTAGATTAAAAAGCCACTTGGCTTCAATCACTTCCAGCCCTTTGTTCATAAGGCTTGCCGAGTCGATGGTTATTTTTGCTCCCATGCTCCAGTTTGGGTGCTTCAGGGCTTGGGCTTTGCTTACATTTTGTAAGAAATTAAGGTCTTGACCTCTAAATGGACCGCCCGAAGCAGTTAAGTAGATTTTCTCTATTTCATTGTGCGTTTCGCCCACTATCGACTGAAAAATAGCCGAATGTTCCGAATCGACAGGCACAATTTGAACGCCATATTGTTTTGCCAGTTTTGTTATCAAATCGCCTGCTACTACAAGAGTTTCTTTGTTAGCCAAAGCAATATCTTTGCCCGATTCTATTGCTTTCACTGTGGGAACTAAACCCGCATAACCTACCATAGCAGTCAGCACCATATCGGCTTGCCTTTGTACCACTTCTTCGAGTGCTTTTGCGCCCGCAAGCACTTCTATCGACAAGTCGAGGGCTTGGCGCACGAAAGCGTATTTTTGCTCATTGGCTATAACTACCACTTTGGGCTTGAAAGCTTTGGCTTGTTGCACAAGTAATTCGGCATTTTCGCCCGCAGTAAGTGCTTCCACCGAAAACGAATCTTTTCGCTGTTGCAAAACCTCAAGAGCTTGAGTGCCAATGGAACCTGTTGAACCTAATATGATAATTTTTTTCTTCAAAAAAAGTAATGTTGTTTTTTTTAAAAAACGATATAATTTTCAGGATTTAGTGGCGTACCATTGTGCCACAGCTCAAAATGCAAATGCGGTCCGGTGGTCAATTCGCCAGTATTTCCAATAATTGCAACTACTTCGCCGGCTTTCACACGGTCGCCTACTTGTTTTAGCAAAGCCGAGTTGTGTTTGTAAAGCGAAATTAAGTTGTTTTCGTGCTGAATAGTAATAGAATGCCCAGTTGTAATAGTCCAACTTGCCTCAATTACAGTTCCATCGAGCACAGCTTTGATGCCTTCGTTAGGAGCAGCTACAATATCTATTGCATAATGCTTATTTTTGTGCGAGAATTTGTTTGTAACCAATCCTTTCGATATGGGTGCAAAAAAATGGATAGCATTGAGTGAGTTATTTTGCTTGGTTTCTTTTTTTGCCGAAACAGTATAAAGCTCCTGACCTTCTATTTGCGCACGAAGTATCGAATCTTCTTTCGATTTTTTAAAGTTAATATCGTCGTAATGAATGGCAGTATCTTTTTTGTTTTCTACTTCGCTTATTTCTTTGCCTTCTATGATGTTGCGCATGTTTTCAAAATACCTATCTCTAAGCTCAATTTCATTTACCAACGAATCTACACGTATCGAATTCAAAATGATGTTGCGCCTAAGTTCGCTACTTTGGTAAGAAGGCAAAAATATTTTTAGAGGAGAATACAATAGGAGTAAAAAGCTGATTGTTCCAATAAAAATGACAAAAACGCCCACATAAGCAAATATGTTGAGGCGCGACAAAATAAAGGTCGTAACCTCCTCAAATGATGTATCATTGTATATGGTTAGCCTATATTTATCTTTAAGCCTTTCAGTTAATTTCTTTTTTTCGTTTACTTCAGACATTCTTTAACTTTTTGATTTTTTTACGTTACCAAAGTTTTCTAAAACGCGTCCTTTTTATGAATAAAAACAAACTTAGTTTAGCGGGCAAATATACAAATAAGTGTATAAATAAAAAAAGTTAGAAGAATATTAAATTCTAATTCTTAATTTATTGACAAAATTTAGGAAATTGTATTTCTTTCAATAAATTAGTTATTGGTTTGATTGCTAATGCAATAATATTATCTAAATTTTAATTTGTACTAAACTGACAGACAAATTAAATTTCCTTTTTATTTTAACTTTCTATTTAGGTTTCGTTAAGCATTTTTTCCTTCAATTATTTCAATTTCTTCTTCTGTTAAATTATATAATTTATAAACCAATTTATCTATTTCTTTGTCTGTAAAATCAATTCTTCGTTTTAATTGGTCTTTTTCGGTTTGTAATTTTGCACCTTGTAATCGCTTATTCAAATCTAATATTGTATCTACAAGTTTTATAAGTTGTTCGTATTGATTTAAAATAATTTTATTTGTAAAATCCAATTCAGGTATCGGAATGTTTAAAATTGCTTCCTTTTTTATTTTTGGAAAGGTCTTTTTCTCATCGTAATTTGTTTTTTGCCAATAGTAATTTATTACTTTTGAATTGATTATACCTAAAATGAATTTTAAATCAGTTGTTTCGTTTGTTTTGTAAATATTGTAAATTGTGTTTAAAGCAAAAATACCACCTTCCACATAAGTTACAAGCGGATAATTACCTATTTGCCTTGTGCATAATCTATCCTGTCTATAAATTTTCTCGTTGCCACCACTTTTTATTGCCTCCGGAGTAAACAAAACATAATCTTTAATTGGTTTTAAGGTATATCTATCAATATTTCCACCATCAATTATCGGCTGATAATTTTCATTAAGTTTTGTTGTGGAAACATACGTTTTTCTATCCCACGTTTGTATTCCGAAGTAGGCACTACAATACTTTGATAGAGGATTTGTATTATTTGTAATTTTGTCTATCAATTCCTTTTCGCTCTTATCTACTGAAATATTGAAGATTAAACGATTGTTAGCGTTAAAAGTAGTTTGTTCTATTTCTCTTTTTAGTACGGGATTAAATATTTCGCGTGCCTCTTTTATTTTGATTAAATTGTTTCCATTAACTTTTGACCTTTTAACCAATGAAATGCAGACATCTACACTTGCTTGGTCAAAAACACCGTAATAAAATAGCAAAAATTCTTTTATTACAGTATTTTCTAATATAAATCTGCGAAGTGGTTCAGAATGAATATTTTTTAGAAATGTGTTGGGTGTAATGTATGCCAAATATCCATCTGGTTTTAAAAGATTTACAGAGTTTTCTATAAATAATTGATAAGTGTCAATTTTATAATGTGCTGAATTATATTTTGTTGACGTATAATTGAATATTTCTTTTTTTTCTAAAATTTGAAGTAAAATGTACGGCGGATTACCTATTACACAATCAAAGCCGCCTTGTTTGAAAACTTCTGGAAAGCCTTCATTCCAATCAAATACATTTATTTTGCGCTCTTCTTTGGGGGTCAAAAATAAACCATCGTTATAAAAATCCGGCGCAATTAATGAATTTCCGCATTGAATATTATCGTCCAAAGTCGGCAAAACTCGTTCATTAAAAATTTGTAAAGATGTTTGTATCGAAGCATCGGTTTCGCCTTCCAATGCTTTTAAGAGTAAACTCAATTTTGTAACTTCAACTGCTTGCGCATCTATATCTACGCCAAAAATATTATTGAGCAAGATTCGTTTTTTCTCTTGGCTACTAAGGTTTCCTTCGGGTGTAAGTAGTAATTCTAATTTCTTTTTTGAATTTCGTAATTCGTAATTTTTAATTCGTAATTGATTGTAATATTTTAAATGATAATCTAATAGATATTGATAAGCTCCAAGCAAAAACGAACCGCTACCACACGAAGGGTCAAGAATTTTGATTTGACTAATTTCGTCAGGGGTTTTATTGTCAATTAGTTCTCCAACGGTTTGTTTTACAATATACTCAACAATGTATTCAGGTGTATAATAAACGCCTCCTGCTTTGCGTACTTCTGGTTTTTCTTCAATTTCAGCACGATGTGCAGGGTTTAATTTTATTACTTTGCCAAGAAATTGTTCATACGCAAAACCTAAAATCTCAACAGGAATAATCGCAAAATTGAACCCAAAATCAGTTTCTTCTTCTTTGTTTTTTCCGTACAATTTGGTGATTATTCTTTTGATAATTCTATTTTCAATCACAATATTTTTCGTAATTGTATCTTTCTTAAAATCAAACAAACCCGAATTGTATTTTTGGTCGGCAATTTGGAAATAAGTATAAAGATTTTGGTAGTAATTACCTGATTTTATTGTTTTAAGCAAGTTATTTTCTTTTTCAATTTTTCTGTCCTCGCACACTTTTAAAAAGACAATTCTATCTATTGTCTGCTGAACGGTAAAATTTAGTTCTTCCTCATCTAATTGTTTGTTATTTAAGGCAATTGAAACAGCAATATCCTCGCGCCACTTTTCAAGAGTTTTAAGAAATTCTTTATCAACAGGTTCTGCATTTTTAAAATTAATTTTACTTTTTGCATATTTTTCGATACTACCATTTGTAACATTGTCAAAATTAAAAGTATCCCAAATGAAATCAAACTCTTTTATATAATCGGTGTAATAAATATATTTCAATCGTTTAGCATTTGCATTTTCTACATTTCTGGGTTTTCTTGTGCAGTCGTAAATTGCAAGTTCTTCAAAATCGGTTAGAATAGAAACACTTAATCCACCGTTCCAAGCATAATTTCGTACTTGTAAAGCAGGCATTGGATTTTCGCGAATAGAAACCGAAGGTTTCTTTGCTTCTACAAAAAATTTACGTTTTCCATTGATATTAAATGAATAATCAGGAGCTTTAGTATGTCCGTTTACTTTTATTTTATCCTCGTGCCGTACATCTCTGTAAGTTTCTAACTGCTCTTTTGTGTTATCTAAATCCCAACCTAATGCAGTAAAAAATGGATTAATAAAATCTTGTCTTGTCTGAGTTTCATTATAATTCGTTGATTTATAATAATCCTTTTGCGAACTAAATTTATCAATTAATAGTTGTATTTTATTTTTAGCTTCTTCCTTTGTCATTGCTTTTGTAATTTATTCCGCAAATGTATAAATTTTTATTTAATGTTTCGTTTTTACAATTCGTTAGTGTCCTTTGCTTTTTTTTGTCGGGTTCAATGGTAAAATGTTCGATTACCGAAAAAGCCCGTTTCTTGTACAAAGTTTCAAGTTCGCACATCTGCCCACAAAAAAAGGCAATGACCGCTATGTTGTATGCTATGTGCATTATTTCATTCATTATCAAAGTAATAAGAACCATTTTAAGGGTAAAATTACAGTATTATCTCTAATTTCATAGTTATCAATTTTTGAGTTAATAATTATTCCATATCTGTAATCTATTCTACTTTGGGTTATTTGTTTGGTTGTTGTTTTGTTTATTCCGATTTCTAACAGAATTGGATTTTTGAGTGTTTCGATAATTAAGTCTGGATTTTTTTGTTTTATATTGCTCGAAAATGATATAATGCTTTCAAGTTTAAATAAGCGTTTTAGATACATAACAACTGTATCTTCAAGTAATTTCGCAAATAAATCGTCAGTTGTTGTATCTCCGAATAGTGGCGAAAGGATTACTTTTCGTATGGAAGGCGACATAAAATAGTATTTTTGAGCTTTATTTATTTTACTATCAATACCGCCGTAAGGAAACAAAATATTAAGTAATTCGGCTTTTACTAAAATATCCAAATTTTCAATTATTTCATTTTGAGAAACTCCGATTGATTGACTTAATGTTTGAACATTTATTTCATCTGATGCCGCAAGTCTGCGTAATAACTTTTCAGAATGTAAATATTTGTTGTTATCACCAATCATTTGGGGAATATCTTCGAGAATTACACGTTTGAACAAATCTGTAATCAAGTCGGTTATAAAATCAGTTTCTTCATAGACACAAAAACGTGTAATATTATAAAATTCAATATATTTAACAATATGCTCGTGCAAATTGTCAATAGATTTAAAAAAGTCGTTTACAGGATTGATAAATTTTTCCAAACTATTTTTTAATTCAGCAAAATCTTTTGAATAAAATAGGATTTGTTTTAAGCTGTTTTGAAAATCGTTACCAATTAATTCTTTTTTTACATTTCTGATAGTCAGATATTCGGTAAAACTCAAAGGGAAAACATGCCGTATTAACATTCTGGTTGCCAAATCTGCGGTTGATTGCAGCAATAAAGCTGAACTTCCTGTGGCAATGACAAATGCCGTTTTCAATTCATCGTAAACTATTTTTAAAGTAGTTGTCCATTTTGGGTCTTCGTGAACTTCATCAAATAGCAAAACAATCGGTTCGCTGTATTCAGTAAATCTTGCTTGTAAAGTTTTAGATTGTAATAATTCTAAAATATCGCGAATATTTGTATTATAGTTGTTGAGAATATTGACATTGAAAAAATAAATATTGGTTGTAATATTTTCATAAATATATTCTGCTATTTGCCACAAAAGTGTAGTTTTCCCTGTTCCACGCAAACCCGACAAACCAATCATACGGGGCTCTGTGCCTTGTGCAAAAAAATCAATAGCACATTTTTTTAACACATTAAATTCCGTTCTTGGTTTAATTTCTGTTTTTAATATTGGATGCAACAACCGCTGTTTTATTCCGGTTGGTGTAACTTTGGCATTTGATAATATATTTTCGAGTTCTGACATTTTTAATTTGTATGTTATTTTAATCCCTTTTTCAATAATTCAAAATTAGTATTATTTTTTGTTTTTGACAATTTATGTAAAATTTGTTTGTTTTGATTTTGGCACTTTCACAACCGGGTAGCTTGCCCCCTAAGAACCGTATTTGCGACTTTCACCACATAACAGCCCAGAGCATCTGTAAGGCAGTATTTTGTGTTAAACTGCCCGACTTGTTAAATTTACTTTTTATTTTCCAGCAAAATTATACATTTTTGATGAGTAATCATAGCTTTTTTGGCTTTTTCTTTGCGTCGTTTTACAAAATAAGCATCAAAAGACGCATCGAATGGATTTGCTTCTGATTTTATTTTGGTGTGCCGACGTATAGGAAATAAACCAATTTTTAAACAGTAAAATCGTTTTTCGAAAATTTGTTTATTGTTAGCAAGAAAATCTAATATTTCTTTTTTATTTATCATAATAATTTAATTTAACCCGAAAGTACAAAAACCTGCGATTATAAACATCACAATTGATAAAATAATTACAGAAAAAGTATTTGATACAATTTTGATAGCGTAACTTAATAGCAACCGAAATTCTAAGAAAAAATAAAATTACGCAATTTTTTCTAAATTCTAATAACAAATTGTTAAATTGTTATTTTATATCGAAAAATTGGAAAATTTATACATAGTGATTAATGTGATAATCTCCTATTTTTGTGATGATTCTATTTTCATATTTGTATTTATTCTGTTAATCAAATTTATAAAAAATGAATTAACATTTTAATTTTTGTATAATTTTCGGTAATAGTTTAATTGTTAAACCGGTATCAGGATTTACTTTGATAAAATTATTATTAAATCCTTCTATATCCATATCATCTAATATAACAAATTGATTAATAAAATGTTGTTGAATGAATGATTTTATTTCCAGTCCACGATGCTCCATACCTATTGGTGTAATGTCTTTTGGACTTTTAATTACATTGTTGATAGTAAATATTTCATTTAACTTATCTAAACTTAATGAAATTCGCCAATCAGATGATAAAATAATATCTGCTCCCGTTTCTACAATTATCGTATTTAAAATATCAACACATTCTTGATTAAACGGATAATAAATTCCTGCGAGAAATAATTCTTTTTCGGCATCGGAATCTTTACTTACAGCAATTACTCCGTCTATATCTAAAAATATTATCTTATTATAATTCATATTCGCTGTTGTATTCTAAAAATTTATTACTTATAGTGCTTTTTAATAAACGCTAACAAAAAATTATTGGCGGCGGTGCGGCTTTCAGCTCGTAAGAGTACAAATGTATCAATTCGCTCCAATATTCAATAGCTCGGTAATAGCTAAAACAATTTTTTGCCTATCTACTACCTTGCCAAGGCTTATTGTTATATTTTTTGACATTTTCAATCGTTTTGATTAGCTTCGTCAAAATTTGTAGCTAATCCTTCTTTTTCAAAAAGCTCTTTCAAAAAATCATCATTTGTTAGAAACACATCTATTTCAGATTTAGCACTAATACATGCTCCTAATTGTAATGCGTCTAAAGTTCTTAAACTTGTTAAACCATATTTTTGAAATAAGTTTTTTGATATTTCTACAATTGTACTATCAGCAAATATCCAATTAAAAGTATCATAATCATTTTCAAAACAGGCAATTACTTTATTTGTTCACAAGTTGTTCACTGTCTGGTTCTTTATAATAAAGTTTAACAAGCGTTGATGTATCAAGAAATATTACCATTTTTCTGCACGCCTTTCATTAATAACTACATCACTTAAATTCCCTTTACAATTTTCAGTTAGTTCCAATGATTTTGCAAAAGAAAACTTATGTGCAAATTTTCGTTTTGGTTTAAATTCGTCAATAAATACAACCAAAACTCGCATTGGCTCTTTAAATTTTATTGCGTCTAGTATTTCCACGAATCCGTTGCGGTAAATACCTTCTAATGTTAAAGTTCTCACATAATATTATTAATTTATTTCTAAGTACAAAATTACAATTTTCCAATAATTTCTAATATCTTTCAATTGTGTGTTATGGTTTTAATTTTCAATCATTTTATCATCGTTTTTCATTTTTTCTTGTAATATTTGTTTTTCTCTTTCTATCTCAATTGCAAGTTCTTTTTCTGAAGGAAGATACAATTTATATTTTGAAGCAAATAATTGTTCATTTCCTTTTAATATTGAATACTTTGCAATATCAACATCTGTTTCAGAGCATAGTATTATTCCTAATGTCGGATTATCTGTTTTCGCTTTTTGTAAATCGTCAAACATTTTGACATACATATCCATTTGTCCTACATCTTGGTGCGTTATTTTTGTTGTCTTTAAATCTATCAAAACAAAGCAATTCAAAATAAAATTGTAGAAAACTAAATCTATGAAATATTCATTTGTTTCGGTTCTAATCATCTTTTGTCTTGCAACAAACGCATAGCCTTTACCTAATTCAAGTAAAAATTGTTGAATATGAGTTATTAAAGCATTTTCTAAATCTGTTTCAAGATAACCCACATCTTTGGGTATTCCAATAAATTCAAGTAAGTAAGGATTTTTGATAAATTCATATTTATTTTCCTGAAATTCTTGGGTTTTTTCAAGCATTTCATTTATCACCGGTTCCTTAATTTGAGAAAGAGCTAATCGTTCAAAATATTGTGTTGATATGTTTCTGTCTAAGGTTCTTGTTTTCCAAA
>JAIFNL010000014.1 GCA_020047755.1 Bacteroidota bacterium
GCATTTGTGGCAGCTAAATTGGCTCTCGGCTACGGCTTGCACGAATTGAAAAACTCTATCACAAAAACTACTTCGGCATTTTTTGAACCTGCCTTGGATTACATTGTTTGCAAAATTCCACGTTGGGATTTGAACAAATTCAACGGCGTATCCAAAGAAATAGGCAGCAGCATGAAAAGCGTGGGCGAAGTAATGGCAATAGGCAAAAACTTTGAAGAAGCAATTCAAAAAGGCTTGCGTATGATAGGTCAGGGAATGCACGGCTTTGTAGGCAACAAAGATTTGCAGTTCGACGACATCGAAAAAGAACTCACACGACCTACCGATATGCGTATCTTTGTGATAGCCTCTGCTTTTGCAAAAGGATTGACCGTGGACGAAGTGCACGATATGACCAAAATAGACAAATGGTTTTTGGTAAAACTTAAAAACATTTTCGACATAAAGAACGACCTTCAAACCTACAACACACTTGAAGCTCTTCCTTTGGAAAAACTAAAAGAAGCTAAGAAAAGAGGTTTTTCCGATTTTCAAATTTCACGATTTGTATTAAAAAGCGAAACGGACAACATAGATACCGATTTACTTTCGGTACGTAATTTTAGAAAGAAGCATAATATTTTGCCTTACGTGAAACAAATCGACACCATGGCGGCAGAATATCCGGCACAAACCAATTATTTATACCTTACTTATTCGGGCGAAAGCCATGATATAGAATACGAAAACGATGGCAAATCGGTTATTGTATTGGGTTCGGGTGCTTACCGAATAGGTAGCAGTGTGGAATTTGATTGGTGCAGCGTAAATGCTTTGAATACAGTAAATAAACGTGGCTACCGTTCGGTAATGATTAACTACAACCCCGAAACTGTTAGCACCGACTACGATGTATGCGACCGCTTGTATTTCGATGAGCTTTCGTTGGAAAGAGTTTTGGACATCAACGACTTAGAAAATGCAAAAGGCATCATCGTTTCGGTAGGTGGACAAATTCCGAACAACTTGGCTATGCGCTTGCATCGCCAGCAAATTCCTATCTTGGGCACTTCGCCCGAAGATATCGACAGAGCCGAAAACCGTCATAAGTTTTCGATGATGTTAGACGAATTGAAAATTAATCAACCTAGATGGCGCGAACTTACTACCATCGACGATATTTATACTTTTGTAGATGAGGTAGGTTTTCCGGTATTGATTCGCCCATCGTATGTGCTTTCGGGTGCTGCTATGAATGTGGTATCGAACAAAAGCGAAATGCAACATTTCTTATCCTTAGCTGCAAAAGTTTCCAAGCAATACCCTGTGGTAGTTACCGAGTTTTTGCAAGAAGCAAAAGAAATAGAAATAGATGCCGTAGCCGACAATGGAAATTTAATCTTTTACGCACTTTCCGAACACATCGAGTTTGCGGGCGTACATTCGGGCGATGCTACTTTGGTATTTCCACCACAAAAGATTTATTTTGAAACCGTTAGACGTATAAAATCCATTGCTCGCAAAGTTGCTAAGGGCTTAAACATTTCAGGTCCTTTCAATATGCAATTTTTGGCAAAGGACAATGAAATAAAAGTAATCGAATGTAATTTGAGGGCTTCACGTAGCTTTCCGTTTGTATCAAAGGTATTGAAAACAAACCTCATAGAGCTTGCTACCAACGTAATGCTCAATGAAGAATATACATTGCCCGAAAAGTCTATCTTCGATTTAGATTATATTGGAGTAAAGGCTTCGCAATTCTCCTTTTCACGTTTGCAAAAGGCTGACCCTGTGCTAGGTGTGGACATGGCATCAACGGGCGAAGTAGGCTGCATAGGCGACGATTACTACGAAGCCATTTTAAAAGCCATGCTTTCGGTAGGTTATCGCATTCCGAAAAAGAACATTATGATTTCCAGCGGACCTATTCGCTCAAAGCTCGAAATGGTAAACAGTTGCCGCATGTTGATTGAACGTGGTTACAATTTGTACGCCACCAAAGGCACACACGATTTCTTGAAAGGCAACGGCATCGAAAGCACTATGCTGCATTGGCCCGACGAGAAAAAATCGCCCAACGTGATTGATTACATGAAAAACGGTTTGCTCGATATGGTTATCAATATTCCTAAAAACCTGAGCGAAGGCGAGTTGGCAAACGATTACACCATTCGCCGCAGTGCTATTGACTACAACATTCCGCTCATAACCAATGCACGACTTGCAAGTGCTTTTGTTTATGCAATTTACAAAAAGCCTATCGAAAAGCTAAGCATCAAAAGTTGGCAAGAGTATAGGTAATTGTTAATTGATAATTGTTAAATCAATGTCGTTAAGTTAAGCCCTTCAAGGGTTTTAAACCCTTGAAGGGCTGATACTCAAATAATCTTAACTTGGGCGACATAAATTATTAAATTTCAAAATCAATAAAATCATCAAAATATTCAAATAATTAATTTTTCACACATGAAAAAATATATTTATTTAAGTTTATTGCTGTTTTTGAGCCAATTTTCGGTGGCTCAAACGTTCGATTTGCAAAGAGTTGAACCGCTTTCGTGGTGGGTTGGAATGAAAAATCCAAACTTGCAGTTGTTGGTCTATGGAAAAAACATTGCAGACTCAAAAGTAGAGTTAAACTACGAAGGAGTGAAAATAGAATCGGTAACAAAGGTAGAAAACCCGAATTACTTATTTCTAAATCTAGTAATTGCGCCCGAAACCAAAGCCGGCACATTCAAAATCACGTTTACTAAAAGCAAAAAGGAAATCGTAAGCTACGATTATGTACTGCAAGCTAGAGAAGCCAATTCGGCATTGCGCAAAGGCTTTGATGCTTCCGATGTAGTGTATCTCATTATGCCCGACCGCTTTGCAAACGGAAACCCAAACAACGACAATATGCCCGGAATGCTCGAAAAAGCAAACCGAGAAGACCCAAACGGACGACATGGCGGCGATTTGCAAGGAATAATAGAAAAACTTGATTATTTAGCTGATTTAGGAGTTACTTCGCTTTGGCTTAATCCTGTGCAAGAAAACAATATGGCAAAATACTCGTACCACGGCTATGCTATTTCCGATATGTATAAAATAGATTCGCGCTTTGGCGACAACAATTTGTACAAGGAGTTTGTGAAAAAAGCACAATCAAAAGGACTGTCGGTTGTTATGGATTTAGTTTTTAATCATTTAGCCACTGAGCATTTTACTCTCAAAGACCGCCCCATGCGAAATTGGGTTCACGAATATCCTGATTTTAAGCGTACAAGCTATCGTGGTTCGCTCATAGCCGACCCGTACTCTTCGCAAGCCGACAAAAGCACAATGCTTGGCGGTTGGTTCGATTACACCATGGGCGATTTAGACCAGCGCAATCCGCTAGTTGCTAATTACTTAATACAAGCAAGTATTTGGTGGGTTGAATTTTCGGGAATTAACGCCATTCGCATGGATACGCAAGTTTATCCTTACAAAGAATTTATGTCTGATTGGGCAAAAGCCGTGCGAAACGAATATCCCAATTTTTCGCTTGTTGGCGAAGTTTGGATTGAGCAAGCTTCTCATCTTTCTTACTTTCAGAGCGATGCAAACAATCTTGACGGATACCAATCGAACTTAACCAGTTTAACCGATTTTGCTATGAAAATAGCTGTTCAGTATGCTTTTAATGAGGAAGATAGTTGGAATGGCGGTTTGTTGCGTTTGTTCAATCTTTTGGGTGAAGACTTTTTGTATTCAAAACCTAATGACTTGTTGATATTTCTTGACAACCATGATATTTCGCGTTATTATTCCGTTATTGGGCAAGATATTCGCAAAATGAAAATGGCAACTGCTTTTTTGCTTACCACGCGCGGCGTGCCACAGCTTTACTATGGCGGCGAAGTGCTTTCTTTTGGCAATGAGCACGAAGGACATGGATTTATACGCAAAGATTTTGAAGGCGGCTGGGCTGGCGACGCAAACAATACCTTTGCTAAAACCGGACGCAACGACTTGCAAAATGAATATTTCGATTACCTGAAAACTTTATTGAATTGGCGTAAAGGAAATAAAGTGGTAGCTTATGGAAAGCTGACTCATTTTTTGCCCGAAAACAATTTGTATGTTTATTTCAAAGAGCTTGATGGAAAAGCAGTGATGGTAATTTTGAACAATCACGACAAAGAAGACAAAAAGCTTGGAAACGTGCAACGCTACATGGAAGTTCTCGGAAAGTATAAAAAAGGAAAGAATGTAGTAACAGGTGAGAAAATTTCAAACTTTACAGAAATAAAAATTCCGGCAAAAAGTGCTGTTGTGTTTGAGTTGGAATAAAATTCTAATTTTCACACACTTTTTTATATCAAAACTTGGCAACATCACAAGCCAACTTTAATTAGCCTTTGGACTTATTAAAGTTGGCTTTGTTTTTCAAACACTATCTAAAATAAAAACACGTGAAATGTTAATTTGCCCTTACATTTTAAATATAAAAAAGATAAAACTATCTTTTTATTTTGTTTTTTTTGGATTTGAAAAAAGAATCAATTATCTTTGATTTTATATTTTAAACAAAAATTTGATAACAACCAAAACCAATGTATTATGAAGAAACATTTTCTTATTTTGCTTATTTTAAGTGTGTTTAGCATTACTATTTTTGCACAAACTCAAAAAACAGTGCGAGTTAAAACCATGGAACAGTTTTATAAAGCTCTTGCCTCAAATACAATTATAGAGCTCGAATACGGCGTGTATTTGCTCGATAATTATGTCGCTGAAGGGCTTGTATCACCCGATGGTTATGGGCAAAATGCTTTTTATATCGATAATATGTCAAACCTAACCATCAAAGGAATAGGCGAATACCCTTCGGAGTTGCTTGTTTCGAATGATGAGCTTGCAACGGTTATGTATTTTACCGAATGTAAAAATATTCGGTTAGAGAATTTGGAAGTTGGGCATGGTGCATCAAAGGGAAGTTGCATAGGTGCAGTAATAGGATTGGCTAATACTCATGGTGTTAGCATCAAAAATTGTGTGCTTTACGGAAGCGGTACTTATGGAATTGAAAGCGTATTGCAATCGAGCGGGCTTGTTTGCGAAAATACAACCATCAGAAGTTGCACTTACGGAGCTATTTCGCTAGTGAATATGCTAGGAGCTACCTTTAATAAGTGTACTTTTACCGACAATAGCAGTTTGGATATTTTTTATATTTCTAATTGCCAAGATGTTGTATTTAATAGTTGCGTTATAAAAGACAATACCAACTGGGGCTTGGGCGAATATGCACAATACTCGGTAAATAAACTATTTGCTGTTGAAGGAAAGCCAGTTGTATTGAATAAATGTCTGATAAAATTTAATCGAATAGATTTTTTGGCAAATTCACAAAATTCAATAATCAACAACAATTCGCTTATTGAATTTAACAATTACGCAAAAACAATGTTTGAAAATTAATAGACTTGTTTTAAATTAATAATCAATAAATTAGATAAATTGAGCTATTTAATAAAAAAAAATTATTCACCACAAAGACACAAAGAAGTTCACAAAGAACACAAAGGTGGCTAATTCTTTGTGTTCTTTGTGTTCTTCTTCGTGTTCTTTGTGGTAAAATATTGATTTTGAAATTCTAAGAAAAGTAAAATTACGCATTTTTCCTCAAATTCTAATAGTAAATTGTTACATTGTTACATTGTTCAATTGTTATTTTATCACTTAAAATTGGAAAATTTACAATTTTAGCGTTTTTTTTCAAAAAGTCACCATTTTTTTACACTACCAACAAATTAAAAATAGAACGCTATATTTTTTTTTCTGTGAAAATGAATTACTTTTGTGTTTCATTTCAATAACCGATTGAATAACCAAAAAAAAAGCCAACAACCACAAAACAAGACTTTTATCAATTACTTTTACTTGATTCTACTTTGTTCAAAATCAGTTTTAAATTTAATTTGTAGAAGCAATTTTAATCGTTAAAATTCAGCGCATTTTATCAAAAATAAACTGAACAAAAATTAATTAGAAACAACCGACAATAAAATCAATTAAATTTGATAAAAACGAGTTGTTTCATAAAAAAATATCATTTATATGAAAAGAATAATCTTATTTTTTGCGCTTATACTGGTTAGCGCATTTTCAAGTTTTGGGCAAGGGCTTTTAACTTCAGCTCCAGCCAATTGGTTTAATCTTGACGCAGTGCAAGATAATACAAGAGGTGTAAGTACCGAAAAAGCTTATTTAGAGCTTTTGAAGGACAAAAAAGCCAAAAAAACCATTATTGTTGCAGTAATTGACTCGGGCATTGATATAGAGCACGAAGATTTGAAGAGCAAAATATGGGTAAATACCAAAGAAATAGCTGGAAATGGTAAAGATGACGACCAAAATGGATATATAGACGACATTAATGGTTGGAATTTTATTGGTAATGCTAAAGGCGGCATGGTAAATCAAGATAATTTAGAAATGACTCGTTTGTATGTGATTGGTTTGAAGAAATTTGCAAACAAAACAGAGGCTGAAGTTGGTAAAAGCGACAAAAAAGAGTTTCTTCAATTCAAAGAAATAGAACAAAAATACAAAAAAGAATTTGATGAAGCCGAGCAAATTGTTGGCAACATAAAAGGTATTCAAGAAATGATAGTAAAAGCAAATATTACTATTAGCAAACATCTTGGAAAAGAAGATTTTACCATAGAAGAAGTAAATGCCATCGAATCGGAAGATGGTGATATAGCTCAAGCAAAAGGCATTTTGAATTTTGTTGCTCTGCAAGGACTTACCAACGAAGCATTAACCGAAGCAATAGAACATTTTGACGAAAAACTAAATTATAATTTGAATGTAGATTTTGACCCACGTTCTATTGTTGGTGATAATTACAGCAATACTTTAGAAAAATATTACGGAAATAATTTGGTAGAAGGACCCGACGCATTTCACGGTACACACGTAGCTGGTATTATTGGTGCTTGTCGTAACAACGATTTGGGTATTAAAGGAATAGCTAACGATGTTCAAATTATGGTATTGCGCACAGTACCTAACGGCGATGAGCGCGATAAAGACGTAGCAAACTCGATTATTTACGCAGCCGACAACGGTGCAAACATTATTAATATGAGTTTTGGAAAAGCGTATTCGCCACAAAAAGAAGCGGTGGACAATGCAGTAAAATACGCACAAAAGAAAGGCGTTTTGTTTGTACATGCAGCCGGAAACGATTCGGAAAATAACGACCAAATAGGCAATTTTCCAAATCGCAAGTACTTGAAAAAGAAAGAAGCACAAAACTGGATTGAAGTAGGCGCAGCCAATTGGAGCGATGCTTTTGTTGCCGATTTTTCAAATTATGGTGCTACAACGGTTGATGTATTTGCGCCGGGTGTGGATATTTATTCGAGTGCTCCGGGTTCTGTTTACAAAGATGCAAGCGGAACAAGTATGGCTTGCCCTGTTGTAGCGGGCGTTGCTGCTTTAGTTTGGTCGTATTATCCCGAGTTTACTGCCGCCGAAATTAAAGCAATTCTTTTAAAATCTGCAATTCCTTACAAAACTCAAAAAATAAATATTCCAGGAACTGAAACGGAAGCCGAATTTAGCACTCTTTCAAATACCGGTGCTATTGTAAATGCCTACAAAGCATTAGAGCTTGCCGAAAAGATGAAAAAATAATACCCGTGTATTTTATGAAAACTAAAAACAGTTGGTTGCATTTGCAATCAACTGTTTTTTTTGCACGATTCCTTACGAAAATAAAGAAACAATTAAAAAGAAGAAACAAAAGACACTATTTTAGTAGAAAATATTGAATTTGAATTATTGATTTTTCTAAGCAATAATTTCTAAATAAATGGACGACGGAAAATGTTTTTCTAAATTTTCAAAAGCCTTCTGTTCATTGGCATTGAAGCCAAAAAAGTCGTCTTGCGGGTTGTATTCTGGGAAAAAAAGTTTCAGTTCGTTTTTCTTTGTATAATGCAACATGCTTAAACTAAACAAAATGCGAACACTTTGGTTTTGAGTTAAATAAGCTCTAAGTAAAGAAGTTTCTTGCCACTGAAAGAAATTGGTCATTAAGTCTCGCTGGTAATCGAACGGGAAATAAATGTCGTGAAAGTGCACGAAAACACCTTTTTTGAGTCGTGGGAGTATTTCTAAAATTACAAAATTAACATCGCTTCCGGGTTTTACAGTGTGCGAAGAGTCGATAAAAAGCAAATCGTCAGCCTCTAATTTCTCAAAAATTGACAAATCGACTTGTTGCACGGGTTTTTGAATTACTTCGACAAGCTTTTCATTTTTCAAAGTACTTGATGGATAAGGTTCTATGCAAGTAATTTTAGCATTGTTTTGATTCAACTCACAAGCCTTAATGCTGCAAAAAGTGGAAACACCGCTTCCTACTTCTATAATTCGCCGTGGTTTATGTGCACGCACAAAGGCATGAAGTGCTTGAGCTTCAATATATCCAAAACCAGGTCCGTAATGTTTTTCTACTCCTTCTTTATAAAATGGATTTCCGCTATATTCGTGTTGAAAATTAGCAACTATTTGGGTCAAATTAATTAATTGATTATCCACATTTGAATCAATACCAATCATTTGCGAAGGTTTTTGCCAAGTTTCTTTGGTAGCTTTCAAATAATCTAAATCGGCAAAAGCCGAATAATAATGCTTTGGAATAATCACAAAGCCAAATTTTAGCCCAAGTTTGTAAATAACAAACAATGTGCGCTTTATGAGGTTTTTGAGGGGTCTCATAGAAGCTTTGATTAAATAATTCATAGAACTAGTAAAATCGGTTTCTGCTTTTACAACGTGAAAAAATAAAATAGGTAACATTAAAAGAAGAAGTGGATATTTTTGAGATAAATTTAAAACGTAATGCAATACAGAATTATAAAACAAACCTAAAATAAACATAAATAAAATTCCGCCATTAATGCCATAATTAGCATAAGCTTCGCCTATTATGCTAATATCCATACTAGTAGCAGCAGCTAACTGTAACCCTGTAAAACGATAAAAATATTCGCTATTTCCAGCCGATACCCTTCCTTCTGGATCTAAAAAACGGGGAAGTAAACTTCCTTTAATTCCCTTCCAGATGGTTTCGCCATCGGCAAAAGGCTCGTAGGTAGGAACAAAACTCATAATTCGAGTAATAATCCAGCCCTGATTCATTCTTGATATATTATAGTTGATAAATCCTTCAGAGAAAATGTATTCTTCTTGATATAATTTTTCAGTTGTTTCGTCATAAAAAAGTTGCACATCTCGCTCTTCTGGATTTAAGTCTCGAATAATTGGTTTACCTATTTGAATCAATAAAACAAGCAATAAAACAGATACTAAAATTGTAGATTTTTGAGTAATAGAAAAATTTAGAATAAATGCAAGTGCCATCATCGAAAAGCCCATCCACAGAACCATATCATGAAACAGTGCCGATTCTACAGCTCCCGCAAGCATACTAAGCATAAAAAGTATGAAATACAACCATTTGTAAGGACGATTGTGTATGAAAATTAAATACAATCCAACAAAACGAATATTAGAGGTCAAATAAATAAAAAACTTTAAAAATTGGGGAGCTATTTCCCACAAACTAATAATAACAATTCCTGAAAAGAATAAAATTAGATCTAAATTAGGGTACTTAGCGGTAATCTTTTCGAGTAAAATTAAAATATTTTTTTCATTAATTTTTTTCTTAAAAATCGGAATATACATACCTATGGCAAAAAATAAAGTAGCAGGGAAAATAAATCCCATGTATGTTTCTTCATCAACCGACATATAAAAGATAGGGTCTTCGGTAACAAAATGGTATGCTAATATAGGTCCTATAATCCATTGCAATAATGCAAAAACAATCATTAAATCTCTTACGTCAATTGTTTTTGACATGTCGAAAAAGAATTTTACAGAAAAAAACATGAACAAACTTATTCCAAGCATGGAATAAACAGGAATAGTCGTAAATAAAAAGAAGAAAAGTAAAGTAAATAACGAAACTACAAAACTTATTCTATAACTAACGTTTTTAATCATTTTAATTTTAAAAATTATTCATTCATTTTTTTCCGTTTATAAATAACTCCATTGTAAGAATACATAGGATTTGGAATATCTAATAAATTCGAAATTTTGATAGTAATCGAATTTTTTTCGTCACCCAATTTAATCCGTTGAATTACTTCCATTTCATCGACATGATATATGCTCAATATGCCTTTATGATCTTCTATAAACTGCTCATTTAAAATCAAATAGTCAAAATCAAATACTTTTGCTTGATAATCATATCTATCGAGCCAATTTCCACCACGCTCTATGGTCTGAAAATCACAATTATTTTGAACTACGGTATAAAAATAAACTTCATTGCCTATAACTCTTGAGTTTTTTGGGATATTTTGATTAACAATACTATTGAGTCTTTTATAATCTCTAAGTTCTATATCCATTAGAATACCAATATTTTTGACAG
>JAIFNL010000157.1 GCA_020047755.1 Bacteroidota bacterium
CCTTCCTTTTTCAAAGAAATTTTAAATACCAATGGAACTTTAAATAATCAGGTAAAAGCACAAAAGTCGATTCATTTTGTATTGAGTAGCGATTTTAATTTCAAAGCTTGGAATAGACCGTTTAAATTAGTTAGTGAGTTGTATTACAAACAGTTATCTAATCTTATTCCTTACCAATTAGACAATGTAAATATTCGCTATTTTCCTGATTTACATTCTTCGGGCTATGCTGCCGGAATTGATTTTAAATTAAATGGTGAATTTGTTGCTGGAGTTGATTCGTGGTTAAGTTTTTCGGTAATGCAAACGAAAGAAAATATTGACGAAGATGAATTAAATTTCATTCCACGCCCTAATAATCAATTAGTTAGCGTTGGTTTGTTTTTCCAAGATTATATACCTAATTATGAGACTTGGACGGTTCAGTTGTTACTTTTTTATGGCACAGGTTTGCCTTTAGGAGTTCCAGAGCAAGAGTTTCCAAACCCTTATTTGAAGTTGCCCGATTATAAACGAGTGGACATTGGGTTTTCAAAATTGTTGAAAGATGAAAGTAAAATGATTGGAATGTCTAAATTTAAGTCATTTAAGTACATCGATTTGAGTTTAGAAATATTTAATCTTTTAGGTATAAATAACACAATTTCTTACACTTGGATAAAAGTGGTGCCTAATAGCTCTATTGCCATAAGTCAAATTCCAAATCAATTTGCTGTACCTGACCGACTTACAACTCGCCGGATAAACTTAAAAATGACTGTTAAATTTTAAAATGTATTGCAAAAATAGCAATTAAAATTTATTCAAAACAAAAGCAACGAACTCGCTAATTTTCAAAGTAATAAATTTGGTTTATAAAATATAATTATTGCGAAAATAGTTGTAAAATTAGTTGGTTTTATTTATCTTTGTAAAATATTGTTAAAAATGTATTTCAAAAATCATGAATTTTTTTTGAAAACAACTTTAAATTTAAAAATTGTAATCTATTTTGTAAATAGAAATAACGAAACAAGGAAGAAGTACCGTTTTTAGAAGTTTTGCAAAAAACAAGATTAACCGAAATAAAGCGAATTACTAAAAGAAGAAGTGGCTTCACTGAAATATCAGCTCAAAGAAAGAGTGAAGGAATTGAATTGCCATAATTATGTTTCGGAATTTACAAGCGATTCGAGCCTTTTGCTGAGTGAAGTGATTGAAAAAATAGTGCAAGTAATTCCTGAAAGCTTTCAATTTCCCGAAATAGCAGAAGCTCGTATTTCGTACTATGCAAATGAATTTGCAACTCAAAATTTTGAGGAAACAGACTGTTTGCTTAGCGAGAATATTAAAATAGGAGGCAAAATAATTGGCAAAATAGACGTTTGCTATTTAATAGGAAGCGAAAATAAAAAAACAGCTATTTTTTTGCCTGAAGAATCGAAATTATTGTACACATTAGCTGTTAGAATTGCCCATTTTATAGAAAAAAAAGAAAAAGAAATAGCATTGAATGCAAGTGAAAGGGTTTATAAAAACCTGATAGAAAGTATAAATGATGTTATTTATGAAATTGACACCGCAGGAACTATAAAATATGTGAGTTTGGCAATAACAAAAACATTGGGTTATACGCCGGAAGAAATAATAGGCAAAAACATTTTTGCTTATGTGCACCCCGATGACATTCCTAAATTGAAAAAGGCATTGAAATATCTTGGAAAAAAGGGCTTTTCTTTTTTGGAATATAGATATTTTACCAAAGAAAATAAAATATGCTGGGTACGCATTTCAACCAACCCAATTATAGAAAACGAAGAAATTATTGGAGTTAGAGGCTCATTAGCAAACATACATAAGCAAAAAACAGCAGAACAATCGTTGCAATTTAGCGAAAAGTGGTTGAAAAATCTGGTCAATTCGCAAACAAATTATGTGTTGCGCACCGATTTAGAAGGCAACTATACGTATTGCAACAACAAATTTGAGAAAGATTTTGGTTGGCTACATAAAACGGGTATTCTTGGAAGCTATTCGTTAGATGCTATTTGTGTCTATCACCATGAGCGTGCTAAAAATGCGGTAGAACTTTGCTTGAAAGAACCCGGAAGAATAGTAAAAGTTGAGTTGGATAAGCCCTATAAAAACAATATCACTAGAACAACCTTGTGGGAATTTGTTTGCCTAACTGATGAAAAAGACCAACCTATTGAAATTCAATGCAATGGAGTAGATATTACCGAGCGTGTAACTGCCGAAAAAAAACTGCTTTACTTATCCAGAGCCGTAGAACAAAATCCTACGAGTATTGTAATTACCGATTTGAAGGGCAATATAGAATATGCAAACATTAGAGCCTCAGAAACAACGGGTTACAGTATTGACGAGCTGGTTGGTAGCAATACACGAATCCTCAAAACGGGCTACACTTCGGAAGAAGAATATCGCAATTTGTGGCAACAAATAAGCTCGGGAAACGAATGGAAAGGCGTTTTTCGCAACAAACGCAAAAACGGAGAAATGTATTGGGAGTCGTCGAATATAGCACCTATAATGGATATTAATGGACAAATTACTCATTATTTGGCTATAAAAGAAGACATTTCAGAGAAAAAAGAATACGAACAAAAGTTGCTTCATTTAAACCAAATACTCGAAAATAAAGTAAACGAGCGCACGTTGGCTTTGGCTATGGCTAATGATATTTTGCAAAAAGAAATTGATGTACGAATCAGAGTGGAGCGTATTTTGAGTGCGAAAAAAGAGGAGTTTGAAAATTTTTTCACAGTTGCACTCGATTTGCTTTGTATTGCAGACAATAATGGCAATTTTATCCGATTAAATAAGGCTTGGGAAGCTATTTTGGGATACCAAATAAGTGAATTAGAAAATACTCCATTTCTTAATTTTGTACACCCCGACGACATAGAATCTACTCAGCAGCAAATAAAATTAATTAATGATCATACTCCTATTTCGGAATTTATCAACCGATATAGAACAAAAGACGGCGATTATCGTTTCATCGAGTGGCGAAGTGTTCCGGTGGGCGATTTTGTTTATGCTGCTGCTAGAGATATTACCGAACGAAAAAAGTATGAAGAAGACCTCAAAAATATTAATGATGAGCTAGATAGCAGAGTAAAACAACGCACCATTCAGCTCGAACGCACCATAAAAAAACAGCGTGAAAGCCACGAACGCTTTTTTAAAGTATTTCATATTATTCCCGATATGATTTTGATTAGTACTTTGGTAGGCAACGAAATAATAGTGGTAAATGATAGCTTTTCGCGCCAAACAGATTATTTTCAAGACGAAATTAGAGGAAAAACAACACTTGATATTAATCTTTGGGTAGATGAAAAGGATAGGCAAACGTTTGTAACAAAAATGAATACAAACCGAAAAGTAGCAAATATGGAAACTACTTTTCGCAAGCGGTCGGGGGAAATTTTTACGGCATTAATTTCTGGCGAAATAATTTATTTTGCGGGAGTGGAATGTATTTTGGGAATCATGCGCGATATAACTGAGCGCAAAGAACAAGAACAAGAGCTTCATGTTTACCGCGAAAGTTTGGAGTTGATGGTGCAAAACCGCACACAAGAGCTTGATAATGAGCGGAATCTTATGCGTATTTTGATAGATACTTTGCCCAATAAAATTTGGGTTAAAGACAAAAATTTCAAAATTGTTATTGCCAACAAAAGTATGCTCGAAGTTTTTGGATTTAAACAAGCCCATAGCATTATAGACAAAACCGATTTTGATATTCTTCCTCCTAAAATAGCAAAAAAACATAGAAAAGAAGACATTCAAATACTTAAAAATCAAACGAAAATAATACAATACGAAGAAATTGTAACAAATGCCAATGGGCAAAACGAGTGGTATTATGTAGTAAAAGTGCCTTTGCTCAATTTTAAAAACCAAACCAACGGTGTGATAACTATTTATAGCAACATTACGCCTATAAAACAGGCTGCCACCGAAATGGAGCACGCCAAAGAATTGGCTGAACAAGCTAATAGAATGAAAAGCGAATTTTTGGCAAATATGAGCCACGAAATTAGAACACCAATGAATGCAATTTTGGGATTTTCGGAAATTTTAAAGGATAAAATTGGAAATAATGCAGAAATAATAGAGTATTTAGAAGGAATACAAAAAAGTGGAAAAAATCTGATACTACTTATCAACAACATTCTCGATTTTGCCAAAATTGAAGCCGGAAAGTTGGAATTGAATTACATTGCTATAAACCCAAATACTATTTTTAATGAAATAAATCAGATATTTTCGATTGTTGCAAAACAAAAAAATCTTGAATTTGAAATACATATAGAGCCAAATCTTCCTAAAGCAATTATTTTCGATGAGTTGCGCTTGCGCCAAGTTTTGTTCAATTTAATAGGCAATGCAATAAAGTTTACCGATCAAGGTAGCGTTCGTGTGAATGTGAAGGCTGTTGTTAAAACCATAAATAATACCAATAAAATTGACTTACAGCTTGATATTTGCGACACCGGAATTGGCATTCAAAAAAGCGAGCAAATACAGATTTTTGAGCCATTCAAGCAGCAAAAAGGGCAAAGTGCTCGCTTTGGTGGAACCGGACTTGGGCTAAGCATCACCAAACGTTTGGTAGAACTTATGAACGGAACCATTGAGCTAGAAAGTGAAGTAGGAAAAGGCAGTAAATTTAGCATTGTTATTCCAAATCTTATCATTGCCACCATCAAAAACTCAAGCTCAGAGGAGAAACAAGATTTAACTTATATTCATTTCAATAAAGCCAAAATACTTTTGGTAGAGGACATCGAAACCAACCGGAAAGTAGTAAAAGGCTATCTGGAACCATTTAATATTGAAATAAAAGAAGCCGAAAATGGAGCAATTGCTTTGCAAATGCTCGAAAAAGAAACCTTCGATTTGCTGTTGATAGATGTACAGATGCCCGAAATGAGAGGAGATGAATTGGTTGCTGTTTTGAGAACACACACAAAGTACAAAACAATTCCCATTATAGTACTTACAGCGTCAGTAATAAAAAGTGATATGCTGAAATTCAACGATTTAGTAGATGCTTGTTTACTAAAACCAACTTCAAAATATGAACTTATAAGCGAATTGTTAAAATTTTTGCCTTATCAAAAATTACCACCAACAGGCATCGAAATAATAGAAAAACAAGAAGGATTAGATGTTTTTTTGCAAGAAAACAACCTGTCGGAGCAATTTAAACTACAATTTAGTGAATGGTACAACGCAAGCGAAACTTACCGCAAATCGATAAATACCAACAAACTAAGGCAATTCATACTTCAATTAATTCAATTAAGTGAGGATTTTAAAATACAACCATTGACTCTTTTGGCAAATCAAATAATAGAGTACATCAACACGTTTGCCATAGGAAAAATTAAAGAAAAATTAAATAAGCTTGATAATTTATACTTATTTATAACAAAAAGCTAAGTATGGAAGCAAAAAATTTTCAAATAATGGTAGTTGATGACATTGTAGAAAATCTACAAGTTCTTGGCAATATTCTTCACCAAAAAGGATTTAACACTAGCTTTGCACAAAACGGACGAGAAGCCCTCGATATTATTGCCGAATTGCTTCCCGATTTGATACTTTTAGATGTTTCGATGCCCGAAATTGACGGATTTGAGGTGTGTAAAATTTTGAAGGAAAATACTGAAACTCAAAATATTCCCATTATTTTTTTAACCGCTTTGAACGAATTAGATGATATTGTGCAAGGTTTTTCGCTGGGTGCTTCCGATTATGTTACTAAGCCATTCAATCCTAAGGAGTTGCTGGCAAGAGTGAATGCTCATTTAGAACTCAAACAAAAAAGAGAAGAGATAGTAAAACTAAATTTAGAATTGAGCATCAAAAACCAAAATATTACCGATAGCATTGAATATGCTAAACGAATACAACAAGCTATGCTTCCTTCTAACCAATTGCTAGAAAGCGCAATAGCCGATAATTTTATTTTTTACAAACCCAAAGATATTGTAAGCGGCGATTTTTATTGGTTCGAGAAAATTGAAGACACGCTATACATTGTTGCTGCCGATTGCACAGGGCATGGCGTACCGGGAGCCTTTATGAGTATTTTGGGTATTTCGCAGCTCAATCATATTTTTGGTAATTTAAAAAGCTCAAAACAAGCTCTTTGCCCTGCGAAAATACTCGACGAGCTTAGGGCACTTATTATTTACAGGCTCAACCAAAACAACGAAACCGGCGAAACCCTCGATGGTTTGGATATTTCGCTTATTGCCATCGATTTTGAAAAAAAAACAATGCAATTTGCAGGCGCACATCAACCGATTTGGCTTTTTAGAAAAGAAAAAAAACAACAATTGGGCGCAACTTACAATCTGATTGTACACAATGCCGATAAAATGCCGATAGGAATTTATGACAGAACCCAGAA
>JAIFNL010000291.1 GCA_020047755.1 Bacteroidota bacterium
AATTTGAAACCAAAATAAAAGAACTTCTTTAAAATGCGACAAGCATTAAATATCTTATTATTTTTTGTTCTTTTCTTGAATTTTCTTAACTTCTTTTAAAATCTTCTTCTCATCGCTTTCAAGCCTACGTTCTACTTTTTTTATATCTTCTGATGGCGGAAGTTGTTCTGGTTTAACACCTCTATCTTGTAGCATTTTTCTAACAGCCAAATTGTTGTCAATGTGTTCTTTTGTTATTTGACCATCACCTTTTAAATCTTTATCGATAACATTATGACTTGTTAATTCTGTAGCAAAATCTTTTGCTTTGATTGTTAATGTCGGAAGAAAATCAGCTAATGGACGATTTGCAGGAACTAGCAAGATACGTTTCATATCGTTTGTTGTTCTTCCACCAAATAATGCTTGGTCACCTTTTGAACGAATAATTGCAAAACTTTTATTATCAACTCCTCTTTCAAAAATAATTCCAGAAAGTTTTTTTTCGGATTGAGATAATTTTTCACGAGCTGTAACCCTTGCAACATCTAATAATCGTTTTTCAATTATTTCTTGTTTTCTGGTTTGAACAGCAAAATAGGTTTGAGCAAAAGCGATTTCAGATTTTGTTGTTGCATCTCCATTTTGAGCAATTAAATAACAAGCATATCTTGTTAATGCAATATCTTCAACTGGTTTTTGAGCTCCACTTCCAATTTCTACCATTTTGCTGAATTCAGCAAAATGGTTTTTAGCTTCTTCACCTGCTTGTTCACAAGACTTTTGAGCTTTATCAATTACATTTTTGAAATTTCTCCATTGCGAATAACCAAGAATGTCTTGTAATTCTCTTGCACTCCAACATTCTATACCATCAAAATCATAACAGGCATCTTCAAACTTTTTAAAAAGTTCTGATATAAATTCTTTTTTCATTTATGCTTGTTTTATTATTATTTACAAAACGTTCAATCATAAAATAAATTTGTTTTTATGCAAAAGTATATTTTTTTTATTACGATTGCAATATTTTACAAAAAGCTATTCATTTATTTTTTTGTACCATGTTAATAGTGCTAAAATCCCCTCAAAGATTTCAAATACAATGAATTTGAAACCAAAATAAAAGAAATTCTTTAAAAATACTTTATTGATACAGGTGGCTTCCAAGTCATCGTATCAATTACCAACATTAAGCATTAATCATTACTGTAAAGTTTCACCACGTTATTCACGCTATCGGGCAACATGCGCAAAAAAAGCATTGCTTTGCTGTAATCCAGTTCCTGATATTCTAAACCCAATGCCCTAATGTTGTTGTAATAGATTTGATGCTGCCGATAGTAGTTTCTTTCGCTTGGCACAAACCATGCTTTGTAGCCTAACTTTTGAGCTAAAAACCATTTTTCTATTAGCCGTGCGCTTCTGCCATTGCCATCGTTCCACGGATGAATTTTTACAAATACCAAATGAATCATCGAAGCAAAAAAGAAAACTTCGTGTATGCTAAGTTCTTGTTTCAAAAGTAATTCAATATCGCTATACAATTTTTCCATTTCGGTTTCTACTTCATAAGGCGAAGCAGCCACATACTCAATCTTTCCATCGGGTGTGCTTACATACATATTTTGTGTTCGCAATTTGCCTTGCTGATGCTTGGCTACAATGTGTTTGCTCAATAATTTGTGAGCTTTGCCAATATTGGCTCTGTTGAGTACATTGGTTTTGGCAAAGGTATAGGCACTATACAAGTCATCTATCTTTTTGGTGTAGTCGGGCAAAAACTCAATACCAAATCTTTTATGCTTCACGTAACTATCCAATTCAATAGCTTCGCCTTCTATTTTACTTGAAAATACAGATGCTACCGAAGTGTAAAAACTAAACGTATCGTTTGAAATTTCTGCATCTTCCAACGCATCAAAAGATTTTTGTAAATCCTTACAAACGGCATTTAGATATGCAGTTAATAACTCGTTATTTATTATTTTTAAAATCATACCATTACTATTTTAAACCTTGTAAGTAAATGATTAAAATTAGTTTATATTAAAATCTTTTTTTTCTTTGTGTTATTCTTCGTGTACTTTGTGGTTAATTGGAATAATAATTAACCACGAAGAACACTAAGAAAAGTATAAACTAATTTTGAAAACTTACTTATTATTGTCAGTTTTGCATTGCGCTTGCCAGACGGGCTTACTCCCTCAAAGAACCCCGTATCCAGCCCACTTTCTTTCGCATTCAGCTAAAAGCATCTGCAAATCAGTATTTATGTATTAAACTGCCCGACAAGTTAAATTTACTTTTTATTTTCCAGCAAAATTATACATTTTTGATGAGTAATCAATGCTTTTTCACATTTCTTTCGCTCTTGTAAATTTACAAAATTCCTCTTTTCTAACCACTAATAAATTTGGTGGTTTGCATGGTACATGTTAGCAACTTTTATTATAATTCTATTTCTTTCACTAATTTATTATTTTGAGTAATGTCGTAGATTAATAATTTTTTCTTAACTTCAATATACAAACAATTTGTTGTTTCATCAATACAAAAATCTAAAATGTCTTCATTAATTTCAACTTCGCACAAATGTGTTCTATAATCAAAACATTTAATTGAACCAATAAAAGGCGTTTTTCCAAAATCATATGATATTGCATAATATTTATTGCTATTTGAGAATTTAATATCTACTGCATCTTTTAAGATATTGGGATAGTTTAAGAGTTTTATTTTAAAATTAGGGAAATCGTTTATGCTACCATAACCTAAATAGATAATTTCCTCATCTACTATGGTCGAATACCATAGAAATAAATAATCCTTATCAAATATAAATTCATTAACAGATTTGTTTTCAAAATCAATTTTACAATAACTTATTTTATCAGCTACAATTATATCGTTTTTTAAACAACCAATAATGTGTTTTGCCCAGTTATTTGTATTGGGCAATTCTATAAATTCAATTACGCCATTTTCACAATTTACTTTATTTACACGACTTATACCGCCATATGCTAATGAGTGAAAATAAATGAATTTTTTATCATGAGAAAAAACGATATACCTATCAGGTTCTTTTATATATTGATACCATTCAATTTTTTCTTCAGAAATATTATATTTAATTATACCATCTAATGGTTCTGCAAAACTGCTTGTTAGGAACAAAGTATTCTCGTTTACAAAAAACATTTTATCAATAGTTTGCTCAAAACGAGTTTTTATGATTTCTTCCTTAATAAAACCAGTATTCAAAATATATAAGTAGTTATCTTGAAAAACTACAATTTTATTATCATTTCTTAGACTAATAGCCATATATTTTTATTATTTTATAGTTGCTAACGGACAGCGGTAGCCGACGGTTTTGTTTTTTGGGGCTTGAGTTGCGCCTGCGGCAAGCCCCAAAAAACAAAACTGGTCGGTCTAACGCATGTTAGTGGCATTTTCAATCGAATAAGCTTTTTTTGTACTCTTTATTTATTAAATATTTTTTATTTAATTTTACAATAAATCCACCTTGCTCTAATTTATTAAATATATTTCGTATTTTCCGTTTAAAATTATCAAACGATTTAATATCAAGTATTTTTTGATATTGATTAAGATATAGAATATTACCAACTTGCGAAGCTGATACTGATTTTACTTTGCTATAAGTATTGATTTTATAAATTATTTTTAAACATTCTTTATAATCGTTACTAAGAGAAATATATGAATTACCAAAAGTCGAAGTTAATTCAGAATTAAAATTTTGTTTGGTTAATTCTCTATTTAAAATAAAAATTGGATGAATGGGGCTACTTAATGGATGTTTGTATATTAATTTCGATTTTTCTAATGATTTTATTGCGTCAAAATGGTTATTATCAGGTGTTAATAAAATAGTATAACGATAATTATCATTTTCTCTTTCAGATTTATAGAGATAAGCAATAATATGTTTTTGTGCATTTGTTAATTGTTCGCCTTCTGTTAAGTTTTCAATAAAACCAGAAAACATCGAAATAAGACTTTCGATTGTTTCGTCTAATAATTTGCCACTTGGAATTACCAAAGATATATCATTTTCTGCACGAAATTTATAGTAAGGTAAATCAATTTTATCGTTTAAACATTCATTTACAAGTGTTGCCATTCCAATCCCTTTCCCTTCGTATTTATTAAATACTTTCAGAACATCTGCAAGCTTTGGATTTACTGGTTTTTGGTTTGGAATAATTCTACGTAACGGAATTTCATGATTTATTTCTTCTATTAATAATGATTTTTTAAATCCGCCAGGATTTCTAATTTCAATATGCTTTTGGGGAACAATATCGATATTTATAAATCTGTCAATTGTATAATCTCTATGAGCGAGCGAATTATTGATACATTCTCTTATTAAATCTTCTGGGTATTCTGCGATTGCTGTTCCACCGTTTTGCGAAGTTATCGAAATTTGAATATTACTGTAAATGAAATTAAAACTTAAATCAAGTAATTGCAAAATATTATCTTTAAAAACTTGTTTGTTTTGTGCAATTTTTATCGGATTATTAACAAAGCAATCTACTTCACAACGTGTTCCAAGATAATCTTCCGGATGCTCTCCACAAACTAACATTCCCAAAATAGTTGGTTGAAAATCTTTTGTAATAAATGATTTTCTTAATAAAAAAGATTTTGCACTTTCAATATCTGATTTATTGCTTTCTATTTTCTTCTTAATATTTATCAAATAAATATAATCATTTAACTTGTCAACAGAAAGGTCATTAATATTTGAATTTATTATAGGGTGTAATTCCTTTGCATATTGAATTTCTTGTTTATACTCTTCATGTGCAAGAATTTTATTCTGGTCTATTGGATGGTCGCCAGTAAGTTTTCTTTCAAAAGCAATTTTATTAAAAAAAGCATATTTTTTATCGTGAGGAAGTCTATCAATGTATAAAAGTAAAATATTTCCGTCTAAAAAATCTCGAATTTCAAATTTAATAAATTCTGATATTTCAATTGGGTTATTATTGATATCCTGAACCGTTTCTTTTTCAAGAATTTTTATACTTTCTTCAAAATCGCTTTTATAACCTTTAAAGATGTATTTTTTATTTTTAATGTCTTCTTTAATACCAATTAACAAAATTCCACCATTAGTATTTAAAAAAGAACAAATAGTTTCTTTTATAGAAGAATATTCCTTATCTTTTTGATTTGCAGGTTGATTTTTTAATTCAAAAGTTTCTGTTTCAAGACTTTCGTAATAATCGTTTGTTATGCAATTTTCTAATTTTTGAATTATTTTTTCAACTAATTTCATAAGTAGTAATATTTATATGCTATTATTAAATTTTAGAAGTACAAATTTAAAAAATATCATAATCATTATATCATAATCATCAATTTTTATTGTGCCTAACGTTTCACTACCCGACACTCCGAGTGTCGCTTATTGTTCTATTATAATGTACGACATACAAGTGCAAATATACTGATTTATTTTTATTTACAAATTGTA
>JAIFNL010000272.1 GCA_020047755.1 Bacteroidota bacterium
TGATTTCCTAACTACCTAACCGACAGACCGACAAGTCGGTCGAACGGTTCTTATTTTTTTAATTTTCAAAAAAATGATGCATTTTCTTTCAAACACTATTTATCAAACCACTGCGCCTACTAGCAAAAAAACGGGGGTCAGACCTACAACGTTGGTCTGACCCCCTTTAATTATTTAATGAATTTAGCGAAAGACTAACAATCGCTAACTATTTGAAGCATAAAACTAGTTACTCGAAGGGTTTTGATGCTCAGCATTGATGTTTGGATTAGCATCAATTTCTTTTTGTGGTATTTTGAAAACCCAGTTCGGATTCAAAGAAGGTTTTGCTTGTGCAAATCCAGCTTGATAAAGAGTTTGGTCAGCACCTGTTCCAGTACGGTCAAAGCCTTCGTCGTATCTAAGTAAATCGAACCATCTGTGTCCTTCACCCCAAAGTTCAATACGTCTGTGCGTTTTAATTTCTTCAATCAAATCTGTGCCTGTGTTTGTAGAAAGTACATAAGCAGGGTCGCGTTTTGAAATTAAACTAAATAACACAGCAGCAGCTTCGGCATCTTGATTGTTTCGAGCCAATGCTTCAGCTTCAGTCAAATACATTTCGGATACTCTCATAAAAATCAAATCGTCAGGGTCTATGGTTGGACCTGTTTTGTTTAAGAATTTTACCGACATATAAGGGTGAGTTCTAAAGGCAGTGGTCATTTTATAGTTGGTTATAATTGTAGCTCTAGCAGCATCAAATAATGCTTTAGTAGCATAGTTAGGGTCATTAACTGTCCAACCTGTTTTAGAGTTCGGTGCTTTTTCGAGCCACATTTTTTTACGATAATCGGTATCGGGTATTTTGTGGAAAAGCGTGTTGTTAATGAATTTTGGATTCAAACGGTTTTGAGTTCCGTTGAAGTTTGTACCAATGTAGTAAAACCAAGCGTAATAATAAGTGGTTTGGTCTGGCACAATGCGTGAACCCCACATTACTTCAGTACCAGTAAATGTATTAAAACCACTTTTATACTCTGTTTCGTTCATAATATTATAACCAGTTCTAGCAGCGTTTGCATAAGTAGCAGCACTTGCCCAGTCGCCTTTAGTAAGTGCTATACGAGCAGCAAGTCCTTGAGCTACTTTTAGCGAAAGGTGCGAGTTATCTACTCTAGCCGAAGCATTTTGGAAATGCGCAATAGACTCGGTAATGTCTTTTTCTATTTGGGCATACACCTCAGCTACGGTAGCTCTTGGTAGTCCTTCGTAAGGAGCTGCGGTAGCTAGCATAATAGGTACACCTAAGTCAGTAGCCGGATTACCATGTATGTAGTTTTTGGCAAACAAACGAACTAAGTTAAAGTGTGCCCAAGCTCTGTAAGCTTTGGCTTGCCCTAGTACATTTGAAAGCACTTTGTCTTCGGTCATTCCTTCGGAAGCATTTATAATTGCATTCACGTTGCCAATGATATGGTAATAATGATACCATAACCATTCTACATCGCCACTAGTAGCATTGGTATGCACTATCCATTGCATAATGCCACGAAACCAGCCGTTTCCTACGTCGGAGTGTTGAGCATCGTCGGCAGCAAAATCCATCCAAGGCATAATGTAACCATCGCCAGCATTGTTGAAATCACCTAAAATAGATTGGGAATACATAGTACGATGCACACCGTTTAAGGCTACCATCATATTGGCAGGGGTAGAAAGGGCATTGGCTGGAGAAACCGCATTGGTAGGCGAAGTTTCTAAATACTCTTTTTTGCAACCTGCACTAAGCATTATTGCTAAGAAGAATACTGTTAATTTTAAAATATGTTTTTTCATAACTATTTTTTTTTAATATATTAAAAAACGCAACTAAATTTAGAATGTTAAGTTAACACCCAAAGAGAAAACTCTTGATGGCAAGTAAACATTGCTTGTAGTACCATCAAATGATTCTTGCGAGTCCATTCCTTTTCGAGCATTGAACATGGCTAAATTTTCGCCTGCTACAAATATACGCAAATCATCTACGTTTAGTTTGTCAGAAATAATGTCGTTGAAAGTATAGCTAAAGTTTATGTTTCTAATTGATAAATAAGAAGCATCGGTTAGCCAACGAGAAGAAGTAGGGTTAATGTTTGTATTTCCTATTTCTAAACGAGGTATATCGGTTTGGTCGCCAGCTTGTCTCCAACCGTCTAATTGGTCTATGTGTATAGAGTTTCCGTAAGTACCACCGTTCATAAGAGTAGCATAACCATAGTCAAGAACTTTACCACCAAGAGAGTAAGTTAATAATACATCGAGGCTAAAGTTTTTGTATCTTATTTTATTAGTGATAGAACCAAAAAGGTCTGGAATAGCCGATTCGCCAATATAACCTTTTCCTGCATCAGAATATTTTTCAGCAAGAACAGGAGTACCGTCTTCATTGTATTTTCTAGTTGTATTTCCTTCGGCATCTTCTTCCCAAACTTGATATTGAGGCGCACCTGTTTCAGGGTTTACTCCGTAGTATTCATACATATAGAAATCGTAAATAGAGTGCCCTACTGCCCAACGTTTAGAACCGCTTACAAATGGATCGGGTATTTCGGTTATTTCGTTCTTAATGGTAGAGGCTTGAATGTTTATGTCCCAAGTAAAGTTGTCGGTATTAATTACAGTACTACCCAAACCAAATTCAAAACCTTGGTTGTAAAGAGTAGCAATGTTGCGTGGTTGCGAACTTAATCCCATAGACAATGGCAAAGGCATGTTGTACAACAAATCGGCAGATACTTTTTTGTAATATTCAATAGAACCATGAAGTTTGTTTTTGAATATGCCAAAATCGAGTGCTAAGTCAAAGCTATTGTTCGATTCCCAAGTAAGTTGAGAGTTTCCAACTTCGCTCCATACCAATCCGGGCGAGCTAGCGTTAGGGAATGTAGCATAAAGAGCTTGGTAAGCATAGAAACCACCAATAAGGTCGTTACCTACTTGTCCGTAAGAAGTTCTGAATTTTAATTCGTCTAGCCAAGTTATGTTTTTGGCAAAATTTTCGTTATCAATCATCCAAGAAGCACCTACCGAGAAGAAACCTCCCCAGCGTACATCTTCGTGAAATACCGAAGAACCATCGTAGCGATAAGAAGCCGATAAATAATACTTGCTATTGTAGTTATAATTTAAACGGAAGAAGTATCCTTCGTTCTTTTTATTTGAAGTATAACCCGAAAGGCTTGTAGGAGTAACAAAGTTATCAAATTCATAAATACCATCTACTATTTGTTGCGACATCATACCATAATTTTCGGTATATTCTCTTGAGAAGTTTTCATGTCCGAGTAAAACATCGAAATTATGAACACCTGCCAATGACTTTTGATAATTGAGCAATTGGTTAAAGTTAGTGGTTGTTCTTGAAAAACGTGTTTGGTTGTAACGTCCTGTGGGTGCGCCATCACCTACTATTGGGTTCTCAAATTCAGAGTCTTTGTAGTTGTTGATGTCAATAGAATAAGAAACCGTAAATTTTAAACCTTCCATAAATTCAAAATCCACATACGAACGGTTGCTTATGTTATTGGCTTTAGCTATGTTGTTGTTGTAATCCAATTCGGCAACAATATGTCTGTTTGGGTTTACAGGTCTTGCATTAATGTTAAGGTCGGTATATCCACCACCTAAGTCGTATTGTTTTTCACCAGCAGCATCTAAAATGTATTCGCCAGTAAGTGGGTCAGCAATATATACAGGATAAATAGGTCCCATGTTACGAGCAAAGAAGAAAGGGTTTGCATAGCTTGTATTTCCATCGGCAGCAGAAGATAAGCCTTTGGTGGTTAAAACACCAGCAAAGTTAGTTCCTACGTTCAACCATTTTTTAGGTCGAGCATTGAAATTCATGCGGGCATTGATACGTTCGTAGTTTGATTCTACTACGTAGCCAGTTTCGTCAAGATAACCAATTGAAAGTAAGAAGTCGTGGTCTTCGCCGCCGCCAGTTACCGAAATGTTGTGATTTTGTCTGAAACCAACTTGTTCTAAGGGTTCATACCAGTTTAAGCTTGGCGCAATAAGTTTAGCATTGGGATTTAATTTTCCATCAAGCCCTACTATTTCATTATTGGGTACATTAAAAGGGTTGTATTTCAATTTGCTGTAAATATTAGCAACTGCATCGGCAGCAGCAGCATCGGGACTTAATGGGTTGGTTGCTCTGTAAATCAATGAATTTTTGTAAGCTTCAAAGATTAACTCGTAATAATCACCAGCCTCGGCAGTTTCATAATAAGGAATAGCTTGACTAACAATACCATTAACGGATTTTACATTTACTTTTAAGCCAGCACCTTTTTTACCTTTTTTGGTAGTAATCATTACTACACCATTGGCGGCACGAGCACCATAAAGAGCGGTAGATGAAGCATCTTTTAAGATAGTCATCGATGCAATATCGTCGGGGTTGATGTTAGAAATATCGCCTTCGTACTGAGCTCCGTCCACTACATAAAGAGGAGAAGCTACACCGTTTAGCGTACCAAATCCACGAATACGAATATTTGGTGCACTACCGGGCTGCCCCGAAGAAGAAGTTAATTGAACACCTGTTGTAGCACCTTCCAAAGCCGAAGTTATAGAGGTTACTGTTCTTATTTCTAAATCTTTAGAATCAACAACACCTACGGCACCAGTATAAGATGACTTTTTAGCAGTACCATAAGCCACTACTATAACATCTTCTACTACTACATCTTCTCCTTTAAGAGTAACATTAATCACCGAACGTCCGGCAATTTCTACTACTTGGTCTTGCTTTCCTAAGAAAGAGATTTTCAAATGAGTTTCACCAGCAGGAACTTCTACTTTGTAAGAGCCATCGCTCTCAGAAAGTGTTCCATATTGCGCATTGCTTTGCGGAACAATGGTAGCTCCCGGAATGGGTGCTCCACTATCATCAGTAACAGTACCCGTTACTGTGGTCTGAGCCATAATAACTTGCATTCCCAAGAAACTCAAGAGTGCCAGTATTAGAGTAATTTTCTTCATAAAACTAAATTTCAGGTTAAAAAATTTATTTAATAATTTGTGCCAAATATAAATATTCTACTTTATACTCCAAATAGTCTTTTAATTTTTGTTAATTACATTAAGTATTAATACGTGTATATTGTTGATTACAAGGCTAAAAATCCAATATTCTTAAAAAGTTAATGTTAAAGAACATTAATTGATAATTTACGTGATGCCAGCACCAAGCGTATAATTGATACAGGTGGCTTTAAGTCATCGTATCAATAAACTATCAATAATCAATTATAAAAGCGTTCCCATTACAAAAGCAAAAAAAAAATTCGTGCATTCGTGGTAAAAAAAACATTAACCATTAATCGTTAAACATTAAACATTAAAAAAGCCGAAAAACTTTCCCAATTTCCCAGCCCACTTTCCACTCTAAAACCAAAATTCAGCCAAAAAACCCTCAAAAACCCCATTTTTTGCCAAAAAAATTCTCCAAAGCCAAAAATCCA
>JAIFNL010000043.1 GCA_020047755.1 Bacteroidota bacterium
ATAAAACGAATGCTTGATATTTCGGAAAAATTAGGTTTGTAGTTTTAGTTAGGAAAAAAGATTTATTTAAAGTTATAAAATTGATTTTTAGTATTTTAAAGAAAAATAGCAAAAATGTTAAATACAACATATATAAAATATTTAGATCCGAAAAACGATTTAACTTTTCGTAAAATTTTTGGACAGCACCCTGAAATTATGAAAAGCTTTTTAAATTCGTTGTTGCCTTTGCACGAAGAGCAATTTATAACTCATTTGGTTTATGAAGATCCGGCTATGTTGCCGGAATTGCCTGAGTTGAAGCACTCTATTGTAGATGTAAAATGCACCGATAATTTTGGAAGGCAATTTATAGTAGAAATGCAAATGTACTGGACAAGCTCTTTTAAAAACAGAATGTTGTTCAATGCAGGCAAAGCTTATGTAAAACAGATAGATAAGGGACATAAATATTCCGAACTTTGTCCTGTTTACGGGCTTAGTTTGGTAAATGATATTTTTTTGACTGACCCAAAGTACGCTACTAATTTTTACCATCATTATCGCTTGGCTCATCACGAAATACCACAAGAAGAAATTAAAGGAATTGAGCTCATTTTTATAGAGTTACCTAAGTTTGCAGTACAAAATTTTACTCAGAAAAAAATGCGCAATTTATGGCTTCGTTTTTTAACAGAAATTGACGAATCTACCAAAGAAGTTTCGGACGATTTAACATCAATTGAAGCTATAAAATCGGCATTGGAATATCTTCAGGTTTCGGCTTTTACCAAAAATGAGCTTGAGTATTATGAAAAATACTGGGACAGAGTACGAGTAGAACGTGCTGCTATTGAAGAAGCTGTGAGTAAAATGAAAGAGGCTGAGATCAAAACCAAAGAAGCAGAAAGCAAAGCCCAAGAGGCAGAAGAAAGAGAAAAAATAGAGCGCAACCAAAAGGAAGAGGCTCTGAATAAACTTCAAGCAGCAGTTCGGAAAATGAACGAACGTGGATTTTCTCTACACGAAATAGCTGAAAATCTAGGTCTTTTACTCGAAGAAATTCAAATTTTTATAGATAAAAAAATTGAATAAATAATTAGATTTATGAAACCATTAAAAGTTGCTTTTTTTTCACTTGCTTTCTTTTTATTTTTTTGTGAAAATATTTTTTCACAAGAAATTAACCCCAATGGGTATAATCGATTCAATTATCCCAATGGAAATATTATGAGCGAAGGCAAAATGAAAGATGGAAACCCCGAAGGATATTGGAAAAATTATTATCCAAACGGTCAGCTTAAATCAGAAGGAAATAGAAAGTCGAATATGCTCGATAGCTTGTGGGTTTTTTACAATGAAAAGGGCGATACTTTGAAGAAAATCAATTACACTTTAGGGAAAAAAGGTGGCTATTATTTTGTTTATCAAGAATCTAATGATACTTTAAAAAACTCACTTCTTTCAAAAGAAATGTTTATAAACGACAAACGAGAAGGAGTATCTTATTACTATTATTCGAATGGAAATTTACATAAAATTATAAATTATAAAGAAAATATGAAACATGGTGAAGCCAAAGAATACAAAGAAGACGGCGTAACCTTGAAAACAATTTTTAAATATCGTTATGATTTTTTGGCAAGCTCCGATGCGGTGAATCGTTATTCGCAAAGTGGAGAAAAGCAAGGAGTTTGGATAGATTTTCACCCCAATGGAAAAGTAAAAAGTCAGGTAAACTACAACAATGGCAAAATTACTGGGTTACTTAAAGAATACGATTCAAATGGAAAGCAAATTGTAGCCGAAAAATATCAAGACGGACAAAAATTGGCAAAAGATTCTGTTCGTGTTGATGCTAAAGTTCATACCGAAACCTATCCCAATGGCACAGTAAAATCGACAGGAGCTTATCTTGATGGCAAGCCAATTGGCATTCATCGAACCTTTAAAGAAGATGGAACGTCTTCTATTGCAAATGTTTATACAAATGAAGGCATTTTAATGGCTTCGGGAATGCTCGATGCCGATGGAAAAAAACAAGGCAAATGGAGTTTCTATTTTGAAAGCGGAAAGCTCAAGAATGAAGGATTGTATTCGAGCAATATGAAAATAGGCGAGTGGATTTTTTATTTTGAAAGTGGGCAAATAGAGCAAAAAGGAAGCTACAAAGCTGGACTTTTGAGCGGTAAATGGTATTGGTACTACGAAACTGGCGAACTTTTGCGCGAAGAAATATATGAAAAAGGCAAGCTAGAAGGCGATTTTGTAGAATATACAAAAGCCAAAGAAATTATAACTCAGGGAAAATACCTTGAAGGCGAAAAAACAGGAAAATGGTTTTATAATGTTGGCGACCAAACCGAAGAAGGAACTTACAGAACTGATTATAAAACAGGCAAATGGAAGCATTATTATCCTAATGGGAAATTAAAATACGAATGCAACTATGAGCTTGATAAAGAAAACGGAAAAGCTATTTTGTATTACGAAAATAAAAAAATAGAAGAGGAGAGATACTATTCGATGGGTATTCCCGAACGAATTTGGCGCAAATATGACAAGGAAAGTGTTGAAATATTGACACTTGAATACGATAATGGCAAGTTGATAAAAATTGACGGCAAAAAAGTAGAGGAAGATTTAAGTGAACCAAAAGAAGAATCCGAAACTCAAGAAAACCTATAAAGAACTTAAAAGCAACATTTTTTATCAGAAAATGCCAATTAAAAAAAAACAATGGAAGACAGACGATTTGATACAATAACCGCGGCTGAACAAGAACTAGAAAAAGAGTTAAGACCCAAACGATTTAGCGATTTTAAAGGGCAAGCAAAAATACTCGAAAACTTAACTATTTTTGTGAAAGCAGCAGTAATGCGTGGCGAAGCATTAGACCATGTGCTTTTGCACGGACCTCCAGGCTTGGGCAAAACCACTTTGGCGAATATTATAGCTAACGAATTGGGTGTAAATCTGAAACTTACATCGGGACCTGTACTCGACAAACCAGGCGACTTGGCGGGATTATTAACCAATCTCGATGAAAAAGACGTACTTTTTATTGATGAAATTCATCGCTTAAACCCTATTGTAGAAGAATATTTGTATTCGGCTATGGAGGATTATAAGATTGATATAATGATAGATAAAGGACCAAGCGCACGTTCCTTGCAGCTTACGCTCAATCCTTTTACTTTGATAGGCGCCACCACGCGTTCGGGAATGCTTACAAGCCCTTTGCGTGCACGTTTTGGAATTAAATCATTATTAGAATATTACGATATTCAAACTTTGGTAGGAATTGTAAAGCGTTCGGCTTACATTTTGAATGTGCCCATTGAAGAAAACGCAGCGATTGAAATATCGCGCCGAAGTCGCGGAACACCTCGTATTGCCAATGCTTTGCTTAGACGTGTGCGCGATTTTGCTCAAGTGAAAGGCAATGGAAAAATTGACCTCGAAATAGCTCGTTATGCCCTCGAAGCTTTGAGCATTGATAGGCACGGACTCGATGAGATGGATAATAAAATATTACTTACAATTATTGATAAATTTAGCGGCGGACCTGTTGGTTTATCTACAATTGCAACAGCAGTAGGCGAGGACTCGGGCACAATTGAAGAAGTGTATGAACCTTTTTTGATAATGCAAGGTTTCATAAACCGAACTCCACGCGGACGCGAAGCTACCGAGCACGCTTATAAGCATTTAGGTAAAATTTTTAATGCAAGACAAAAATCGTTATTTGAAAACAGTTAGCATTTAGTTCTAAATTGATTTTTTTTTGAAAGATGTTGCTTTTACAAAAAAAATGTAACTATTTATTTTTAAATATCATATTCATTGAAACATAATTATTTGGTATATATTTTGATAGATTTAAAAAATAATTGTATTGATTTTTGTTAAATCTTTTTTTATCGAAATTAATTTTTGTATCTTAGCTCTATTTCTATGTTTTCGCAAGTTTGAAAAGAGTTTTGATTTTATTTGAATAAGTTATAATATTAATTTCAGTAAATATTATTTTGAAAAGCCTTATTTAAAATTTAATTATACAATCAACATTGCAGCTTACTATTTTAACGAATATATTAAAATTAGCACTAATGAAACGTATTTACATATTATTTTCATTTTTTTTGTTTTCCCTTTTTAGCTTTAGCAGCTTACAAAGTTATGCTCAAAATTTTAACGTAGGCATTAAAGAAGGTGTAGGAAAGCAAGTTGTTGTTTATTTTGAAGCAACAGGTATGGATTTGAATTATATTTACAAAGATTTTCAGGTTACCGTAAAATGGCCTGTGAATACAGTGAGTATCACTAATTTGAATGCCAATTATGGTATTTTGAATGATCCACAGCAAACCGACGGCGTTTATAATTATTTAGTATTTAAAACTGCCAATGTAGGTCAAGTAAATTTTGCAGCCAATGGAACTCAATATCCAGCTTTTTCGCTCGATTATTCATTTTCGGGAACAGCTTGTTCGGGTCAGTTTGAGATTGAAAATTCTACTTGGGCTGGCGCAAATAATGGGTTGCTCACATTAATTGGTTTTGACAACAATCCTTGGCCTTATTTAGCCATTAGTAACACTGCAGCCGCTAATTTGAATCCAGTAAAATTACTAAACGTTACTAAGCAAGATGTTTTGTGTAAAGATGAAACTTCGGGGTCGATAACGATAGTAGCAAGCTCGCAAACTAGCGCGTTAGAATATTCTATAAACAACGGGCTTAATTATCAAGCTTCTAATACTTTTTCGGGTTTGGGAGCTAGCACAAGCAACATTCCAGTTGCCAGAAACGCACAAGGTTGTAAAGTCACAGGTTCGGCAATTTCAATTTTAGAACCTTCCTCTTCGGTTATTATCACTTCGCAAGTAGCTACCGATATTACTTGCAACAACTTGAACAATGGTAAAATAGTAATTGCCGCAGGTGGAGGGACAGGTAGTTTGCAATATTCTATCAATGCCGGTTTAGCATATTCAACTGACCCAAATTTTTTAAATTTGCCAGCAAGCAACTACAGTATTCGTGTAAAAGATGCCAATAATTGTGTAGCAATAGGTGCTGTTAGAACCATAAACAATCCGCTAGCTATAAATATTCAAAGTACTGAAAAACATGATATTACTTGTTTTGGTGCAAACAACGGTTACATAACCGTTGTGGCTACAGGTGGTAGTGGAGTTTTAACTTTTTCGGTGAACGATGGTGTTAGTTATATAAACAATGGAGGCAACTTTACTAATTTATTACCAAGTACTTATGGCGTAAAAGTAAAAGATGTAAACAATTGTGTTACTTCTGTGGGAAACTTTACCGTGGTAGAACCAAGCCAAATTAACATTTCCAATGTGGCAATGACCCCAGTTTCGTATTGTTCGGCTTTAGACGGAGAAATTGCAATTACTGCGAGCGGAGGTACAGGCACTTTGGTTTATTCGCTAGGAGGTAGCACATATCAGTCAGGAAATACATTTTCTAATTTGACGCGTGCAAACTATTATACTTATGTAAAAGATGCTAATGCTTGCACTGCTTACAAGCAAGTGGCTTTAGGCGAAGCAAACCCAATTATTATCGATAGCCTTTCAGTTACCTCTCTTCAATGCTATGGCGATTTAGATGGCGAAATTGTAGTACATGCTCGAGGTGGATTTACTCCGCTTACTTATTCTTTAGACAATAGCAATTATTCGAGCAATAGCATGTTTAGCAATTTGCAAGGTGCCAATTACGCTGCTTTTGTGAAAGATTCTAAGGGTTGCTATGTGTACAAACAAACCCAAGTACTTCAGCCAAACCCTATTCAGTTGAGTGTAGCTGATGTGAAAAACATTACCACTTGCTATGGCGATCCTATCGGAATGCTTCGTTTCTCTGCGGTAGGCGGAACGGGTACTTTACTTTATTCAATCAACGAAGTCGATTTTCAATCATCAAGTCAATTTAAAAACATTGTTGGAGGTAATTATATTGCAACCGCAAAAGATGTGCGTGGTTGTTTTACTTCTATTACAGCTATAATCGACCAGCCACAGCAGCTTGTCTCTAATATGTCAATCACTGATATCACTTGTTTTGACAGAAGCAATGGTGCTGTAAAAATAGCTCCATCTGGTGGAACACCCAGTTATTCAATTAGTTGGAGTTATACTGATGGCGACAGTGATAATTACAATTTATTGAATTTATCGCCTAATACTTATACTGTAACTATTATCGATTCCAAAGGCTGTAAAATTATAGATACTGCCGAAATTACTGCTCCTGTCGAAATAAATATTTCGGCAGATGTTGAAAATTTGAGCTGTTTTGCTGCCAAAGATGGCAAAATAACACTTCATGTTGGTGGTGGTCAAGCTCCTTACCGTTATCGCTGGACTCCTTCTAATCAAATGACAGCTATAATTGAAAACATGGAAGCAGGTTCGTATAGAGTGGAGGTAACCGATTTTAGACAATGTAAAAAATTCTATACCGCTGAAATTACTCAGCCGGTTCCTTTGTCATTAACAAGTGAAATTAAAAATACTTCTTATTTTGGTGCTACCGATGGAAGTATCGAGTTAATTGTTTCAGGAGGAACAAAACCCTACAATTATGAATGGAATACAGGTGCCATAACTGCAACGGTAAATAATTTACCCACAGGCGATTACTGGGTGAAAGTATTCGATGCTAATTATTGTGAAATAGATGAGGATTTTAAAATTTCGACAGACCTAACCGATGTTGAAATACCTACCGCTTTTACACCCAATGGTGATGGCAAAAATGATGTTTGGGTTTTGAAAAGTATCATTAAATATCCCGATGCCGAACTAAAGATTTTTGATTCGAGAGGCTATTTGGTATATAACAAAAAAGGCGATCTTGATGAGTATTGGGACGGAAAAGACAATAGTGGAAGTCCTTTGCCAGGTTCTTCTTTGTACTATTATGTAATTGATGTTAATAAAAATACTGCACCTTTCAAAGGAACAGTTTACATTATACGCTAATATTTTTTTTTTTGAATAGAAAAACATACAGTCCTTTGCAATAAGATAATAAGCTTGGTGTTAAAAGGTCTTTCTAAAAAAATAAAACAATGAAAAAAATTATAACTTTTGCACTCTTATGGATAGCATTTGGTGCTTCAGCTCAAGACAATCCTTTGCTTGATATGTATTTGCAAAATAGGCTATTGATTAATCCAGCTTATGGCGGTAGTTTAGAGCAAACTGTGGTGAGAGCAAATTTTAGACGCCAATGGACTAATTTTGAAAATGCACCCGATGTTAATTCATTGAGTTTTCACACACGCCTGTTTGACGGAAAGCGGTCAGCAATTTTCAAAAAAGTAGGGCATGGGCTTGGCGGAACTGTTTATAGCGAAACCGAAGGACCCATTAACCTTTTTGGTATTTCGGGGAGCTATGCTTACCACATGCCTTTCGACAATTTTCAATTAGCTGCTGGTTTGGCACTTTCGGCATCAAATTTTGGCTTGCGTTACTTAGACTTGAGTTACGCATTATCAGACGACCCTGCCGCAATAGCCGAAGCCAATCAGAGATTTATACCCGATGCCGATATTGGAATTTACATGTACGATACCGAAGATAAATTCTTTTTGGGTTTTACAGGTGCGCAACTGGTGCGTTCGGTTGTAAACTTGAATCAATCCGATTCTATTGATGTGCACAACGGAATGGGACGCCAATTTATTTTTATGGGCGGAATTAGAGCTATCGACAATTTGCGTTTTATACTCGAAACCTCAATGGTAGCTATTTTGAGGCAAGAATATATGAAACAAAATGAAATTCATTTGAATGCAAAAGCTAGTGTGGTAAATTATCTAAATCGATACAATAACGAAATTTTGAGTTTTTCCATTTCTTACCGAACAAAACGGGCTTTTTTAGCACAAGTAGAATTAGGAATGGCTAATTTGTATTTAGCTTATGCCTACGAGCATAGCTTCTCAAAAATACAAGTATATTCGGGAGGAACACACAACGTTTCGATAGGAATTAATATAGATAAATACAGGCGTTAATGAATTTTTTTTACATAACGGGCACTAGTCGCGGAATAGGCAAAGCATTAGCAGAAAAACTACTCGAAAACGAAGATAACTTTGTGTATGGAATTGCTCGAAACAACTTCCTATTGCACGATAGATACGAACATCTGAGGTTAGATTTGGCTAATATTGAAGATGTTAAAAAATTTCGTTTTTTTGAGCACAAAAGAGCAGCAAAAATTGTATTGATTAATAATGCAGCAACAATTGGCGAAATTTATCCATTGGGACAATGCAATAACGACGATTTGATAAATACTTATAATCTAAATATTATTTCACCAAGTATGTTGATGAATAATTTTATAGGTTACTACTCAAAATGTATTAGTAAAAAACAGATTCTGAACATTAGCTCTGGCGCAGCAAGGCGACCCATAGCTTCTTGGTCAGGGTATTGTGCCTCAAAGGCAGCTTTAGACATGTTTTCTCAAGTATTTGAAAAAGAGCTCAAAAGCCGGAATGACTTTCAAATTTGGTCAGTAGCACCCGGAATTGTAGATACTTCGATGCAAACTGAAATCCGCGCATCGAAACCCGAAAACTTCCTTTTGCATGAGCAATTTGTTGCATATAAAAAAAATAACCAATTAAGCAATCCTCACGAAGTAGCAGAAAAACTGATTAAAATACTCGACAATCCAGAAAAATATATCGAAACTTGTACTCAAATTTGATTTAAATTATAGTTTTTTTTGTAAAATCTATTGATTCAATTATCTTTGCAAAAAAAAGATAAAAGATATTAATGTTTTAATATCTAAATTGGATTAATATCCATTTGGTAGTGTAACGACCTAGAGGCTTAAAAAATTTATTATTCATTATTTTCAAATTTTTCTAAGTTACGTTATCATCAATTTAAAAGCAAAAAGTTTCTAATTTTAAGGCGCTTTGCTTCGATAGAAAGGCTAATTTTTTTCAAATAAAGAGAAATTATGATATCAAATACATGCAAATATGCTATTCGCGCTGTAACATATCTCGCAATGAACGAGGTTGGTGATAAAAAAATAGGCATCAAAGACATTTCGAAAGATTTAGAAATACCCTCTCCTTTTTTAGGAAAAATATTACAAGTTTTGGCAAAGCAAAAAATGCTAAAATCCACCAAAGGTCCGCACGGTGGTTTTAGTTTGGCTCGAAACTCCGAAGAAATTTCCTTGCTCGACATCGTTGAAATAATTGATGGTTTAGATTTTTTTCACGAATGCTTAATTGGCATAAATGTTTGCGAACGAGCCCCCGAGCAGCGCGAAATTTGCCCATTCCACAGTGTAGCAGATCCATTAAAGGCAGACCTTTACAAGATGTATAGTACCACAAAAATAGGAAAATTGGCAAAAGAATTTAATCAAAATGGAATATTTTTGATTTAGATTTGAGTAGTAATTTGAAGGTTAAAATGGCTAAAATGCCACCAACTTCATTGGCTAAAAAGTCGAAAAAATTTGCATTTCTGCCTAAATTAGTTAGGCATTGCAAAAATTCCATAACTGCGCCATAACACGAGCTAAATAAAAAAGTGCCAATCATAAGCTTTTCTTTTTCAGTTGTTTTGAAAAAAAAATGAAATAATATTGAAAAACTTAATCCAAAATACATTGCGATGTGAACTATTTTATCTAAATTTGGAATTATAAATTTCTCATCAATTTGTAAATTATTTTCTGGGGCTAAGCTTAAAATAGTGATAGCCACTAATATAAGATAAGGATTTATAATCAGTGTCCATTTTTTGATTAATGGATTGTATTTTTCGTTTAACATTCAGTTATTCAGTTAGTTATTTATATTAATTTCATCGAATTGAGCGGAATTTACATACATATCCCATATTGCAAGAGCATTTGTAATTATTGCGATTTTTATAAAACTGCCTCACTTAGTTCTGTAGAAAAAACGGTGCTAAATATAGCAAAGGAAATCGAATTGCGTAAAGATTATTTAGATAATTCTGTTGTTGATACAATTTATTTTGGTGGCGGAACACCTAGTATCTTAACAATGAATAATTTAAAGATGCTATTGAGTACAATAAATTCTAGTTTTACAATCTCAAAATCTCCCGAAATAACACTTGAAGCAAATCCAGATGATTTGACGTATGAATATTTGCACGAAATTCGCTCGGTAGGAGTGAATCGTTTAAGTATTGGAATTCAATCATTTAGTGATTCAGATTTGAAAATGATGAAACGCCGACATACAGCTATTGAAGCTGAGGCTTCAGTTTTATTAGCCAAGAGTAGTGGTTTTTCAAACATTAGTATCGATCTAATTTATGGCATGGAATTTTCTACCAATGAGCAATTTAATCAAAATATCGACAAAGCTATTTCCCTTGATGTGCAGCATATTTCGGCTTATCACTTAACTATAGAAGAAAAAACGACTTTTTATTTATATCAAAAGCAAGGAAAAATTAGAGAAATTGATGAAAATAGAAGCAATGAGCAACTTCTCATTTTGCGTAATAAATTGAAACAAAATGGTTTTGAGCATTATGAAATTTCAAATTTTGCAAAACCTAATTTTATTTCACAACATAATTCAAACTATTGGAAACAAGTGCCTTACCTTGGCATTGGTCCTTCAGCGCACTCGTATAATGGCGAATCGCGTCAATGGAATATTGCAAGTGTGATGAAATACAACAAAGCCTTGGATAACAATATGTTATATTACGACAAAGAGGTTTTGAGCGAAACTGACAAGTTTAATGATTATATAATCACTTCATTGCGAACTGCTTTGGGCATAAATATAGGTTATGTCGAAACCAATTTTTCACCTTATTTGGCACAATATTTTATTTTATCTATTGGTAAGTTTTTGAAAAATAATGATTTGGAATTAGACGAACAGAATTTGAAAGTTTCTACAAAAAGTATTTTTTTGACAGATTATATTTGCAGCGAGCTCATTTACGTTCAATAATTTTGTTTGAGAACTTAGTCTTTTTTTTAAATTGAATGGCAATATCATATAAATATTCTATTTTTGCGGAAATACTTTTAAATGAAATAAGATGATTTTAAGCACCAATGCTATTATTTTGAGCAAAATCTTTGCTACTTGCTTATTTTTAAGTATTTGGGAAAAAAAATATAATTAATTTTGGTTCGCTACTTATGAGCATAACAATTGAAAAATTTTCGACTTGCAACACATTTTTTTTTGAAAGAGCTACTCGAATTAGAACAGAAGTATTTGTAAATGAACAAAATGTGCCTGCTGAATTAGAATATGATGGCTTAGACAACGAAGCTGTTCATTTTTTGCTTTTCTACGAAGGAATGCCTTGTGTTACTGCACGTTATAGAGCAATTGATGGTAAATATAAGCTAGAGCGTTTTGCTACACTAAAAGAGTATAGAGGCAAAAATTTGGGAGCAAATTTACTACATCACATTCTTTCCGATTTGACAGTTAAGCAAAAAAAAATCTATTTGCACTCGCAAGACAGCGCAGTGGGTTTTTATTTGAAATATGGCTTTGTTATTGAGGGCAATGAGTTTTACGAAGCTGATATAAAGCATTTTAAAATGTTTTATTTAGAAAAATGATACGATGAGTTTAAAAAAATTAGCAAGCCAAACAGCTATTTATGGTATTAGCAGCATAGTTGGGCGTATGCTTAATTACATGTTAACGCCTTGGTTTACAAGGCTTTTTACTACTGCTGCTTATGGAGTTATTACCGAACTGTATAGCTATTTAGTTTTTTTGCTAGTTATATTAACTTATGGCATGGAAACTACTTTTTTTAGGTACTCAAAGCTTGAGAATCCTGAAAAAGTTTATAGTAATGCATTGATTTCTCTTTTTTTTACCTCTTTTCTTTTTTTATTTCTTGTTTTTTTTCAATTAGATTCTATTGCTTCTTTCTTAGATTACTCGGCTAATCCTGAGTATATTATATGGTTTGCAATTATTATAGGTTTAGACACTTTCTTAACGATTCCTTTTGCAAAACTACGAAACGAAAATAAAGCATTTAAGTTTGCCGGAATTAAATTATTTAATATATTGTTAAACATTGCTTTAAATTTATATTTCTTTTTACTTTGCCCTTTTATTTATAAGCAAAGTCCACAACATTTTATGCTTGAATTTTACAATCCAAATTTAGGAATAGCCTATGTTTTTATATCAAATTTGATAGCAAGTATTTTTACTTTTTTATTACTTTTAGGCGAACTTACAAAAGTAAAATTGCAATTTGATTTTAAATTGTACAAGCAGATGATGAAATTTGCAATTCCTTTATTAATAGTGGGTTTAGCTGGAAGTATTAATGAAGTTTTAGATAGAACTTTGCTAAAACATTTGTTGCCTGACAAGTCGAGTGCCATGTCGCAGCTTGGAATTTATGGAGCTAATTACAAATTGTCAATTTTAATGACACTTTTTATTCAAACTTTTCGCTATGCGGCTGAACCGTTTTTCTTTTCAAGTGCAGGTAAATCAGATTCTAAGAAAATGTATGCCGATGTGTTGAAGTATTTTACTATTTTTGGGTTGTTTATTTTTCTGGGCATTATGCTGTATATTGATGTGGTTAAATATTTTATTGCAGTAGAGTATCATTCAGGCTTGAGCATTGTACCCGTATTGCTGTTGGCTAATTTATTTTTGGGTATGATTTTTAACCTTTCTATTTGGTATAAATTGACTAATTTAACTAAATTTGGTGCAATTATTTCGGTATTTGGAGCTGTTATAACTCTGGTTTTGAATATATTATTGATTCCTGTTATGGGTATTGACGGTTCGGCATGGGCTACATTTTTTTGTTATTTGAGTATGATGTTAGTTACTTATTTTTGGGGTAAAAAGCATTATCCTATTGCTTATGATTTAAAATCTATTTTGAAATATTTTACACTTACTTTCGTTTTATATTTTTTGTCAATTTATATTCCTTACAGTTCTGAAGTATTGAAATATTTTATTAATACGGTATTTTTGCTTATATTTATATATTATGTTTTTCGACACGAAAATATAAAGCAACTGCTTTTTAGTAGAATGAGAAAATAAAGAATTTTAGTTATATTTTGTTAGGCTGTTTCCGATATTTTTGTAACTAAAGCGATGCAATTTACGTATAAAATTTGTTGCAAATTAGTGTGATTTAATTAAAAGCGATAGAATAATATTATGAAAATACGAATAATTAATAAATCAAATAATCCATTACCCCAATACGCAACAAATTACTCGGCAGGAGTTGATTTGCGTGCATTTTTGGTGGAAGATTTGATTTTGAAGCCACTTCAACGTGCGTTAGTTTCTACTGGTTTATTTATTGAATTACCTCATGGTTACGAAGCTCAAATTCGCCCAAGAAGCGGCTTGGCTATTAACTATGGGATAACTGTTTTAAACTCACCGGGTACAATTGATTCTGATTATCGAGGCGAGATAAAGGTTATTTTGGTCAATCTTTCATCAGAAGATTTTAAAATTAGTAGTGGAGATAGAATTTGCCAAATGGTAATTGCTAGACACGAAACTGTTGGTTTTGAACAGGTTGAAGAATTATTAGAATCGGCTAGGGGCAAGGGAGGTTTTGGAAGTACAGGTCAAAATTAAGCACTAGTACTATTTTATTTTTTGAGTAAAACCTTTTGCTATTGGCTTATTTTTTAAGCACTTCGCAAAATAAAATATACAATTAATTTTGGTTCACTATTTAATTGTGAGTTTAAATTTTAAAACGTTGAATTTTATGTTTCCTTTTTTTAGAAAATTAACTTATTTATTATTTATTTTTTTGTTTTTATTTGCATCGTGCAAAACTCAAAAAGAGGCGAAAACTATAAAAAAAATTGGAACTTCGGGCAATTTTCAATCAGAAGATGAAGTGAAATTTAACTATTTTTATGTAGAAGGTGCTAAGCAAATGATGCTTAAAAATTTAGATGCTGCAAGAGCAATGTTTGAGACATGTTTGACCATAAAGCCTAAAAGTGCAGCCACTTTATATCATTTGTCAAAAGTTTACTGGCATAAAGATGCGCCAGAGCAAGCTATACTTTTGGCAAAGGCAGCAATTGAAGCAAATACAAAAAATATTTGGTATAAATTGTATTTGGTAGAATTGTACAATGCTACAAAAAAATATGAAGATGCTTCAAAAATACTTATAAATTTGATAAAAATTTATCCAGAAAAAGAGAATTTGTATTTTGAACTTTCTGAATTGTATCTTTCTCAAAATCAATTTTCTAATGCAATTAACACGCTTCAAGCACTTGAAAATAAATTTCAGGAGAGCAATGAAATATCGGAATATAAAATTCAAATATATTACCAACAACAAGATTACAAGTCTATTAGCGAAGAGCTTACACGATTGATACTTCGAAATCCGGAAAGTGTAAAATACCATGGTATGTTGGCTGAGGTTTATGCCAAGCTAGGTGAACTAAAAAAAGCTGAGGAAATTTATGAAAAACTTGATGTTTTAGCACCTGGGGAAGGGAAATCTCAAATTTCGGCAGCTTTTTTTTATTTGACTATACAAAACTACGAAAAGTCAATGTATTTTCAAAAGAAAGCATTTGCAAATAAAAGCGCAGGAATTGATGCTAAAGTTGAATTATTTTTGAAAGTGGTAGAACTTGAAAAACAGGTTTATTCGGAGCAATCCATTTTTGATTTATTGAATGTTTTGGTTGAAACTCACCCCGATGATTTGAAAGCTAAAATATTGTATTATAATTACTTATATCTAAAAGGTGATTATTCATTGGCTTATGAAGTGTTGTTAGAAATTTTGGAAACTAATAAATCTGATTTTGAACTTTGGGAGCAATTGTTTCAGATAGAGATTGAATTGGATAAATTTACCGAATTGAAGGCACATACCGATGAGGCTTTGACTTATTTTCCAAACCAGCCACTGATTTATTATTTTTCGGGTTTTGCTGAGCTTCAGAATCATAAGTACGAACAGGCTGTTGTGCAGCTCGAAAATTCATTGTCTGTTTTGGTGGATAATCAAAAGTTGGAGGAAGAGATTTTGGTTTTATTGGCGCAGGCATATTACAAAAATAAACAGGTAGAAAAAGCGTTTAAAACATTTGATAAGGTTTTAGTATTGAACCAATCAAATGCTTTGATATTAAATAATTATGCTTATTATTTGAGTTTAGAAAAAACTCAGCTTGGCAAAGCACTCGAAATGTCGAAAAAAGCAAATCAGTTGGTTTTGAATAACGCAAATTATTTAGATACAGAAGCTTGGATACTTTTTGAGCAGGCAAATTACACTGAATCGCTTGCTATTATGCAGCAAGCTCTTGAGTATGGTGGGCGAAATTCTCCCACTATTTTAGAGCATTATGGCGATATTCTTTGGAAATTGAATGATAAAGTAAAAGCTTTGGAACAGTGGAAATTAGCTAAGAAAATAGGTAATACATCGACAAAATTGGAACAAAAAATAATATCTGGTAATTATTTAGAATAAACGAAATGATAGTGTATAAATATTTGAGTGTAATTTTTTTTATTGTACTTTTTGGGGCTTGCAAAACGAAACAAGTTGTTGAAAAAGGAAATAATTCGGTTTCTAAAAATGAAAAATTAGCTGAAAAGTTAGTCGATTCATTAGTAAGTTCGGCATTGAAGTACAACGATTTGTATCTCAAATTTTCGGCATCGGTTAAAAGCGGAAAGCAAGATTTTTCGTCGGTTGGAACAGCTAGATTATTGAAAGATAGTGTGTTGCTTATTTCTGTAACTCCCATGTTGGGCATTGAATTGATGCGTGCACGCATTACAAAGTCAGAAATAATTGTACTAAATCGGCTCAACAAAACTTATTTTTTGCAAGATATGAAAGAAATAAATAAATTATTTGGTATTAACTTAACATTTTCGCATCTTGAGCGAATTATTACGAATCAAATTTTTACTTATTCGAGTGAAATATCTGTTCAAAAAGATTATAAATTTTTAGAATCGAATGAAAATGGAAGTTCTTTTTCAAAATTTGTTTTTTATGGAACTATTTCAGATACAATGCAATATACTCATTCACTTTGGATACGAAATGCCGAAAAAGTGTATAATTCATTTCAGGTAGATTTGCCAAAAACTAAAAAATCGCTTGTAGTTAATTATTCTAATTTTCAACAAATTTTTTCGGTCATGTTTCCTTATTTGATTAAAATTGAGACAATTGATAAACAGAATGTAACAAATTTGGAGTTGGAAATTCTTAAATTTGAGAAAGATAATAATTCTAATTTTGCATTTAGCATTCCCAAAAATTATAAAAAAATAAAAGCTTTAGGTTTTTAGCTATGAGATTAAAAAAAATTCATATTGGCTTATTTTTTATTTTATTGAGCAATTTTTCCTTTTCGCAAAACTCAGATACCTACAGAGCAAAGCGGGAAAAATTGTTTGATAGAATTAATTTTGCAGATGAATTATTGTCGGAAGCCGACAATTTTAAGAACAATGCTTTGGTTCGACTTAAAATTATTAAAAATAAAATATCGTATCGTAAGGCTGTTGTCGAAACTTTTAACAAAGAGATAAGTTACATTGACGGTAGAATAGAATCATTGAAACTAGAACAGTTAGAATTGGCTGATGAGTTGCGCGAAATTAAAAAAGAATATGAGCAATTAATTTATTATGCGTATAAAAATAAATCGGCATATCATAAGTTGATGTTCATATTGTCGGCAGAAACGTTTATGCAGGCATATAAACGTTTAAAATACCTTGAGCAATATACCAACTATCGGCGAAAGCAAGTTGAATCTATTGTGCTTAAAAATGCGCGTATAGAGAAGAACATTGCGGAGCTGGAGGAGCAAAAGGTGAAGAAGTTATCTTTGATTGATAATCGGCTTCGCGAGCAAGAATTTTTGGAAGCTGAAGAGCTGAAAGAGGAGCAAGTTATGGCATCGGCAGGGCAGGATTATGAAGCTTTAGAGGGGACTTTACTTACGGGGAAAAAATCGAGTAGTTTATTGGATTTCTCTATAAATCAAATTGTTACCGACTTAAATTCAGATGCAGCAACAGCTTTGGCAACGGCAGAATTGTCAGGTAAAGAAAGTGATAAAATTCTGACACGCAAGTTTAAGGAAAAACAGGGAAAACTTTCTAGCCCAGTTGAAAAAGGTTTGGTAGTTTATGCTTTTGGAGAGCACGAACATCCAAATTTTCCTAATTTGATAGTTCGCAACGATGGCATCGATATTCTTACCGTTAGCGGCTCGATAGTTCGAGCTATTTTTACCGGAAAAGTTATGAAAGTAATTGACATTCCGGGTCTGAATAAATCAGTTTTGGTAAAGCACGGTGATTATTATAGTTTGTATTCAAATTTGATAAATGTAAATGTTAGTGAAAATGAATTAGTTGGAGAAGGGCAGGAGATAGGCATAATTTTTACCGACAGATTCGAAGACAATTCGAGTATTTTAAAATTTCAACTTTGGGAGAAAAAAGAAAAATTAAACCCAGAAGAATGGCTTATTGAATTTTAATGTTTTTTTAATTGATTTGAGTTTTTTGTAAACTTGAATTTAATCGTTGAGCTATGAGCGAAAATAATATTATATACAATAAATTGGACAAATTTATATCCGATTATTATAAATTACAACTGTTGCGTGGTTTTATATTGACCTTCACATTTGTAGTTTTTCTTTTTTTGTTAGTTGTTTTGGGTGAATTTATTTTTAGTTTTTCATCAATAACTCGCACTATTTTATTCTATTTTTTGCTGAGTTTTTATTTGGTGTTGTTTTTTTACTTTATCCTTTTGCCCACGTCAAAAGTTTTTAAGTTGAGCAAGGTATTGTCGTATAAAGAAGCAGCTCAAATAATCTCTGGTAAATTTTTGGGCATCAACGATAAGCTTATTAATTTGTTGGAACTTATAGGCTTAGATGGCAAAACTCAGTACTCAAAGGCTCTCACACTTGCATCGATAGACCAGAAGACCAGTGAGCTTCAAAATTTTCAATTTACAGAGGCTTTAGACAAGAAAAAAAACTACGAATTTTTGAAATACCTTGGATTAGTTTTATTTGCATTTTTTATGGTTTTAATTTTTAAGCCACAAATCATAACTCAAAGTACACATCATATTTTGAATTACAAGCAAGAATTTGTTTATACACCAGAGCTTATTTTTGAAATTCAAAATTCAAATTTGAATATTGAAAAGGGAAAAAACTTTAAACTTGATGTGAAAGTAAGCGGAGATTTTTTACCTGCAAATTTAAAAATTAATTTTGGTGGAAATAGCTTTTTCATGGAAAAAGTTGAAGCTGATTTGTATTCTTACGAATTGAAGAATTTGAACAATTCGTTAGATGTATTTTTTACAACGGGCAAATATAATTCCAAAACATACAAATTGAATGTGTTGCCTACGCCAATTATTAACAATTTGAATATTTCCATTTTGCCTCCGAGTTATACTGGCGAAGAACCTAAAATATTCAATAACATTGGCGATTTGACTCTACTTTCGGGTAGTATTGTAAAATGGGAGATAGAAACAAATAGTGCCGATGCTTTGTTTTTTAATTTCTCTGATTCGTTATTAGTCAAAGCTGCTCATGCCGGCGATATTTTCAGTTACACCAAGCGGTTTGTTAAAAGTGCCGATTATTCTATTTCGGTGAAAAATAGTTTTTTTGAAAAATCAAATTTTCTAAAATTTTCGATAAAAGTAATACCGGATTTATTTCCTTCTATTTCGTTGGAAAAGCTCAACGATACTACCAATTATTCTATTGTACATTTTCGTGGAAATATTAACGATGACTATGGTTTTTCAGATTTGAAATTTAATTATGTAATCATAGAAAACGATAAAAAAGGAAAATTGAATTCGATAAAAGTAGATTTTAATAAAAATTTGAAGTCGCAGATGTATTATTTTTCATTCGATTTTAGTTCTTTAGATTTGAAACCAGAGCAAAATATTGAATTTTACTTTTCTATTTTTGATAATGACAAACCTAATGGATTTAAGGAAAGTAAAACGGTTTCTGAATTTTTTACAGTGCCTTCAAAGCAAGAATTAGATGCTTTTGAAAATGCAAAGAGCGATGAAATTAAATCGAAAACCGAAAAAAGTGCTGAATTAATCGACCAATTGCAAAAGGATATTGAAAAATTGAAAAAGAATTTGGTTGATGAAAAAACATCAAATTGGGAAAAAACCAAAATGTTGAACGACATTAATAAAAAAAATGAAGAGTTAAAAGATTTATTGAAACAAATTTCGGAAGAAAATAAAGCGAAAAATGAGTTTAAAAATTCATTTTCAGAGTCGCAAGAGGAGATGCTTCAGAAGCAAGAAGAGATACAAAAATTGCTGGAAGAATTAATGACCGATGAGTTGCGAGAGTTGATGGAGCAAATAAAACAACTCGAAAACGAGATGAATGATGACCAGATGAAAGAGCTTACCGAAAAATTGGACATGACTTATAAAGATTTGGAAGATCAATTGGATAGGAATTTGGAGCTTTTGAAGCGTTTTGAAGTAGAACAAAAAGTGGAAGAAGCTTCGCAAGAATTGGAGAAATTATCGGAAGAACAGAAAGAATTGTCGCAAAAAATGGACGACAAAAACATATCGAAGGAAGAAGCTTTGAAGCAGCAACAAGAAATGAAAGAGGACTTGAAGCGTATTGAAGAGAAATATGACAAGGCAAACGAGCTAAACCAAGATTTGAAAAAGAGTTTTAAGCTCGATGATTTGAAACAGGATTTTGAAAATATTAAGAATGAGATGCAAAATTCGGAGCAAAATTTAAGCGACGATAAAAAAAGTAAAGCCGGAAAATCGATGCAAAAGTCGTCGCAAGAAATGGAGCAACTTTCGCAAAAAATGCAGCAAATGATGCAGAGTAATACAATGGAGCAGTCGGGCGAAGACATGGAAAGCATGCGCTTGATGCTTAAAAATTTGGTTATTTTTTCAAAAGCACAAGAAGATTTGATGCAAAAATTCACAAAAGTTGCAAATCTTGACCCTAAATATGCTCAATATGTGAACGAACAGAACAAATTGAAAGATGATTTTGAGATTATAAAAGATTCATTGGTGGCTCTTTCTAAGCGTGTAATTCAAATAGACAAGGCTGTTTCGACTGAACTGAAAACAATTGATTATGAAATGGCTCAAACAATTTCGGCTTTAGAAGATTCGCGGCGGGCGGGTTATAAGAAACGTCAGCAAACAATAATGACGTCAGCAAATAATTTGGCATTGCTTATGTCGGAAATTATAGACTCCATGCAAGAGCAAATGAACAACTCATCGGGTAGTGGAAGCAGTAAAAATAAGTCGAAAAAACAGAAGCCTACTTTGGGCGAAATGCAAGATATGCAAGAAAGTTTGAAGCAAATGATGCAAAATTATCTTGAAAGTTTGAAACAAGGAAAAGGCGGAAAAAAACAAACCGAAGGCTTAGGTAAAATGCTAGCAAAGCAAGAAGTTATGAAAAAAATGCTTCAAGATATGAAAAATTCAGGCTCAACCGGAACAAAAACGCAGGAATATTTGAAAGAAATTGAAAAAATGATGAATGAAACTGAGAATGAATTGATAAACCGCAATGTAAATACAATGACCATTGAACGTCAGCAAAAAATTATGGATAAACTACTCGAAGCAGAGGAGAGCGAGCGTGAAAAAGATAAAGACAAAGAACGAAAATCGAATGAAGCGAAAGATCATAAAATTTCAACTCCTGAATATTTTAAGGATAATAAATACAATAAAAATTCCATAAAAGAAGATTTAGAATTAAATAATATTAAATTGTATCATTATTACAACGAATTGTATAAAAAATATATCAATACAATAGAAAATTAAGTTTAAGAAATTATATAATAATCATATTTTATATGAAAAAAGAGATAATATTTTTTTCGGAGCGTTCAAACATAAATATTGTAGAACAATTGGTTGATGAGCTTTCGGAAGAATTGCAAATTAGTCCGGAATTGTACGGAAATATTCTTGTTTGTGTAGTAGAAGCTGCCAGAAATGCTATAATTCATGGCAATCGGCTCGACCCGCATAAGCAAGTTTATATTGTAGTAGAAAATGATGGAAAGACAATCTCTTTTCATTTCCGCGACGAAGGTTCTGGATTTGATTTTGAAAATATTCCCGACCCAACGGCACCCGAAAATTTGGAAAAACCTTTTGGGCGTGGAATTTTTTTGATAAGGCATTTGGCTGATGCTACTGAGTTTTATAGAAGTGGAACAGAAATTAAATTCTCATTTCAATTAAATTAGCATATTTTGATAGAGTTTTTTCAAGAAGATACTTCGTTTGTTTTGCCCAACGAAGAAAAAGTTATTGATTGGATAACCGAAATCGTAGAGTTATATGGCAAAGAAGTAGCAGAGATTAATTTTTATTTCTGCTCAGATGATTATTTGCTCGCTATTAATCGAAGCGAATTGAATCATGATTATTATACCGATGTAATAACCTTTGATAATTGTATTGACAATTTGATTTTTGGCGATATTTATATTAGTATTGATAGGGTAGAGGAAAACGAACGTAATTTTTCTGATGGAAAATATCCTGAAATTTTACGTATTATTGCGCATGGAGTATTGCATTTGTTAGGGTATAAAGATAAAATGCCTAACGAGAAAGCAATAATGACCGAAAAAGAGAACCTTGCGCTCGGTTTTTTTTCTAAAATGTAGTTTTTAGTGGCAAGAGCAAGCTAAACGGCTTGCTTTAGTTTTTTATTTAGTTGTGTGAGTATATTTGTTTTTCAACTATATTCGAGAACGAGTTTTATAAAAAGATAAAAGTATCATGCAAGAATATGATGTAATTGTTGTTGGAGGCGGGCATGCCGGCTGTGAGGCTGCCGCCGCTGCTGCTAATTTAGGTTCAAAAACGTTGTTAATAACTATGGATATGACTAAATTTGCAAGCATGTCCTGCAATCCTGCTATTGGCGGAATTGCCAAGGGGCAAATTGTTAGAGAAATAGATGCTTTGGGTGGTTATACCGCTTTGGTTACCGATAAAAGTAGTATTCAGTTTCGTATGCTGAATAAATCGAAAGGACCGGCAATGTGGAGTCCTCGTTCGCAGTGCGATAGAGCTATTTTTTCGCAAGAATGGCGGCGTATGCTCGAAAATACAAAGAATTTAGACTTTTGGCAAGATACCGTAACTTCGGTATTTATCGAAAATAATGAAATTAAAGGGGTTAAAACGGCTTTGGGAGTTGGATTTTATTCAAAGGCTGTAGTTTTGACAAACGGAACATTTTTAAACGGACTTATGCACGTAGGGCGAAATCAGGTTAAGGGCGGACGAGCTTCTGAGCCTGCTTCTTATGGGCTGTCAGAGCAACTGCTGGAAGCCGGTTTTGTAGTTAAGCGTATGAAAACAGGGACACCTGTTCGTATTGATGGTCGTTCTATTGATTTTTCTAAAATGCAGGAACAAAAAGGCGACGACGAAATAGAAACATTTTCGTTTATGTCCGATGCAAGCAAGCATTTGCCTCAAAAAAGTTGCTATATTGTTTATACTTCTAGCAATGTGCATAATCAGTTGCGGTTAGGATTGAAAGATTCACCTTTGTTTAGTGGTACTATCAAAGGAGTTGGTCCAAGATATTGTCCAAGTATAGAAGATAAAATTGTAACTTTTGCAAATAAAGATAAGCATCAATTGTTTTTAGAGCCAGAGGGAGTTGAAACAAATGAGTTTTATTTGAATGGTTTTTCGTCTTCTTTGGCTCTGGATATTCAATTTACTGCTTTGCGTAAGATAGAAGGATTGGAGAATTGTAAGATTTTCAGACCAGGTTATGCTATCGAATACGATTATTTCGACCCAACGCAATTGCATCATTCTTTAGAAACAAAACAGGTGGCAAACTTGTTTTTTGCTGGACAAATAAACGGTACTACTGGCTATGAAGAGGCGGCTGCTCAAGGTTTGATGGCAGGAATAAATGCGCATCAAAAAATAAACAGAAAAGAGTCTTTTGTTTTACAACGAGATGAAGCGTATATTGGTGTTTTGATTGATGATTTGGTAACAAAAGGAGTAGATGAGCCTTATAGAATGTTTACTTCGCGTGCGGAGTATCGAATATTGCTGAGGCAAGATAATGCAGATGTAAGACTTACTCCTAAAGGCGTAGAGTTAGGTTTGGTAAAAGCAGATAGATTTGCTGTTTTTCAAAAAAAATGGAATTCAATTAATCGCTTAGTAGAATTTGCTAGCGAGTTTAGTATAAAGCCAGAGTTTATAAACGATTATTTGGTGTCGAAAGAAACATCTGAGTTAAGGCAAACTGTTAAATTGAAAACTATTTTGTTGCGCACGCAAGTTTCTTTTTTTGAATTACTTCAAGTTATTTCTCCTTTGCAGAAAGTAGTAGAAGAGCTAGAATTGCAAACAAAAGAGGTTTTTGATGCCGCTGATATTTTGATAAAATATGAGAGTTATATAGAAAGGGAGCGTTTGGTTGCTGATAAAATTAAGCGTTTGGAGCATATTTCTATTCGTGAGGATTTTGATTATACTAAGTTAGGTTCGCTTTCTACCGAAGCTACACAAAAGTTAGGTAGGATAAAGCCAAAAACAATTGGACAGGCTGCGCGTATTAGTGGCGTTTCGCCTTCTGATATTAATGTGTTATTGGTTTATTTGGGTAGGTAGTAGGTGTTGTATAAATAAATATAAGTATGTTCCACGTGGAACATATTTGTGTTTGTTTTGTTTTTGTATCTGTTTGTTTTGGAGGTTGTTATGTTTTTATTTTTATCTTTTGTTTTTGTTTGTTTTTATTGAGTGTTAATATTTTATAAGGTTGTTCCACGTGGAACATTTGTTTGATTGAGTTTTGGAGAGATTTTTTGAAAATAAGTTAAGTTCGCTTCCCGATTTGCCTGGGGTGTATTTGTTTTTCGATTCGGATAAACATATTTTGTATGTTGGAAAATCTAAGTCGTTGCGCAAGCGCGTGTCTTCGTATTTTGCTAAGACTGTTGATAGGAATAAAACGCGTGTACTTGTTAGTAAAATATGCGATTTGGATTTTATTGTGGTGGATACTGAAGAAGAAGCTCTGTTGTTGGAGAATAATTTAATTAAAGAATATCAGCCTCGTTATAATATTTTACTCAAAGATGATAAGACTTATCCTTGGATAGTTGTAAAAAATGAGAATTTCCCGCGTGTTTTTATGACAAGAGAATATGAAGAAGATGGTTCTGTTTATTTTGGACCTTATACTTCTGTTCGTATGGTTCGTACCTTGCTTGAGTTAGTTCGTAAATTGTATAAATTGAGAACCTGTCGTTTTGATTTGTCATTGAAGAATATAGAACAGTCAAAATTTAAGGTTTGTTTGGATTTTCATATAGGTAATTGTAAAGCTCCGTGTGTTGGCAAATATTTGTTGAACGCTTATAATTCGGATATTTCGGATATAAAGAAGATTTTGAAGGGAAATTTGAATGGTTTGCTCGAAGTTTTGTCTAAATCTATGTATGAACATGCAGCGGTTTTGGAGTTTGAAAAAGCAAATGAAGTAAAGGAGAAAATTGCTTTGTTGCAAACTTATCAAAACAAATCAACGGTAGTGAGCCAAACAATAAGCGATGTCGATGTTTTCACAGCAATAGAGGAAGAGGACTTTGTTTATGTGAATTTCATGCACTTGGTTCAAGGTTCCATCGTGCAGCTTACAAGTATAGAGGTTAAAAAGAAACTTGACGAAACAATGTCAGATGTTTTAGAATTGGTTATTTTGCATTTGCGCGAAAAATTCAAAAGTACGTCAAAAGAAATAATATTGAGCTTTTTGCCAGAATTTTCAATTCCTTCTGCTTTTTATACTGTACCACAAAGAGGAGATAAGTTAAAGTTGCTAGGTCTTTCGGAGAAAAATTTGCGTTATTTTATAGTAGAAAAGAAAAAACGAAGAGAAAATTTGAATCCGAAAAAGAATTCCGATAGAATTTTGAATACTTTAAAGCTCGATTTGAACTTGCAAGAATTGCCTGTGCGCATCGAATGTTTTGATAACTCGAATATACAAGGAACAAACCCTGTTGCGGCTTGTGTTGTTTTTGAAGATGCAAAGCCTAAGAAAAGTGAATATCGACATTTTAATATAAAAACAGTGGTAGGCGCAAATGATTTTGCATCGATGAAGGAGGTCGTTTTTAGAAGATATAAAAGAATGCTCGATGAAAATAAAACCTTGCCACAGCTTATTATTATTGATGGAGGTAAGGGGCAGTTGAGTTTTGCTTATGATGCACTTAAAGAATTAGCCTTAGAAGCCAAAATTCCAATTATAGGTATTGCAAAACGGTTGGAGGAGATTTATTTTCCATTTGATAGTGTGCCTTTGTATTTAGATAAAAATTCAGAAAGTCTTAAATTGATTCAAAAGTTAAGGAATGAGGCTCATCGTTTTGGGATTACTTTTCATCGAAATAAGCGTTCTGGACAGTTTCTTACTTCTGAATTGAATACAATAAAAGGAGTGGGAGAGAAGTCTATTCAGAAGTTGCTGCAGGTATTTAAAACTATTGAAAATATAAAAGCTGCCGATTTTGAAGCGTTATCGGCGCATGTAAATAAGAAACAAGCCGAAATAATTGTTAATTATTTTAAAGAAAGTTAGCTTCTTTATTAACCGTTGAGTTTTTTGTTTATGTTTTCGTCAGTTTCGTCTATCGGTAGGCTGAAGAAAAACGTAGAGCCTACGTTTTCTTTTGTAACATAATTTAGCTTTGAGTTGTATAAATTTAGCAACCCTTTTGCTATTGATAATCCTAATCCGCTTCCTTCATTTTCTCTTTTTAAGAAAACACTTCCTTTTGTGAAACTTTTGAATATTTCTTTTTGTGTTTTTTCTTTAATTCCGCAACCTGTATCTTTTACATAAAACTGAATTTTATTTTCTTCGTGTAGCCTTGCTCCTAAAATGATACTGCCTTTGCTTGTGAAATTTATTGCATTCGATACTAATATTGATAATATTTGTTTTATTCTAAATAAATCAGCATTTATTTTTAGCGCTTTTACACAGGTGGGCACAGATAGCGAAAAAGCTATATTTTTTGTTTTATCTTTAAGTATTTTGTTGTTATTCAATATATAAATTTCGTTGAGTAAATTACTAACCGAAATAAGCTCTGTTTTTATCACTATGCTATTTGTTTCGAGCTTAGAAATATCTATTATATCTTCAATTAGAGTTAAGAGTCTTTTTGCATTTTTATTTGCTATCGACGCAAATTTAATTACTTTCTCTGGTTGTAAATCAGGTATTTGGAGTAAATCAGTAAATCCAATAATCGAATTCATTGGCGTTTTTATTTCATGAGATAAGTTGGCTAGGAAAATAGTTTTTAGCGTTTCTGTCTCTTTCGTACTTTTTTTGATAATTTTTTTTATTTTTTTATTTGTTTTTGATAGTTTTTTTTTGAGTTTTGAATTTTTGATTTCTATTTTTTCTTGTTTTAAAATGTGCTCTATATTTTGAATAAAACTCAAATCAGAAATAATTTCGTCATTTTGGTCAAAATTAATACTTGAATTAGAATAGATTAGTAATTTTTTATTTTTTGAAAATGGAATAATGAATAAAACTTGAGGAGTTGTATGTACAAATGTTTTAGGAAATTTGATTAATTTAAAACTTTTGGTATCGGTATCTATCTTATTATGAATTAGAGCATTAATATAACTGTATTTTTCTAAATCTGCTTGGTTTTCTATATATAATTTGTTTTTATTCAGAACAGAAATAGTGAAATCTTTGTGTTTAAAATTGGCATTTAGTATGTTTTTAATAATTGATAAAGAAACATTACTTACTTCTAAAAATAAATTATTAGATATATTAATTTCTTTTTTCATTAAGTGGGTATCTATTAAAAAAACACAAAGATTTCTTTTCTATTTCTAGCCGTAGTATGCTAGATATGTGGCGAATAAAGCCATTATTACAGCTAATACTTTTAATAAAATTTTAATTTTCATTTTTTTTCTTTGTTTTATACAGTATAATAATTCGCCACAAATATATGTTTTTTTTTTATAATTATGAGCTAATCGTTAATTTTTTTTCGTTTTTTTTGAGAATTCCTTGTTTTTTTCTGTTATAGTTTATTTTAGCTTTTGCTACGAAGTAATATTTTTTGTACAAAAGAGTTATCTTTGTTATTATTTCCTTACTTTTGTGCAAAATTTAGTTTTCTTTCAGACACTATTTATGTAATTTATTGCTTTTTTTAGTTAAAGGTATTTGAAGTAAACTATTCGAAAAGCGTTTAATTTTCTTGTTATTTAATAGTATAGAATGTCGAAAATAATTACAAATATTGAGTTTTTTCCTCAAGATACGGTTCCTAAAGTACTGCATCGATCTACTAATATGTATCTTAAAAAGCAAGAATTGCCAATTATAGATACCGTTGATCATAAAAAAATTGATACACTGGGCTATTTTTTTCACAAACTTGTTGTTGTGAAGCCTTCGCCTGATACCATTTTATTTAATGCCGTTGCTGATGCTCCCGAATTTTATGTAGATAGTGTAATTTTATCGCAGCGCAAAGAGCTTACTACTCATTACGATGAGTTTAAATATTACATGAAAAATATTAATCACAAGCCAGAAACTCTTTTTTCTGAATCAAAAGATTGGATTTCATTGGTTTTGTTTGTTATTGCCATTTTTTTACTAATAATCAAACGCATCAAAAATAATTTTTTAAGCTTACTAACTCAGGTTGCTCTCAAATATAGAGAGTTTACTAAGAGCGTTAGTAGTACCAATGTGGCTGATATTAATGTAAGTAATTTGCTTTCACTTGTGTATATATTTTCATTATCACTGCTGATATATTTAATTTTCGAGTTCTTTCATTATTATTTTATATTCAAGACTTTTTACTTTTTTTTCTTTTTAGTAGCTTTTATTTTTCTGTTATTATTGTTAAAGCGAGTATTAATTTATCTAAGTGGCTTCTTTTTATCGCAAAAAGACCTATCTTTTAAGTATAATAAGAACATTCAGTTGTTTAATAACACACTTGGATTATTAATTATTCCGTTTATTTTAGCTATACCTTTTGTTGAAGAGATATATGTTAATTTTTTAATAACCAGTTCTATATCTTTGATTGTAGTTTTTTATTTTATCCGAATAATTAGGTCATTGAAAATTTTTATTGAATATAATGTTTCAATATTCTATATGATTTTGTATCTTTGCACCCTCGAAATATTACCTAATTTGCTAATGTATAAAATATTGGCAATAGTTTATAGCAGTTTAGTGTAATAGATAGTATTTGAAAGAAAATGCGTCTTTTGTGTTGTTTTGAAATTTTAAAATCCTTATCTACAACGAAAACAGGGTTTTTGTAAATTTGAAAAGTCATTAAATCTGATGTTTTCTTTCAAACACTAGATAGATAAAAAAAGTATTCATTAAATTAAATCTTGGCGGTTTGAAAATAAAAAGAATATTAGTTTCGCAGCCTAAGCCAGATACAGATAAGTCGCCTTATTTTGATTTGGCTGAAAAGAATAATGTAATTGTCGATTTTAGACCCTTTATTCATGTCGAACCCGTTTCGGCAAAAGAATTTAGGCAACAAAAAATCAATTTACTCGAGCATACTGCTGTAATTTTTACCAGCAAAACTGCAATAGATCATTTTTTTAGAATTGCAGAAAGTCTTCGATTAGTAATTCCAACTACGATGAAATACTTTTGTATTTCAGAAGCTGCAGCCCATTATTTGCAGAAATACATCGTTTACCGAAAACGAAAAATTTTTGTAAGTACTGGAAAATTTGATGATTTAGCCGATGAACTTGCTAAGCACAAAGGTGAGAATTTCTTTTTGCCTTTATCAGATCCGCACAAGCCGGAAATCCCGCGCAAGCTCAATAAAATGAAAATCAAATATTCGAAGGCTATACTTTACAAAACGGTAAGTAGCGACTTGTCCGACTTAAAAGATGTAAATTACGATATTCTCGTTTTTTACAGCCCTTCAGGAATTGCTTCTTTATTTCATAATTTTCCTGATTTTAAGCAAAACAATACACGCATTGCAACTTTTGGAAATTCGACACTTAAAGCCGTTAAAGATGCCGGTTTGTCAGTAGATATTAAAGCTCCTGCACCACAAGCTCCATCAATGACTATGGCTTTAGAAAATTTCATCAGAAAAGAGAATAAACTTTAATGTTTTTTATTTAGGGGTGCGTTTTATTTGAATAAAAGATATTGCTTTGATTAGCAATATCTTTTATTGCATTATATACAATTCTTATTTAGCAAAAATGTTCGATTCTACCCTATTTTTCATACAATACAAGGTATATTAAATTAATTGATAGTTTTAGCGAGTGCTTTTTTAACTTATTTAAAGCTCGTAATTTTTTTGTTTTTTCGTAATAAAATAGCAAATTGTTATTTTAATTTAGAAAAACTTGCATGAATTTACTTTTTTCAGAATTTAGGTTACTCGCAAGTTACGTTATCAATTTATTAGCAAAAGAAAATCATCGTTTCAATGAAATCAGGCTTTGGCATAGACAAACTAGAAAAGCTTAAACTTAAGCGCGAAATAACTTCTATTTTTAAGGAAGGGAAGCATTTGTATGCCGGAAATTTTCGGTTAATTTGGAATTTTGCTCTTTTTGAAATGCCTTACCCAGTGCGTTTTGGAGTAAGCGTGCCTAAACGAAATATTAAAAGTTCGGTTAAGCGTAACCTAATGAAACGCCGAATGCGTGAAGTTTATCGTTTAAATAAACATCTTTTTTTTAGCGAGTTAGAAAATCTAAACCTACAAATCATTGTGATGTTTGTTTTTAAGGGCGAAGCCCCCATTTCCCTGCCAAAGGTAGAAAGCGATTTTTTACTTGCTTTCCAAAAATTGACAAAGCGCATTAACGAAACTCCTAAACCCAAACTCCAAGTAAAGTAATACCCATTTTACAAACCAGCTAATCCGCAAGTTATGTTTATTTTAAAGTTTTTCTCTAAACTACTGAGTTTTATTTTAATTGCAATCATTCGGTTTTATCAGGTTGCTATTTCGCCATGGACACCTGCAACTTGCAGATATACACCTACTTGCTCTACTTATAGTATTCAGGCACTTCGTATGCATGGACCTATAAAAGGGTTTTATCTGTCGGTAAAGCGAATTCTTTCGTGCAACCCTTGGGGCGGACACGGACACGATCCTGTACCTGTCGAGTTTTCATTTCGCATAATCGAGCATACACATGAGCATACTCACGAAGATGAGCAGAAGTAAGAGTGAAACAGTTTTTTATAAATTTTGCTAAATTTTAGATTCCTTTTATTAACTTTACAATGACTATTTTATTTAGAATTTTTCATTTGCAGCCGAAGATTTTTTTCTTTTTTTGCATACCATTTTACAATTATTTGCGTTTTATTTTTAATTGTAAACATCTGTAAAATAGTTATTTTATATCAATTAATTAAATTATTACTATCGATAATTCTTTTTTTAACAAACTAAATTTATGATGATGAAATTAGCTAAAAAACGTTGGCTTTATTTGAGCTTTATAGTTGCATTTTTATTTTTGAGTCTTTCTGCATTTCATTTTTATGACGATGACGATGATTTTGAAATATCAAAAAATCTCGAAATATACTATACACTTATTCGCGAATTGAATATTTATTATGTGGATAAGCCTGATGTGGGAAAACTTATCACCGAAAATATTAATAATCTGCTCAAAGGGCTTGATCCTTATACTGTTTATATTCCCGAAACTCGAATTGAAGATTACAAAGTAATGTCAACTGGCGAGTACGGAGGAATTGGTGCATTGATAAGCATTCGTCAAGAAAAAGTGCTTGTTACTGGGTTGTACCAAAATTCGCCAGCTAGCGAAGTTGGTTTGCAAGTTGGCGATGAAATTTTAGAAATTTCGGGCAAAAAAATGCAAAAAATAACAATGGACGAAATTGGCGATTTGCTCAAAGGTGCAGCCAATACTGCACTTACACTCAAAGTGAGGCGTTTCAAAAATCCTGAAATTAAAACCTTTACACTGAGCCGCAAAGACATTAAAATTAAAAATGTGCCCTACTTTGATATGCTTGACGACAAGATTGGATATATTAAACTTACAGGTTTTACTTACGATGCTGCCCAAGAGGTCAATTCTGCTTTTGTAAAGCTTAAAGAGCAAGGAATGAAACATTTAGTTTTCGATTTGCGCGACAATCCGGGAGGATTACTTATTGAAGCGGTAAAAATTGTTAATTTATTTGTGAAAAAAAACGAGCTAGTTGTTAAAATTTTGGGCAGAGTAGAGCAAGGCAATTATAGTTTTAAAACAACCGATGAACCCATTGATACACTGATAAATGTGGTTGTATTGGTCAATAGTATGTCTGCTTCGGCTTCTGAAATTGTATCAGGAGCTTTGCAAGATTTAGATAGAGCCGTTATTTTGGGCGAGAAAACTTTTGGTAAAGGTTTAGTGCAAACTACGCGCCCTTTGATTTATAACGCGCAGCTTAAGCTAACTACCGCAAAATATTACATTCCTAGTGGTAGGTGCATTCAGGCGCTCGACTATGCGCATCGCAACCCCGATGGCAGCGTAGGTAATATCCCCGATTCGCTCATAAGCACCTTCAAAACCCGCAAGGGCAGGCTTGTGTACGATGGAGGCGGAGTTAGCCCCGATGTAAAAGTGCCTAGCGAAAAGGAAAGCACACTTGTTGACCAATTACTAGAGCAGTATGTTTTATTTGACTTTGTAACCGCTTTTGTTTATGACAACAAGCCCACTTACGCTAATGTCGCTTCTATCGAGAATCAAACAAATTTGTTTGACGAATTTGTTCAATATGCTTTGAAACAAGGATTTAAGTATAAAACTAAGCGCGAGGAGCAATTAAGTAAACTCATAGAAATTGCAAAAGAAGAAAAGACATACAGCGATATAGAAAACGAAATAATCAGTTTGCAGCGAAAGCTCGAACATAATCTTGATAGAGATTTGCACAAATTTGAAAAAGAAATTACCATACTTTTGCAAATCGACTTGGCTTCGCGTTTCTTTTATCAAGAAGGTGAAATCCAACAAATGCTTCGATACGATTCGCAGTTGAGCCAAGCCGTTGGACTTGTGGTTAATCAGCAGAAAATGAATGAAATACTCAATTAGTTTTGTTGCAACAGTGGCTGGCGAAAAATATTTAAGATTATTTCGTTAGCCACTTTCAAACATTTTTTTTTCAATTTTTTTCATCATTTAATTTGTTTTCGAGCATACTTTTTTTTGCCTAATTTTCAGATTACACGCCGCTTAACTTTTACTTTTCTTTTTTTTAGAAGTTCTACCAACAAATTTAAATTATAGTTTAACGCGCCTTTTTAATCAGAATACCTCCATTTCCGATTTTATGTAGTCGCTTTTTTTAGCTATTTTTTGTGTCTTTTTCTCTTTATATTAGGACTTGCCAACTTTTTATCAAAAGATTTTTTATTTTTTTTTATACCTATTTACTTTCCATGTTTAAAAAAAGTGAATTTAATGCCCCCTTTCGCCAAACAAAAATTATCTTAAAGTATAAATTTACTCATTTTCATAAAATATCATTCAAATAGGAAGTTAGGTATCTATGCTAATTTTTTTGTGTGAAAAAAGGCAAAATATTAAAAAAATAGTAGAATTTATGAATTTGAGTTAAATTCATAAATAATTTTCGCACTCTATTTTTTCATTTTTAGAAAATATTTTTACGCTTATTTTGATTTTGAGCAAGCCTAAATGTTTGGAATTTAAAATAATTTTGATAGAATTTATCTCTTTTCCTATTTTTAATATCCGCATTTTTAATTGAATTTTATTTAATTAAAGTATCATAAATTGTATTAAATCAAAACTTTAAATTTTTTAATAAAGTAATACTTTAAATCAATAATAAGTATTTCAATAAAAATGGCTATTCCTACTTAAAGTATTTGTTTTTTTAATTTCGTTTTTACTAAATTTGTTTTATAATTAAGATTTAAATAATTCAATTTAAATATATGAAAAATAGGATATTAATACTAGGTCTTTTGGTTTTAGCTTTGGCTATTGTAAAACTATTTTTTCACAACGTTGAAAAGCCTATTGTTAACTATACAGTCAACAACACTTTTCCTGTTGTTTCTGGCGATACGTTAAGCATCGATTTTTATTTTGAGTCGGAACATAACTTAACTTTTTTTTCATCGAAGGTTAGTTTAGGCGTGGAGATTTTAAACGAGGTAGTTGAATTTGGGAAAGGAAATAAAGCAGGAAATTTGAATTACTCTTTTGTGATTCCGCAAAATTGTAGAAACGAAAATATGATGAACTTGCAATTTGAAATATCGAGCGAATTTGGTTCCGATGATGTTTATATTTCGGTGCCTGTTTACAATCCGCCTTACATGGTAAGAATGGAATTAGACCAAGTAGATAATTTTGCCGAGGTTTCTGTTAAATCTTTTTTTAGCAGCAAAAACCTAATTATCGAAAATGATTTACTTGCCGAGCTTGACGAAACTTCTGGCTTTTCGGAATTTAAAGTTTACGAACTGCAAAATTTTAATTTAAACGATTATTTATACAAAGGTTCTCAAGGTACAAGTGTTGATAATTTTATTATCTCTAATTTGCTCGAAACTTCAAAAAAATTGGTTCGCGATGAAAAAAACTTAGCCACAGCAAGTCTATTTTCTATTTCGGAGTTGAATAGCGAAAGCCAAAACACAAAAGATGTTCGCAAGCCGATATTGAATGTTCACAAGAAATCTTCTATATCTAAAATTGCAACAAAAAAGGCAGTTACTTCAAATTCTGAAAATTCTAAGGCAAACAATTCGAGCCTAGAAAAAAAGAATACCATTCCTGTTGCAAACATTAACCAGAAGCTTGAGACTACTGATTCAGACGAAATTGCAGCCAACTTATCGCTTATTGTAGCACACAAGGCGGAATTAATTTTGAGCAACCAGCCTGAAATAGACTCCAATGCAATTATTCATGCAAATAGGATTGAATTTATTGAAAATAAGCGATTAAATGACATTAAAATCGAGATTCAATTAGGACTTTCTGATATGAAAATGGAAGAGAATTACTTTTTAGACTCTAAGATAAAATAGATTTTGTTGTAATCAATATATTAATAAGTGTTTTTTTCTACAAAAAAATTAAAAAAACATACTCCAATGATAAAAGTAGGTAATCATATAATTTATCAATTTAATGTTATGAAACTTCTAAACTTGAAAGGAACAGCCGATACTCCTTCTGTGATTCTCGACCCGCAAAAGCATGAATTGAAATTTTTAGGCAGATCGCTGCCTGAAGATTCGGCGGCGTTTTACAACCCCATTTTGGAGTGGCTAGATAGTTATGCTATTGACAATGAAGAAGATACTGTGGCTGTTTTTAAGCTCGATTATTTTAGTACTTCTAGTTCTAAAATGTTACTTTCTATTTTGTATAAACTCGAATCGATGAGTTTTTCAGGTACAAATGTGAAGGTACGTTGGTATTATCCTGAAGAAGATGATGATATTGAAGAGGCTGGCGCTGTTTATTCTGAATTGGTGGAGCTGCCTTTTGAACATTTAAGTTATTCATTAGATTAATTATTTAATTAACATATTTTAAATATCTTATTTTAAAGGTAATATAAAATTTAATAATCTCTAAAAATGGAAAAAAATATGACAAATAACCTGTTTGCTATAACTTTTTTGGCACAAGAATCCAGTAATAACAATCAAAATATAGAAGCTATGAGATACGTAGAAAATTTAAGTATTGAGAAAAAAAATACGCTATTTGAATTGATGCGCACTAGTAAAAGTTACAAAGTTCGCAAAAGAGCGCATGCCATATTATTAAGTTCTAAAAAATATAAAATCGACCAGTTGGCAAGTATTTTCGATGTAGATCGTGATACAATAGCCGATTGGCTTGGGAGGTGGGAAAAAGATGGAGTACTTGGCTTACAAGATGCTACACGTCCTGGCAGACCGGCTTCCAAAGATGTGAGAGTAGAAGATTTTGATTAATTTTTTATTTTTTTATTTTATTTAATCAAGTTTTTTTTTATGTTTGCACTTTGATATTTTTCAGAAGAGTCGAATTTAAAAAAAAATGTTATAGACTATGAAATATGTAAAATTATTAAAAGTTGCTGACCGTGAAGCATTGGATAACTTAATGCGCACAAGTAGTAATTTTAAAGTGAGATGTAGGGCACATTGTATTATTTTGAGCGCTAAAAAATACAGAATTGAAGACCTAGCTAATATCTTTGATGTTGATAGAGACACAGTTAGCGGTTGGGTTACAAAATGGGAAGAGCTTGGAGTTGGTGGCTTACATGACGCAGCTCGTACAGGCAGACCTCGAAAAGCGAAGACTGACGACGAAGCAAGTGATGAATAGATTTTCGTCATACAATGGACAGTTGAGCTCAAAAAAAGAAGCTTAATTGTCCATTTTTTTTTATTTATCTTATTGATTTTTAGAGTATTCTTTTGAAAAAATACTTCAAAAATTGAAGTTTTTGTGTGCCTTAAAGTTTAAGAGTATTATTCTGTCCAAAAATAACTTCCATCGTCTAAAAGTTCTTTTTTCCAAATAGGAATTCGAGCTTTTATTAGATTTACACTTTCTTCGAGAGCTTTGAAGGCTTCGACTCTGTGCCCTGCACTAACTAGCACAAAAAGAGAGTTTTCGCCTGCTTTTACAACTCCTACGCTGTGTTTTATGCTTATTTTTTGAACATCTTTGTACTTTTCATAAATTTCCGAAATTATGCTTTTCATTTCATTTTCTACCATTTCTGGATAAGCCGAGTAGTTAATTTCTACCACTTTTTTGTCGTTTACCACATCGTTGCGTACTGCGCCCAAAAAAAATGCGTGCCCACCTGTTGTTTTATTTTCGGAATGTATCGAAGTTATTGCATTAACAAGTTCGTTTCCTATTGCGCCTTGGCACAAAAAAATATTTTCCATTTATCTATTTTTTTTTGTTTATTATTTTAAAAAAAAGGTTTTTCTCTGATTTAAGGAATGAACCAAAATTAATTGTATATTTAATTTGCAAAGTGCTTAAAAATAAGCAAATAGCAAAGCATTTGTTCAAAAATTTAATAGCACTAGTGCTTAATTTATTTCTAAAAAAGAATCAACCGCCTGCAAAAGGAGGCAAAAGTGCTATTTCGTCTTTATGTTGAAATAAAAAATCGCCTTTTTCAATCTTTTTATTTACCGAAATTTGAAAATTGTGAGTGGCTAGTTTTGGAAATTGGGCAAATAATTTTTGTTTCAATTCCCAAATAGAGTAAATATTTTCCATTTCCATTGCATCGGTTTCAACTGCATCAGTCAAAATTCCGAAAAAAAGTATTTTTATTTTCATCTATTTATTGTTGGATTATTGTTATTTTGTTTGAAAAAACGCTCTGCACTTTGCAAATCGCTTATTGTATTTATGTTCGTAAATAGTTTTTCGTTGTAAATTTTTTGATTTTCAGTTATCTCCACAAATGTTTGCCCTATTGTTTTTTCTACTTTGGGTGGCGAAAATAAATTATTTTTAATCGCATTTTCAAAATCTTGTGCCGTTTCTTTGCGAAACATTCCTATTATTGGTTCACTAATTCCCAAATGAGTGGGCGTTACAATTTTTTGATTTTCAGCATTTTCGAGCAAATAAAGAAACATTGCTTGGCTCACAAAAGGCGTATCGCAACTGGTTATGAAGTTTATTTCGTTGCTTGATGCTTGCAAGCCAGCTTGAATTCCTGCAATAGGTCCAATATGCAAATAGTTGTCTTTCTGCTTTTTAGCATTTAAAAATGAATATGCTTCCGGCTCATTGGTACTGATAATGATTTCGTTGCAAAATTCCGAAAACATTTCAAATACATAGTCAATCACACGCTTGCCGTTCAATAGCAGAAGTGCTTTATTTTGCCCCATTCTGCTACTGTTGCCGCCCGCAAGTATAATTCCGGTATAATTCATTTCTTTATGAATTGTTAAATAGTTAAATAGTTTTTTTATAAAAAAATATACTAATTATTTATTTTTCATTTTTAATTCTTAATTCTTAATTCTTAATGTGCTTCTAACCAGTTGTTTCCTGTTCCTAAATCGATAGTGAGAGGCACCGAAATTTGCACCGCATTTTCCATCTCGTGCTTTACAATTTCTTTTACCGTTTCCAATTCTGTTTTAAGAACATCAAAAACCAATTCGTCATGCACTTGCAAAATTAGTTTTGAGGCTAAATTGAGCTGTTCAAATTTTTGTTGAATCTGAATCATTGCCATTTTGATAATGTCGGCAGCCGAGCCTTGAATGGGCGCATTAATGGCATTTCGCTCGGCAAGCCCTCGCACAATGTGGTTGCGCGAATTTATGTCGCTCAAATAGCGTCTTCTGCCCGAAATGGTTTCCACAAATTCTTTTTCGCGGGCAAGCGCAATTTGTTTGTCCATGTAGTTTTTAATTTCGGGGTAAGTAGCCATGTAGTTGTCGATAATTTCTTTGGCTAGCCCGCGCTTGATGCCCAAATTTTCGGAAAGACCGAATGATGAAATACCATAAATAATTCCAAAGTTAGCCGATTTTGCTTGCGAGCGCATTTCTTTGCTTACTTCGCTTAAGGGGACATTGAATATTTTTGACGCTGTATCTTTGTGAATATCTGCATTTTCCGAAAAAGCTTTTATCATATTTTCCTCTTTGCTAATGTGTGCAATAATTCGCAATTCTATTTGCGAATAGTCGGCTGCAAGTAAAATATGGTCGCTGCTTCCGGCAACAAAAGCCTTGCGTATTTGTCTGCCTTTTTGGGTACGAATGGGTATATTTTGCAAATTTGGATTGGTCGAACTCAATCGCCCTGTTGCTACACTCGCTTGGTTGAAATGCGTGTGAAGTTTTCCCGTTTGCGGGTGAATTAATTTTGGCAAACTTTCCAAATACGTGCTTTTCAATTTTGCAAGCGACCTGTATTCAAGTATATAGCTTATAATTTCGTGTTTGTCTATTAATTTTGACAAATCTTTTTCGCTAGTGGAATATTGCTCTGTTTTTGTTTTTTTTGCATCGCTCGAAATTTGCATTTTGTCGAATAGAATTTCGCCTAACTGCTTGGGCGATGCAATGTTAAACTCTTGTCCTGCAAGTTCAAATATTTTGGTTTCAATGCCTTTTAGTTCCAAGCTTAGCTCTTCGTTTTGTTTTTCCAAAACGAGTGTGTCTAGTTTCACTCCATTTAATTCCATTTTTGCAAGTACCTTTATTAGAGGCATTTCAATGTTCTTAGCTAAAGGAATCATTTGAACTTTTTCTAGTTCTGTGAGCAACAATTCTTTGAGTTGTAGCGAAAAATCGACTAATTCGCACGAAAAATCTTTGAGCTGTTCAGTGGCAATTTGTCGCATGTCGCCAAGTTCTGCCGCTTTTTTCCCTACCAAGTTTTCGAGCGAAAAAGCTTCGTAGCTTAAATAATTGCGTGTTAAATTTTCAAAATTGTGATTTTGGTCTGGATATAAAACGTAGTGAGCCAGTTCGTTATCAAAAACTTCGCCTTTTAGTTCGATGTTGTAATTGGCTAGAATTTTGATTTGGTTTTTTAAGCCATGTCCCACTTTTCCAATGTTTTGATTTTCAAAAAATGGTTTTAGTTGAGTTAAAAATACTTCTTGTTCTTGAATATTTTCACTTAAAGGGATAAAGTACGCAACACTTTTGCTAACTGCAAACGAAATGCCAGCGAGTTTTGCATTTACAAAATCGCAGCTACTCGCAATTAGCTGAAATGCAAATTCTGAATTTACTTCGAGTGTTTTTAATAATTGCTTTAATTGAATTGAGTTAGTAATCGAAATATAAGAATGTTCGCTTATTTTTATATTTTTGAACGAGCTAACAAAATCTGATTCTGATTTTAGTTCTAAACTTGTTTGTTGGTCAAATAAATTTCCTTGACTTTGTTTATTTTTCTCAATCGAGCTGAAAATTCTTTTCGAGAGCGAATTAAATTCCAACTCTTCAAATAATTTTTCCAAAGCTGTTTTGTTGGGCTCTGTATATCTAAGTTCTTCTTCGTCGAATTGTAAAGGCACATCTATTACTATTGTAGCTAGCTTTTTAGAGAGCATTACTTGTTCTTTAAATTTAAGTAAATTTTCTTTTTGCTTGCCTTTTAGTTTTCCAATATTTTGATAAATACCTTCAATGCTTTTGTATTGAGCAATAAGCTGCTGCGATGTTTTTTCGCCAATGCCAGGCGCACCCGGAATGTTGTCGCTGGCATCACCCCAAAGCCCAAGAATATCAATGACTTGCATTGGATTTTCTATGCCAAATTTTTCTTTCACTTCTGCTACTCCCATAATATCAATGTCGTTGCCTTTGTGGCGTGGCTTGTACAGAAAAATGCCTTCTTCCACTAGTTGGCAATAATCTTTGTCGGGAGTCATCATGTAGCTTACAAAGCCTTGCGATTTTGCAATTTTTGCAAGCGTTCCTATCACATCATCGGCTTCGTATTTGTCTATTTCATAGCGTTTTATATTAAAACCGTCGATGATATTTTTAATCAATGGAATCGACAATTTTATATCTTCTGGCGTTGGAGGTCGCTGCGCTTTGTATTGAGGAAAAATATCGTTTCTAAATGTTAAATCTTTGGGGTCGAAGGCAATAGCTATGTGAGTCGGTTTCTCTTTCACCAAAATTTCGTGCAGCGTGTTGGTAAAGCCAAAAATTGCCGAAGTATTTAAGCCTTTCGAGTTGATGCGTGGATTGTTTATGAAAGCGTAATACGACCTATAAATCAGCGCGTAAGCATCAAGTAGAAACAATTTTTTTTCCATAGTATTCTAAATTTTGTATTTGTATTTTATTGAAAAGCATTGTTTTTTTGAGTGAACTCTATAAATTTTTTTCGATTTTTTTTTAAAATTATAGAATCCACTTGATTTATTCGTTGTCTTGGGCAAACCATTCGGCATACGAAGTGGCAGTTTCGTGCAATTTTATGCTTACTAAATTTATATTTTTAGGAAGTTGCTTTTTTATTTTCTCAGCAAAATCGGCAACCATATTTTCGCAAGTTGGTTGATAGTCGCAGATGATATGTCGGTCGAAAAGCGAGTTCAAATTTTTAAGTTTTTCAATATTTTCTGCCGAGTTGACAACATAAGCGTGGTCGAAAACATCGACAATTTGGCTTTTTACTATTTTTTTTAAGTCGCCAAAATCCATTACCATTCCATTTTTTGGATTTTGCGTATCGTTAATAGGCTCACCACGAACGGTTACGAAAAGTTTGTACGAGTGCCCGTGTATGTTTTTGCACAACCCATCGTAGCCAAGGAGCGAGTGCGCGGTTTCAAAGCCAAATTCTTTAGTTAATCTAATTTTCGCCATTTTATTTTAGTCTTTTTCTTTTCTGTTTAAACAATTAAACAAAAATAGAATATTTTTTTTGAATCTAAAAAAAAAAGCCAACGACAGAAATGTCATTGGCTTTTTGTGGCTATTAATTATGCTAATTATATTAATTTTGCCCAGAAGCTAACGTGTTATTAGTTGCAGTCTGTACATTTTGATAAGCACTCTACAATATTTTGAAGGTTTTGGCTTTTTAGCGAATAGAACGTGTTTTTGCCTTCCCTTTTTGAGCAAAGCACACCTTTATCTTTTAGTATTCCTAAATGATGCGAAGTTGTTGATTGTTCTATATTTAGTAATTCGTGAATTTCTGTAACCGAAAGTTTCTTGCCGTCTTCGAGCAAGCCCAAAATAGCCATGCGCATTGGGTGTGCTATTGCTTTCAACATGTTGGCAGCAAGTTCTAACTGCTCTGTTTGTAACTCAGTTATTTTCATTTTCTCTTGTATCATGTTAAGTATTTTAATAATTTTTACAAATGTAGATATATTCACAATTTAATTCAATGATTTTTATCATATAAATTCAAATTTCTATATGTTTCGATATGTTTATAGTATTTTTAATTTTTTTTATGAAAAAAAATGTTAATTGCTGATATTACTTGTTTTAAAAGTTTCAATAAAAAGTTTTTTTCAAAAAAATGTTGGGCTCTTTTTATTTCGATAAATAATGTATCTTTGATAAATTATTTGCTGAAAAAATAACCATTTGTTCTTTTTGAATATTTATTTTAGAGAAATTATATTTTTTGTTATTTTTGAAGAAATTTTTACTTTAGAATGAATAATTTTATTTTAACTAAATTGTAGTTGATATTTTCTATTTATTTGATTTTTAATTGAAAAAGAAGTTTATATTTTGAATTTGAAATTTCATGTCGCTATTAGATAAAATACAAAAACCAATTGAATCGGAAATGAAAAGTTTTGTTCCTTATTTTAAGGAATCGATGAAGAGTAAAGTTCCGCTTTTGAGTATAATAACTAATTATATATTAAGAGGTAAAGGAAAACAAATGCGTCCTATGTTTGTTTTTCTTTCGGCTAAATTGTGTGGAGAAATTACAAAATCGACTTATAATGCCGCAGTGATGATTGAAATGCTTCATACCGCAACACTTATTCACGACGATGTGGTTGATAATTCTGACGAAAGGCGTGGATTTTTCTCAGTCAAAGCACTTTGGCGTTCTAAAATAGCCGTTTTGGTTGGTGATTATATGCTCGGAAAAGGAATGCTTTTGGCTGTTGAAAATGAGGAGTATAGCTTGCTGAAAATTATTTCAAATGCAGTGCGCGAAATGAGCGAAGGCGAACTTTTGCAAATAGAAAAGGCAAGGCGTTTGGATATCGACGAATCGATTTATTTTGAAATCATTAGAAAAAAAACGGCTGTTTTGATTGCTTCATGTACCGAAATTGGAGCAAAATCGGTAAATGCTAGTAATGAGCAGGTTGAGAAAATGCGTCTTTTTGGCGAATACGTAGGCATTGCTTTTCAAATTAGAGACGATATTTTTGATTATCAAAAAACTAACGTGATAGGAAAGCCAACCGGAAATGATATTCAGGAGAAAAAAATGACTTTACCTATTATTTATGCCATAAACAATGCACCTTTGTCAGAAAAGAGGCAAGTTTTGAGAGCTATAAATAATTATAAAAAAGATTCCAAAACGGTTGAAAATATCATTAAATTTGTAGTAGAAAAAGGTGGAATTGATTATGCTCAAAAAGTGATGCTTGCTTATCATGCAAAAGCGATGGATATTTTAGCTACTTTTGCCGATTCGCAAGCAAAAACATCATTGGTCGAATTGCTAAATTATACGGTAAGCCGCAAAAAATAAGATAGTTAACTTATATTTTTGTACGATTGTTTTTTCTTTGCACATAGTTCTAGGCAATGTGCATAGTGTAGCGTGTCAGCTATTTTTTCTGTTTCGCCAATCATTTTGAGGGCAGCCTCTAGTTTTCCTTTTTTCTCTAAATATTCTATTGACGCGCCGTTGAACTTTATTTTCCAAAATAATTTATGACCTTCCAAAAATTTAGTTGAATCGATATTGTCCAATAATTCAAAGGCTTCATCTATTTTATTGCGATTCAAATACAATTTAGCCTTGTAAATATTCATAAAATTATTAAGGTATTTGTTTTTTTTGAAGAAGCTTGCATCGTTTAGTTTTTCTTGTTCAAAAAATTCTTGCATTAAATCGAAATTTTGAGTAGTTTCGAGTACTTCTAAAAACATAAAATAAGTAAAATTACGCTCAAATTTGGTCGAAAAATTATCAAAACTATTGAAAGCCGTGTACATTTTTATTATCGAGTCCAAATCGGCATGTTGCTTGGCTTTGGAGGTGTAAAGGTTTAAGCATGCAAGATAAATAATTTGGTAAATTTTATTTTCGCTTTCATTTTGTCTATTTTCGAGTATTTTAAGCAGTTCGATTGTTTCTTCCAAGGTATTTGACAGGTAGTGTTTCCAGAAAATGAGCACTTTGCTGAAAAAAATGTCGTTTTTGTTCACGTCTGTTTTCAAAAAAAAGTCGAGCGCATCTGCAAAATAGATAACAATGTAGTCAAAATCGATAAAATTTCGGAAATATAGGTCGCTTGCATACGGGTCGTTGGCATAAAATTCAATCAATTGTTGCCTTAATTGGATATTTTTTCTCAGTTCGATGCCTACAGTGTTAATTAAATTCTGAATTTTTTTGTCCTCCAGCTTTCGAGGGTCGCCCTTTATGAAATGCTCGTTTATTAGTGGGTAAATGTTTTTGAATATTTCAGTGTGATTTTTTTTCGATGCTATTTTTATGAGCCAAATGAGCAGGCTTATTTTCATAACTTCATTTTCGTGGTAAAAATTCAATACAATTTCCAACGTTTCGATTGTTAAACCGTATTTTCTGAGCCACGAATTGACAATAACAAATCTATAAATTATTGTATTTGAGAAATTTACTTGCGTCGATACTTCAAAATAATCGGTTACCGAAATTTGTTCGTTTATAAAATCCAAATCCAGCAGTTTATTGTAAGCTTGTTCTTCTTTTATCGAAAGCGTCAATTTTTTTTTGTTTACGTTGGTTTTTATTTTACCAAATTGAGTGGCTTCTAATATTTTTTCGATAATTGAAAGTTTTTCTTGTGCATTTATACCGCTAAAAATTTCTTGTGTTATGTAATAATTTAGTAAGTCGAGTTCGTCGAAAATTTTATTGTTTTGCGATACATAATTCAGATAAATGTTCAAAAAATATGGTATCGAAATAATTTCAAGTAATTTGCTATTACTCAGTATATAACTGTAATTTATCTTTTTATTTTCGGTTCGTATGAAGTTGATAATTTCGTTGCGCGACAGTACCGGAATATTTATTTTAGGATTTTCGCTAGGGCTGAAATCAAAATCGAACCATTTGTTTTTAATATAATCGGATTGGCTAAATTCTCTTTCAAAAATATTCCAACTGCTCGATTTGCAGGTAACAATAATTTTTATGTTAATTTCGGAAAGTTTCCCTATCAAAATGCTGTAAATACTGCGTAGTATTCGGGGGAAAATTTTTTCATTTTTGTAAATTCGACAGATACGGTCGAAAAAAATAACTAGGCGTTTGCCTTTCATTAGCTCTATGAACCTATTTTCTATTTCAACTTTCGATTCTTCTTCTAATATAGGACCTAGCAATTTGTAAATATCGTAGTTTACATCTTCGACCATGTTTACTGTCGAAAAATTGATAAAAAGCAGTAAATCGTCAGGATACAGCGCATTTTCTGCTATAAAAAAATGCTCTGCCAGGCTGATTAAAATTTCCGTTTTTCCGTGCCCGTCGTGTGCAATAAAACTGGTTATTTTTTTATCGCTGTTGAGAAAATTTTGGGTTTTGTTTAGTGCAAATTCTCTTTTTGATATTTTTAGGAAGAATGAAGGAGTTTGTTTTTTCAAAAAAAGAATGTTCGCTTTTGATATATTTCTAAATTTTTCGTGTATTTTTTTAAAAACATCGTTGGTATTTCTATTTTCTTTGTTTTTGCAGAAATCGTCCCAATCGGTGTAGCCGCAAAGTGCCGAAAGAGTATCAAGTGTGTAAGTTGATGGATTAAATTTTCGATTTATTATACCCCAAAAACGTTTTAATGTGCTAGAACTGACTGTATTACTTGTTTTTTCGAAAATATATTCTGATAGGCTATCACAGTTTTTTGCATACTTAATTTTATAGCCGACAAGCTCTTCGACTACATTTTTTAATTCATTTATATTGTCTATTTCCACCGCTTTCACTGTTGTGCTATCTTTTTGCAAAATAAAATAGTACTTGTTTGCTTAAATTATTGCATTGCTACAATAAGTTGGAATTCAATTGGTTTAAAAAAACTTTTACTCTTTAGAAACGAATACTGGCATCTACACTTTTACTACAATTTTATAAATATATCAATTATTAAATCAGTTTTTAAATTTACCAAATATACATATAAAACTTAAATTAATAACTAAGTTTTCGAAAAAAACATTTTTTTTCTTTTCTTTTTTTCTCCTTGCATCTAATTTTTTTTTTTTCGTGCTAGTATATTTTGTTTTTGCTCTGATTTTGTGGATTTTACGCAACAGCTAATTACTTTTTGCTTTACAAAATTGTCTCGTTTTTTATACAAAAAAAGTTTGTTCACTCAAATGAACAAAATGAACATTGCAAACGTTTGCACAAAGAACTAATTTTGTATCAAAAGTAATTGTTAGTATAAATATTAAAATTTATCGACTATGAAAACTCGAACTTCATTTCAAGATTTGCAAGATAGAATTAATCAAATAGTAGGTGATATTAACCAAACAGGATTTGATTATACCAATGTTGTATTTAATGAGGAAGAATCTGAAATTCTTGCTTTTGAAAAGAATGGAAGAACTTCTAATAATTATGTAACCGATTGGGAATTGGATTAAATAATCGGTTTTTTTATTTATAATAGGCTAATTTAAAATTCACCTGTTTTTTTTTATGAAATAGTTGGATTTATTTCTCTGTTGAAATAAAATTTAGAGCTAATTTTAGGACGGTAGTTTTGAAATATAAATTATAGAGTTTGCTTTGGATTTTTATGGAATAAGTAGGTGATTTGTTTGGCGAACGATGTGTTGGTAAAAAAAAATAGCAGGTTAAACTAAAAATTGCAAAAATGGAAAATATGAAAGTTAGCATGTCGCGTGTTTTAGATACCGAATACTCATTGAAGCGCAAGCTTGTGAGTCGAAATAGCAAAAATTGCTACATTTCTACAAGTCTGTCTTCTTGCAATGTAAGTAGAAAAGACGGTTTGTTTGTTTGTAAATCTTCTTCTTTGACCGAATCGTATCAGGTTTTACTTTCTCATATCGACGAAGTTATTATGAATAATGCTTGTTTTTACGAACTAGGTTTTCATAAATATCCCGATAATTTTCACCCTAAAGGTTTAAAGTATATTCTTGATATAGAGCAAGAACCACACATTGCCTTCACTTATGCGATAGGAAATATTGTGCTGAAGAAAGAACTTATTCTTGTGCCCGACAAAGCTGAATTGCAATGTAAATATACCCTGTTGGAAAGTTGTAGTGAAATTGATTTGGTATTAAAGCCTTTTATGGCTTTCCAAAAGAGTTTAAAGTAGAATACCACAATAATAGTTTAAGGATATTAGAATCAAAAGATTATCCTGAATTGTTTTTTAATTTCTCAAAGAAAATTATTTTTACCGAAGCAAGCGATTGGTATTACAATTTTGAATATATCGACGACAAGGAAAAAGGAACAGAGTATAAAGAGGATTTGTTTTTGCCTGGACAAATTATTGTAAACTTAAAAGAAA
>JAIFNL010000104.1 GCA_020047755.1 Bacteroidota bacterium
TAAAATTATGCTCGTATTGACCCAAGATTGGGAAAATATGCACGCAAAGTTATATTTTTTGGAAAAAAACAATGAAAAATGGCAAAAAACTTCGCAAACAATGGACGCTTTGATTGGTGTAAATGGTCTGGGTGTTGGTTTGGGCTTGCACGATTCTATTCAAAGTATTGATTTCAAATCATTTCCGCACAAAAAGGAAGGTGATGGAAAATCGCCTGCCGGAATTTTTTCTATTAGTCAAGCAATGGGCTACGACTCGGTTTTATTTTGTGGAAACAAGCTCGATTACAAACAAATAACTAGCTCGCTCCATGCCGTAGATGATTCTAATTCAACGTATTACAATCAAATAGTGGATACTTTATTACTTGCTTCATCGTACAAAAAATTTTACAACTCGTTTGAAAATTTGCACAAAATGAGCTATTATTACGAATGGATTTTCCGCATCAATCACAATTTGCAAAACGAAAAAGGCAAGGGAAGTCTTATTTTCTTTCACATTTGGGACAAGGAAGGCAAGGGAAGTGCCGGCTGCACTACTGTTTCGAGAGAAAACATGATTGAAATTTTGAAATGGATTGACAGCGAAACCATTGTTATTCAACTGCCAAGAGAAAATTATAACACAATTGCTGAAAAATTAAATTTGACTGTTTTTTAAGGGGTATTTTATTTAGTTTCACTTTTTATTTGTATCTTTTTTGCTAAATTGGTACTTTTTTTTGAGAAAAAAAAGATAAAAAAGTTTTTTTACAAAGAAATGCAAAAAAAGTTTTTTTATCGGAGTACAATTACTACTTTTGTATGTTTTATAACATAAAATAAATGCTCTAAAATTAGTTGTGCTTGATTGAATAAATTGGGCGATAAGAGAGCAATACTGAGGCTATTACAATAAGGTGTTTCTAAGAAAACCCAAATCTAACAATGAAAAGGTTGTATTTAGTGTTTGAAAGAAAATGCATCTTTTGCGTTATTTTGAAATTTTAAAATTCTCATTTATACGAGACAAGCTGTGGCTTTGAAATTCCAAAATGCCTTAAATCTGCTGTTCTTTTTCAAATACAGTTTAGAAATTCCGATAACATACTTTATAAAAAAAAGCTATGAGCTCATTCGTAAATTGCGATAATTGCGCAGATATAAAAATGACTATTTTTGAGGTGCTTACCGCAAAGGAAAAGGAAATATTGTACAAAAATCATTCGTGTGCTACTTACAGAAAAGGCGAAATAATATACAAAGAAGGCGAAAAGCCTATAGGTTTAATAAGCCTGTCGGAAGGAAAAGCTAAAATCTTCAAAGAAGGAGTTGGTGGCAGAGATCAAATTATCCGTATGGCAAATCCAGTTAGTTTTATTGGATACCGAGCACTTTTTTCGGGCGAAAATTATAGCTCATCGGCGGTTGCTCTCGAAGATTGCATGGTTTGTATCATCGACAAAGAAAGTTTATTTTCTGTTTTGTCGTCTAATAGTAAGTTAGCTATCAACATAATACGCTTCATGGCTCGCGAACTAGGTATTTCTAATGCGCGTACAGTTACCCTCACGCAGAAGCATATTCGTGGTCGATTGGCTGAATCGCTCCTGTTCTTGCTCGAAACTTATGGCACCGAAGAAGACAATATTACCATAAAAGTTTACCTTTCGCGCGAAGATGTAGCCAATCTTTCCAACATGACTACTTCCAATGCCATCAGAACTCTTTCTACTTTTGCTTCCGAAAATGTAATTAGCATTAGCGGTAGAAAAATCAAAATTTTAGATTTGAAGAAACTCCAAAAAATTAGTGAACTTGGATAAAACTTAAAAATCTAAATAGTAGAGTTTGTTGAAAAATGAACAGTACATTGAATTTTAATAGTTTATTGCTATTTTATTCAATTTGTGTAATGTTTATTGAGTAAATATGTTTAAAAAGTTTGCATTTACTTGTAGAAATAAGTCGATAATGCAATTTTTATCTTCTATATTTCATTGACAGATTGCAAAATAAAAAGAATTAACGATTTCTGTTGTCTGTATTGAGATACGTTATTTTACAAAAAACAAAAATGGCGTTTACTTATATTCAAATGTGTTATTTATTAACTTTTTCAACAAACTCTAATATCATTTAAATTTTCAAATCTTATCGAGTACCTGGGCAAAACGCTCTATTTCATTCACAATCTCGTAAATGTACAAACGCCCTTCTTTTAGTTCGTAGCGATATATAACAGGTTCTTTAATTTTAGGATAAGTCAGGTGTAATTGATTGCCATTTAGTGTATAATTTAATTGCGAGCCTACGCCGCCTTTGGTAGAAAACACATTGAGTACACTATCGTTCGCGAAGTTGTAAACCATTCCGCTAAATGAAAAATTGAGCGACGATTCTATTTGTTTTACCAAATCCACTTCTTTTTTTAAAGCTATTTTTTTATCACCTTCTAAGGTCGTGAGTTGTGCACTTTGCGTAGTTATCCATGAGCTACATTCTTGTTTTATTAATGGTACGTTAAATTGCCATTTACCTTTCAATGGATTTTCTTGAGCTAGCATAAGCATTGGATTTAAAAATAAAATGCTTAGAATAATTAATTTTAAAGTTCTCATTTGCATAGGGTTTGTTTTTTTTAAATTGGACAAAATAAACATACTGTCAGTTGTTGTTTTTGTTCTGAATTATTAATGTGCATGAATCATACCATTACAACAAGTAACGATTTCTTTTAGTTTTTTTTAAGATTCTTGCGGCGCTGTTAAAAAATAAAATAGGTTGATAGTGTAATTTGTTAGTTGTTGAAATTCACAAAAAAGTAAATGGTGAATTTTGATTGCGAAATTTTTTCTAAATTTTTAGAAAAAAAAGAGCAGGCTTCTTGCGAAACCTGCTCCAACCGTTTGAAAATTAATTATTTTGTTTGTTTTCAACTCATTTTTTTGTATTTAATTCCATCAATCGTTCTTTTTGTTGAACTGAAATTGACGCCTATTAGTATAAGTTTCGTAAATTGACTTTCAAATTTGCGATAGTATTCTTTTTCTTCTATTTGATTTATAGCCTCTTCTGCGGTTTTATCCATTTTCAGTTCAAACAAATATTTTGTATCGCCTATGGTTAAATGAATGTCTATTCTTCCATCGTTTGTACTTTCTTCAGATACCGGATTTAATCCATTTTCAGCTAAAATAGTAACGAAAATTCCGTGAAAATAACTTTCTGTAACTTTTTCTTTGTGAATTTGATACGAAATATTTGAAAATCGTTGATTGATTACTTTTTCAAATTCTTCAAATTTTTCGTTCAGAAGTAAACTTCGCAATTCTGTGAAATTAATACCGTAAATTAAATTGTCAATATCTACATCTTTATAACTTTTATCGCATTCGATTGTTTGTTTTCCTCTTTCTTTTCTCTCCATGAGCGAAAAATATTTGTAAAAATGTGGGTCTTGGCTTGTTTTGCAAGTATCGCAATTGCAAGGAACTAGTTTTTCGTGTGTTAATTTCTTATAAGGTTTTAAAATGTTGTCGAAATGATAAATAATAATATTCAATAAATCTTTTTGATTTTTACCATAAATTTTTATATCAAAACGATTTTCTCTTCCGTAGGTTTCTATTATTTCGGCAAAAGTATCGGGTTTTTGTATTGAATTAGAGATGTTTACGCCTCTGTGCCATACTAATGTATTGTCGTAAATGTATTGATGCAATGCTACGATAAGCTTCGGCATGATGCCTTTGGGCATATAATTATCAAACAAATAGCGGAATTGATAAATGTCGGCTTCGCCAGTGTATTTCCATTGATTGTAAGGCTGTACCATGGGCAAATATTCCGGCACTATATAATTTGTACTGCCGTTAATTCGATAAATCAAACTAAATTTTTTCAGTAATTCGATAAATTTAGTTTTCTCAAAATACAATTCATCGGCTTGCCAAATTTGACTAATTTCGTCAAACGTAATTCTGCCTTGCTTTTCTTTTACAATGTCGTTGTTTAGCAACAAGTAAACCGTTTTTGTAAGCCAATCGGAATCGAGAAAGATAATGTCGTACAAACTCGAAAAATCGTCTGAAAAATGAGTGAAAACACCAATGTTTGTAAACAATTTACTGATTATTTCTACTACTTTGGGGTCAATGATGCCTGTTTCTTTGCATATTTCGTTGAACTTGGAAAAACTAATAAATTTATCGGGCAATTTTCCCAATTTTTGGCGTATTTCTACCCACGAAGTAGGCAAAGTATAACCTATTTGAGGCAAACTAAGCAATTCGTCTTGAATAAGTTTTTGCACGCTCGGAATTTTCTCTGTATCAGACAAATCGACATCAATCACACGGCGAATGATGTTTCCAAAACGGTTTTTCAATCCGGGTTCGTCAATCTGATAAAAATGTTTTTGCTTTCTATTCAAAAGAATAATCAGCGGGCTATCTTCGCCAGTGAGTTGTTCTACGGTATTTAACCAATAATTAAAATCGGTTTTTTGCTCGCGCGTGTCCACCAGCAACACATACAGCGATTTGTTGCTGAAAAAAAACTGGTGCGTACCATGATAAATATCTTGTCCGCCAAAATCCCAAATCCTAGTATTTAGTTCGTTTTGGGTATAGGTGTCGAAATTCCAATTAAAAACATCAATTCCCAGCGTGGTTTCATTGGGCTTAGGCATTGCATTCTCAGGGTTTTGCATTTTTTTTGAAAAAGTAGTTTTGCCCGCACCCGCTTCGCCTATTACTATGAGCTTTGCCTCTTGCAATACGCTCGTTCCTTTTTCGCAATGCTCAAAATATTCGTTAATTGCCTTATTTCCAAGTGCTACAATTTCTACTGGCGGATATTTGAAAGGATTACCATTTGCCTTAAATTCAAAAGATTCATTTTTGAAAAGATGTTTAATAGGCGAAATATCTTGTATTTGATTATTAAAAAGCCACAATGTATTAAGTTTTGTTAATTTACTTAAAGGCGAAATATCTTGTAATTTATTATTTATAAACCCTATAGTTTTCAGTTTACTTAAATTTGAAATTTCAGTCAAATCTACTATATCATAATTAGTTACACCTAAATCTTCCAGATTTTTTAAAGTAAAAATGGTTGAAATATTTAGTATCTGAGTTACATTTAAATTTAAAGATTTTAAGTTTTCTAAAATCTGCAATGAAGAAAAATCAAAGATTATACTATCATCAAAGCTCAAGTTTTCTAATTCTTTTAATTTACTTATTAAGCTCAAGTTTTCAGCCACAACTCCTTTTATAACCAAAGAAATAACACAATCATTAGAATCTACATTCATATAACTTTCATCAATATTTTCAAGCATTTCTAAATCTTCGTTTTCAGAAACCTTTAAAATAGTTATATTCAATTCCTCCTCAATCTGCTTAATAATCTCTAAATCAGTCATTTGTTTGGTTTTATTTAAAAAGTAGTAAATTGTA
>JAIFNL010000033.1 GCA_020047755.1 Bacteroidota bacterium
TTTTTTCTGTTTGTTTGTTTTTAGAATATGTATCTTTGTGCCTAAATTATCCTGTTTTTAGAGTTCCAAATTCTAGTAAAATAATTATATAATTCGTTCAAAATTAAATATTTATGGAAAAATTTATTGGTGAAGGTTTAACCTTCGACGACGTGTTGCTTGTGCCAGCTAAGTCCGAAATATTGCCCAGAGATACTGATGTGAGTTCGTATTTGACTCGAAAAATTAAACTCAATATTCCTATTATGAGTGCGAGTATGGACACAGTAACCGAGGCTCGAATGGCAATTGCAATGGCGCGTGAAGGCGGAATTGGCATTATTCATAAAAATATGTCGATTGAAAAACAAGCCGATGAAGTGAAGAAAGTGAAACGTTCAGAGCATGGAGTTATTACCGATCCTTTTTATTTATCGCCCGAAAATTCAGTTGCCGATGCTATCGAAATCATGTCGAAATATCACATTTCGGGAGTTCCAATTACTAACGACGAGGGTGTTTTGATTGGAATAATTACAAATCGCGATGTGCGTTTTGAAACTGATACTACTAAGCGTATTGCCTTGGCTATGACGCACAAACAGAAATTGGTAACGGCTCAAATTGGCGTTTCGATGAAAGAAGCGCAAGAACTTTTGAAGCAAAATAAAATAGAAAAATTGCCGATTGTTGATGAAGATTTTAAACTTGTGGGGCTTATTACAATTAAGGATATTGAAAAAACGATGCAATTTCCTAACTCTGCCAAAGATGCAGGAGGTCGCTTGTTGGTGGGAGCGGCTGTGGGTCCAACGGTTGATATGATGGATAGAATTACCGCGTTAGTTAATGCTGGAGTTGATGTAATTGTAATAGATACTGCACATGGGCATTCTCAATCGGTGCTTGATGCCGTAAAAAAAGCTAAATATATATATCCTGAATTGCAAGTGATAGCTGGAAATGTTGCAACTGCTTCTGCTACAGAGGATTTAATACATGCGGGGGCTGATGCAGTAAAAGTTGGAATTGGTCCGGGTTCGATTTGCACAACACGAGTTGTAGCTGGAGTGGGAGTGCCTCAAATTACGGCAATTTTTGATGCTGCACAGGTTGCAAAAGCTTATGGAGTACCAATTATAGGCGATGGTGGAATAAAATATTCTGGAGATATTACGAAAGCACTTTCGGCAGGAGCTAACATTGTGATGTTGGGTTCGTTGCTTGCTGGAACGGAAGAAAGTCCGGGTGAAACGGAATTATTTCAAGGCAGAACATACAAAGTGTATCGTGGAATGGGCTCGCTTGGAGCGATGGCTCAAGGTAGTAAAGACCGTTATTTTCAAGAACATACGCAAAAATTTGTACCCGAAGGTGTGGAAGGGCGTATTTCGTATAAAGGACCACTTTCTGATACTATTTATCAATTAGTTGGTGGTTTGCGTTCGGGAATGGGTTATTGTGGAACGGGAACGATTGAGGAGTTGAAGGAAAATTCTAAATTTATTCGTATGACAAGTGCTGGATTTATTGAAAGTCATCCGCATGATATTTCTATAACTAAGGAAACACCAAACTATACAACACGGTCGTAGAGGAGTTTTTTTTTTAAAAAAAGTTAGCTCGGAGGTTTTTTGAATAGTAAAAATAAAAGGTAGGAGTATTTTGTTTTTTTTGAAAAATAAAATTTCAAAATGAGTTCGTAGAGGAGTTTTTTCAAAAAGGAAAGGTTAGCTCGCAAACGATTTATTTTTTGAAAAACTAGAATTAATTTGGTATTTTTGATTAGAAAAAAAGGCTGTTTATTAGAACAGCCTTTTTTTTAAAATTATATTTTTCCTCTCAAAACCGTTTCGTTTCGATTTGGACCTACCGAAACAATGGTTATCGGCACTCCGGTTTCTTTTTCAATAAAGTCGATGTAAATTTTCAATTCTTCAGGAAACTCACTTTCGCTTGTAAGCTTGCTGATGTCGGTTTTCCAGCTTTTGAACTCTTTGTAAACAGGTTCTAATGGAATGGTAATGTCGTAAGGTAAATAGTCAACTAGCTCGTTTCCAATTTTGTAAGCAGTAGCCACTTTGAATGTTTCAAAATGCTGCAAAATATCGGCTTTGGTCATAATCAGTTGAGTAACACCATTTATCATTACAGAGTATTTCAAAGCTGGCAAGTCCAACCAACCGCAACGTCTTCTGCGTCCGGTAGTTGCGCCATATTCGTGTCCGTATTCTGTCAACAAATCTCCCGTTTTGTCGAAAAGTTCTGTGGTAAAAGGACCGCTTCCTACACGAGTGCAATAGGCTTTGAAAATCCCGAACACTTCGCCTATTTTATTGGGAGCTACTCCTAAGCCCGTGCAAGCTCCGGCAGTAACTGTATTTGAGGAAGTTACATACGGGTACGTTCCAAAGTCGATATCCAACAATGTTCCTTGCGCTCCTTCTGCCAAAATGCTTAGATTTTCTTGGAGTAAATTGTTTATAAATATTTCACTGTCAATTATTTGAAAGTTTTTAATACATTCTATTCCTTCAAACCATTCTTTTTCATATTGTGAAATATCGTATTCAAAATTATAATTTTCGAGAATTCCTTGGTGCTTTTCTTTTAATAAATTATATTTTTCCAAAAAGTTTTCACTCAAAGCATCGCCTAATCGTAATCCATTTCTTCCGGTTTTGTCCATATAAGTTGGACCAATTCCTTTGAGTGTTGAGCCTATTTTTGTTTTACCTTTTGCGTTTTCCGAAGCGGCATCTAAAATTCTGTGAGAAGGTAAAATGAGGTGAGCTTTTTTTGAAATTAGAAGCGTTTTTTCTAAATTTATGCCTATTTTGGTTAAATTGTCTATTTCTTTTTTGAATATTACAGGATCCATCACTACGCCGTTTCCTATAATATTGAGTACGCCTTCTCTAAATATTCCCGACGGAATTGTGTGCAAAACGTGTTTTACATCGTTAAATTCCAACGTATGTCCGGCATTTGGACCGCCTTGAAAACGGGCAATTACATCGTAATTGGGAGTTAAAACATCAACTACTTTTCCTTTGCCTTCATCGCCCCATTGAAGACCCAATAAAACATCTATTTTCATGTGTTAAAATTATTATGACCTTGAATGTCTGAATGTTAAATACTATTGAAAATTTTAGTACAAACATAAAAATACAGGCAAAGTCTTGTTTTGTTTCTTGACTTTTGAAAACCGTTAATATTTATGTATTTGTTTGAAAATAAATTATTTGTAACTTACAAAATTGTTTTCATATCAAAATTTACTAACGGATATATTCGCTTTTTTTAAGAAAAAAAAGAATAACTTTTTGAGTAACAAGAATTTATAAATGTCTTATTACACTGCAAGATACAACTTATTATTTTTTGTTGCAACAATTAAAATCAAAAATTTAGTTAAATTGTTAAATTGTTAAATTGTTGATGCTGTAACAAACATACTAATCTTAAAGAAATGCTATTTGATTTTTCTGTTTTTGTAATAAAATAACAATGTAACAATTTAACAATTTGTTATTAGAATTTAGGGAAAATTGCGTAATTTCGCTTTTCTTAGAATTTCGGTTACTATCAAGTTACGCTATCAATATTTTTTTATTTATAGCTCTAATAAGTCCGGGTCCTTCATAAATAAAACCGGTATAAATTTGAATTAAATGCGCTCCTGCATTTAGTTTTTCTATTGCATCTTCGGCAGTCATAATTCCACCAACGCCTATAATTGGCAATTTTCCATCGGTTTTTTTTGCTATGTAGCGAATTATTTCCGTAGAACGCTCTTTTATTGGTTTTCCGCTCAATCCTCCACGACCTATGGATTCAATTAATGGAGTGGGAGTGAGCAAGTTATCGCGGCTGAGGCTTGTGTTTGTCGCCACTACGCCGTCGAGTCCTGTTTGTTTTATGATTTCGAGCGTGTCATCTATCTGATTGAAATTCAAGTCGGGAGAGAGTTTTAGCAAAATGGGCTTGCGAATCTTTTTAGTCGCACGAATTTGGGTGAGGTCGGAGAGGAGCGAAAGCAGCGCATCTTTGTCTTGCAATTCGTGTAAATTGGTAATGTTTGGGCAGCTCACGTTTACTGTGAAATAATCTACATAATCGTATAATTCATTGAAACACAGATTGTAATCATCGTTTGCTTTTTCGTTTGGAGTAAGCGTGTTTTTTCCGATATTTCCACCGAGTATCAAATTTTTGGATCGTTTTTTTATGTGCTTTACAGCTTCTTCTACGCCTAAGTTGTTGAATCCCATTCGATTTATCAAGCCCTCGTCGGCTTTAATTCTGAACAATCGAGGCTTGGGATTTCCTTTTTGTCCTTTGGGTGTTACCGTACCTATTTCCACAAAGCCAAAGCCCAGAGCACCAAGCATTTCAAAGGCTTCTGCATCTTTATCTAAGCCGGCAGCCAAGCCAACCGGATTGGGAAATTTGATGCCAAAAATTTCTCTTTCCAATTTTGGACTTTTTACTGCAAAAAGGCTTTTTACTATGGCTGTTTTTCCGGGTATTTTTCCTGCTATTTTCAACAACGTAAGCGTAAATTTGTGAATACTTTCGGGCGAAAAGCTAAATAATATGGGACGTATAAGCTGTTTGTACATAAATGATATAGATTTTTTTTGAGTTATTATTTTGTGCAAAATTAGCAATTTTATTGGATTTCAGATTTCAATGAAAAAGCTTTTAATAATTATTAGTATTTCGTTTTTTTAGATAGCAAATTTATTTTTTTAGAGCATGTAATTTTCTGATTTTGTGTGTTTTATAAATGTAAACAAGGTGTGCTTCTTTCTTTTTTGCTTGTTGATTGATGTAACTCCATTTTTATTGTTCTTTTGTTTTGTTGTTTGTTGTAAATTGCACATTGTCTGATATTTACACTCTTTAATAGAGCTTTTGAATTGTTTATATGTTAACATACAAAAAATCGGTACTAACCATAATTAATTTATATATTTAGATATAAAAAACTGAATATCAGTTAAATAAAGTTGAAATTTTCGTTAACTTTTACTTATTAAAAATCCGGTAAAATGAGCTTTAATTAACTTGGTAAAAAATGAAAGCAGCAGCTTATAACTAAATAAGAAAATTACTAGTTATTATAAAATTTAATTGCTTGATAATAAACAATATAAAACCATCGGAAGAGATTAATTTTCCTAAAATTCAACTATTTACAATAAAAGCAATACTAATAATTGCAACTTATTCTATAATTTTATACTCCTTAAAGGTTTTGTCGCTAAAGAATAATACAATGCGTTCTACCTTTTTCTGTGCCATATCAGTGGCAATATTAACGATAGGCAGTGGTTGCTCGTGCTTGGGTTCATGCCTTTCTTTGTGCGGAATTACTTTCTCCTCTACTTCATCATCGTCGTCTATTTCTACTTTTATTCTTCCGCGTTCCTTTACTTTTTCGCGTTCCTTTTCTTTAAATAGGCTTTCGATATGGTTTGTAGAATCTTTTTCCGACATACCTTCTTTATACATATTCCCTTTGCCGAAAATTAACCAGTCGGAGTTTATATTTTTATAGATTGCCAGAATTTTTTGTATAAATTCTAAACTCGGTTTGTTGCGTCCTGATAATATGTGCGAAATATTGGAACGTTGTACACCTATCGACTCAGCAAATTTTGACGATGATAAATGTTCGGCTTTTATCAATTTTGCTATTCTGCTTTTCATCGGTTGTATGTTAGTTATGTAAACATTTTTTTGATTGAATTTTGTGTGTTTTAAAAAGTAAACACGCGCAAATAATTTTAGTTATTTTGTAAACAAAGTGTATTTGTTTACAAGAGTATAAAATACAAAATGAAATTTTATTTTACAAAACTAATCAAAAAAACAATCATATACAAATGTAATTTGTGTTTTTTGAATGTGTTTACTTTTGTTTTTTATTGTTGCTTGTTTACCAATTTTGTACCTTGAAAGCTAACCTGCTTGTTTTCTTTGCTTTTAGAGAAAAAATAAATTTTTAGAACTTGGTTCGGTGGTTTTAAAAAGATAGAGTTATTTTGTAAAAAATGTTAAATTTTAAATTAGCTATAAATTTTTCTAAAAAAATGATGCTTGTCCTGATTTTGTAATGCTTAAATAAATAATAGTTAAAATATTGATTATTAGAATCTTAAATGCTTTAAAATGCAGTTTTTGAGGCTCAAAAGGCTTGTTTGAGTAGCGAGGCGTGCTTTTTTTTAAAGTCTCTAATCAAGTAGTGGCAAATACCCTATTGATTAGATGACAACTAGGCTTAAATCTTTTGCAGGAGCTAGTTTTTTTAGCCATTTTCAAAAAATACTGTTTTTCAGTTCTTTTACAAAGTTCTAAATTATGCAAATTTTTTAGACTTCCAAAACAAAACAGACTAGTTTTTATTTTACTAATAATCAATTGATTATAATTTGATTTTTCTTCTTTTTGCCTAGTAATCCGCAGGTTAAATTATTTTTTTTCCTAAAGTTTCGTCGTTTTTGGCAAAATTGTTTTAAGCCTTTTAGAAGCATTTTTTATAATTGAAAGTACTCTGAGTCTCCTAAATTAAGTTTTGTCTTAATTTTTGTTTTAAAATCAATTTCTCACTATTTTTTTATCCAAATCACTCTTGGCATATTTTCCTTTTAGAAATTTCAGGAATAAAGTTTAGCGTGAAATGTATTGTTTTTTTTGTAAACAATATTTTAAGTTGAATTTTGTGTTGTTTGTTTTGTAAACAAAATTAATTGTGTTTACAAAGTGCAATTAAGCGCAAATTCAAAATTGTTTTATTTGTAAACATTTTTTTTGGTATTGAATTACGAAGTTTACTTTTGTGTATTTGTAAACAAATAATTAATGTTACTTTGGGTTATGTAAAAAAATTACTTTTCTATACTTTTGTTTGTTATTGGAATTTTAAATTATCTTTCAAAAAAAGACAGATTGTTTTTTTGCTAAATTTAAAATATGCAATTTTGCACCCAAATGAAAATTTAATTTTACCAGTGCTCAGAATGAGAACAGATTTAATTCTTGCAAGCGAATATTTTCCAAGCATAAAATATGTTTCGCAAATTTTAAAAACCGAAACTATTTTTATCGAAGCAAAAGCACAATTTGCAAAGCATACTTTTTTTAATAAATGCGAAATTTATGCTGCAAATGGTAAACTATCGCTTACTGTGCCTATTAAAAAATTCACTTTTCCAAAAGTTAAAATGGAAGAAGTCGAAATTTCTTACGATACCGATTGGCAGCGTTTGCATTTCAAATCTATCGAATCGGCTTATCGTTCATCTGCATTTTATGAGTTTTATATCGATGCTTTTTTACCTTTTTTTAAGAAAAAATATCAATATTTGCTTGATTTTAATACAGATTTATTAAAAATGATTATTGAAGAGCTTGAAATGGACACAAGAATTTTGCTTACTTCTGAACCTTACAAAAAACAGTTTGATGCTACCAATTTGAGTAATGAGCAAGCCGAATTTTCTAACGAAAATGAAGCAAATTCAAATAGTCAATTTGCATATTATCAGATATTTGCAAATAAATTTGGTTTTATTCCCAATCTGAGCATTCTCGATTTATTGTTCAATGAAGGACCAAATGCAAGAGGTTATTTGTTGAAATTTTAGTTTTTAATTTTGTTATATAATAAAATTTTACCTTTACAAACTTTTGAAAATAAGCTAAATGAAAGATAAATTTACAATTACTAACTGGCTTCCTACTTCGGCTAAAGAAGTAGAATTGCGCGAATGGAGCGAAGTTGATGTCATTTTATTTACGGGCGATGCCTATATCGATCACCCTTCGTTTGGCTCGGCTGTTATTGGTAGAGTGCTTGAAAAACAAGGATTTAGAGTGGCTATAGTGCCACAACCAAATTGGCGCGATGACCTTCGCGATTTTAAGAAATTGGGTAAACCTCGACTCTTTTTTGGCGTTACTGCTGGTGCAATGGACTCAATGGTAAATCATTACACTGCCAACAAGCGTTTGCGCTCAAATGATGCTTACACTGCCGGTGGAAAAGCTGGTCAAAGACCTGATTATGCGGTTGTTACCTATTCCCAAATTGTTAAAAAACTATTTCCCGATGTACCCTTAATAATAGGAGGTATTGAGGCTTCGCTTAGGCGTGTTACACATTACGATTATTGGTCTGATAGCTTGAAATACAGTGTTTTGTATGAGAGCGGAGCAGATTTATTACTTTGGGGAATGGGCGAAAAAGCAATTGTTGAAATTGCTCAATTGTTAGATAAAGGTGTGAAAATAAGCAATTTACAAAATATACCACAAACAGCTTTTTTGTTGCAAAAAGATGAAAAATATAAAATTCCAAAAGAATGGGAAACTTTTGAACTTTTTTCGCATGCAGACTGTTTGAAAGAAAAAATAAATTACGCAAAAAACTTCAAAATCATTGAACAAGAGTCGAATAAGAAATTTGCTCGCCAATTAACACAGCTTACTGGCGAAAAATCGGAGCATCGAGTGGTTATCAACCCTGGTTATTCGTATATTGCTGAAAAAGAAGCAGATGCAACTTATAATCTGCCTTACACGCGCCTTCCGCACCCAAGGTATGCAACTAAAGGGGCAATTCCGGCTTTTGAGATGATTAAATTTTCGGTAAATACTCACCGTGGTTGCTTCGGAGGCTGCTCTTTCTGCACTATTTCGGCGCATCAAGGCAAGTTTATTGTGAGCCGTTCCGAAAAATCAATTTTAAAAGAAGTGGAAGAAATTAAGCAAATGCCTGATTTTAAAGGATATTTGTCCGATTTGGGAGGACCTTCTGCCAATATGTACAAAATGCAGGGCAACGACTTGGCTATGTGCGAGAAATGCCTTCGACCTTCTTGTATTTTTCCAGCTATTTGCTCTAATTTGAATACCGACCACAGCGCATTAACAGCTCTTTATAAGAAAGTTAATAGCATTGAAGGTATTAAAAAAGCCTTTATTGGCTCAGGAGTTCGTTACGATATGCTTTTTGATAAAGACGAGAATATTAAAAATGATAAGCTAGAATATGCTAAAGAATTGATTATTAATCATGTATCTGGTCGCTTAAAAGTTGCACCCGAACATACCGACGATAAGGTTTTGAAAGAAATGCGAAAACCAAAGTTTGCCTTATTTTATAAATTTAAAGATTTATTTGATTCCGTAAACAAAAAGCATCAACTCAATTATCAGCTAATCCCTTATTTTATTTCGAGCCACCCGGGAAGTTCTACTTTTGAGATGGCAAATTTAGCTGAAAATACCGAAAAATTAAATTTAAAATTGGAACAAGTACAAGACTTCACTCCTACACCTATGACTTTAAGTGCTGTTGTTTATTATACTGGTTTACACCCTTATACTTTGAAGCCAATTTTTGTAACAAAAAATGCGCAAGGCAAACTTTTACAGAAGAAGTTTTTCTTCTGGTATTTGAAAGAAAATAAGACTGATATATTGAACGAATTAAAGCGAAATAAGCAATTTCATATTATTAAAAAACTCTTTGGAAAAGCTTGATTTTATTGGTTTTTTTATTAAAGTTTTTCCATGTTTCTCTATTAAAACATTACTTGATGAACCTGTGTTTTATTGATTTCTTTTGCATTTTTTTGTTTCTTTTTATGGCTGAAAATAGCTTTATTTTACTGAAAATACATTGCGGCTAATTTATTTTTTTTCGTATTTTTTTAGAAAGTATCAGCCTATTTTTTAATTTTTTAGAGTGTATTATTTTTTTTATATATTAATTTTCGCATTGAAAAAAAAGATTTTTGTTAATCTTTTTTACAGCAATTTCCCTTTTATTTATGAAAAAATTTTCTGGTATTAATTTTGATATATAAAATTTGAGTATTATTTTGCTGCACTATTTTTCTTCTTATATTTGCTTGAGTTTTTCGTTTTTTTAGAAATTTTTTATAACTTAATTTTACAGTGAAATAAATATATTTTTTTATACTTTTTTGTTGAGTAAACTTTAAATTTATTTATGGAGTTAGTTATAAATTTTTTAGCAACAAAGTTATTCCTTATCTTGATTTTGTATTACGGTGAAAAATTTTTTAATTAAAGTGAAAATGAATAATTTACAGAATGCTTAAAAAAAAATAAAATTTGAGTGGTGTTATCTTAAAAAACGCATTTATTTTATTATTTTTGCCATTCAATTTTGGCGGTTGCAAAATTGTTGTAACTTTATGTTTTATAGTATAAATCGAATTGAATTTTGCAAATATTTCTACTATTTGTTTTCAATTCAATCGAAAATAGGGCAATGAAAAAATTAGATATTCTTATATTTCGTTCTTATATAAAGCCTTTATTGGCTACTTTTTCTATTTCTATTTTTATTTTGCTCATGCAATTTTTGTGGAAATACATGGAAGATATGGTTGGTAAAGGGCTCGACTGGTCTGTAATTGCCGAGTTACTTATTTATTCCACAGCAGGTTTAGTTCCTTTGGCTTTGCCTTTGTCTATTTTAATGTCGTCGTTGATGACCTTCGGAAATATGGGACAAAATTATGAACTTCTGGCACTTAAGGCTGCCGGAATTTCGCTTAAGCGTGCCATGATGCCTCTTATTTTTTTTAGTGCATTGATGAGTTTGGGTGCATTTTTTTTCGCAAATAATGTATTGCCCTATACCCAGTTAAAATCCTTATCTTTACTTTACGATGTTACACACAAAAAACCAGAATTAAATATAAAAACTGGCATCTTTAATAATGATTTAGAAGGATATACTTTAAAAGTAAAGTACAGAGATAAAGAAACTGGAATTATGCACAATTTGATGCTTTATGATCATACCAACGACACTGGAAACAATGGCGTAACGCTTGCCGATTCTGCTAGAATGCTCCTTACAAATGACAAAAAGTACATGCTTTTTATTCTTTATAGTGGCGAAAGCTATCAAGAATTGACTGGAACTAAAAAAAATGCTTTTGGATATCCTCTCCAGCGCGACACTTTTCAAATGAAGCAGATTTTAATTCCAATGGTTGGTTTTGAGCTAAATAGAACAAATGAAGAGCTATTTGCTAAAAATTTTCAAATGCTTAATGTTCAACAGTTAGATTATGCTATTGATTCTCTTTATTCTGAATCGAAACGAAGAAATGAAAAATTAAGTACAGATTTGCAAATAAGGAATTATTTTACTACAAAACTGAAGGATTCTACTTTTTTAACTAGATTCGATAAAAAACCGGATTACTTTAAAAATTTATCGAACGATAGTTTACCTATTTTGATTAACACAGACAGCCTTTTGGTCGACAAACCTTCACACATTCGAGAGCTTGCTTTTAGTGATGCACTCGAAAGAGCAAATTCAGTACAATTGGAATTGAAGCATAATAGAGATTATGATATTGAACAAGTTCGCTATATTCGAAGGCACGAAATTGAATGGCACAAAAAATATGTTTTGGCTTTTGCCACTTTTCTTTTTTTCTTTATTGGTGCACCTTTGGGAGCAATTATTCGCAAAGGCGGAATGGGAATGCCTGTTGTAGTTTCTGCTTTATTTTTTGTAGCCTATTATATTGTTGCACTTACCGGCGAAAAATTGGTTCGCGAAAGCATACTTCCCGCTTTCGAAGGTATGTGGCTGGCTTCCTTTATTTTATTGCCTTTGGGTATTTATTTTACCTATATTGCTTCTTACGATTCCTCGATTATGGAATCTGAAACTTATTTAAAGTTTTTCGACAAAATTGATAAACTCTTTAATAAAATGAAATTTGGTGTTACTTCTGAAACGCAAGAGCATATTTTGTAGTTTAAATTGTTGTTAATTAGTTAAATAGCTTTTTTGAAATTATTTTTCACAAAATATTGAATTTCAATGCTGAAATGTTTATCTTAGCACATTGAAACAATCACTAAAAGTGATACGTTTTTATGCAAAATTGCGCATTGTTTTGTGGTTAAGTATTTGAAAATAAATGCAATTAAAATTTTAGCAAATCGATGAAAAATTTTACTCAACCGTTAGAAAATTTTTTAGAATTAGGAATTTTTGAGAATACGAATAGTTATTTCAGAAATAAAATTAAAATTACCAATAGTATAGCTTTGGTGCTAACTCTTTGGTTATATGTACCTTTCATTGTAATTTGCTACCTATATTTTCCTCAATTAATTTTATTGCCTATTTTCGCTACTTTTTTTACAATGAGTGCTTTTGTATTTAATTATTTTAAATACTATAACGTTTCTCGCATTTTGGTTTCCCTTACCGGCGTTACTGCCGATGTTATTTTTCACTCTGCCGTAGTTAGCCCGGGCGAAGATTTTGTCTCTGTCATTTTTCTCATACAATTTCTTTTTGTACTTATCCCTTTGGTGCTGTTTAGTTTAAAAGAGCTTACTTTGCTGATTTCTACGTCATTAGCTGTTTTTGCTGTTTTCGTTTCAGTTATTTTCTTACACAAAATAATTATTGTAGATATCGATCAAGCTATTTTGCAGCAAGGCGTGTTTTTTAATATTCTGGTATTTGCCATGCCTTTTACAATTTACGGTGTTATTTTACCATTTTTGCTCTCTGAAAAAGAAAGCGAGAAACGTACTTTGGACTTGTTGCAAACTGCAAAACAGAAGGAATTGGAAGCGCAAGAAGCAGGAAAAGCACTTGAAAAAGAACTACAAAAAATGAAAGTTTTGCAGGAAGAAAATGAAAAAAGAAAAGAATTAGACAAAAATAGAGACTGGGCTGTACAAGGAATTGCAAAGTTTAACGAAATTTTGAGAAGCGATAACACTGATATTAAGGAACTTTCCTTTAGCATAATACGCGATTTGGTTAAATATTTAGGTGTAAATCAAGGTGGATTATTTTTGATTTCGGAAGAAGAAGAAAAAGATAAAGTACTTGAATTACAAGCAAGTATAGCTTATGATAGGCGGAAATACATTATAAAAGAAATTTTGCCTGGCGAAGGTTTGGTAGGTGCTTGTTTTTTAGAAAAGAAAACAATTTTTCTCACTAAACTACCAAGGCAATACATAAAAATAACGTCTGGATTAGGTGGTGAGACACCAAGATGTTTACTTATTGTGCCTATGATGATGAATAACACTGTTTTAGGTGTTTTAGAATTAGCTTCATTTTCTCTTTTAGAAAAATATCAAATCGAATTTGTTGAAAAACTTGGCGAAAGTATTGCCTCTAGCCTTTCTATTGCTCGAATTAATGCTCGTACCAAGCGTTTGGTTGATGAGCTTAAAATGCAAGCCGAACAACAGTCGTCGCAAGAAGAAGAAATGATGCAAAACGTTGAAGAACTGAGAGCTACACAAGAAGAATCGCTCAGAAAAGAGAAAATGCTCATTGCTGAACTCGAAAAGGCAAAGCTTGAAATTAAAAAATTGAGCAACGAAGAGTAAATTCTAAAATACCTGGAAATTTAATGTGTATGGCAAACAGGATTTAAGTTTCTCCACGATTGGTCATTTTCGTTCTCTTCCAATAATTTTTCAAGGTAATGAAAATCAATGCCAAAAAGCGATTTTAACTCTTCTATTTTAGATTTAATTTCCATCGTTTTTATTTCTGTTGCCGTTTTTGTAGCAACTATCAACAAGTTTTTTCCAGTATATTCTGCTGAGATAAATTCAAAAATATTTGTTTTATATCCTTGAAGTTCAAGTAAATGGGCTCTTATTGCATCAGTAATTATTTCGGCTTGGCGTTCAAGTAAAATACCAAATTTATTTATTTGCATCAACTTTTTACTTTTGTTCATTTGCCCGCGAATTTGTTTGTGACAGCAAGGTGAAGAGACTATTAAGCGAGCATTCGATTTAATTCCTTGGTAAAGCGTATCATCGGTTGCAGTATCGCATGCATGGAGAGAAATTAATATATCAATATCAGTTTCGTTAAAATTGCTAATATTTGATTGCTCAAAACTTAAATTTTCAAATTGTGAATCTTTTGCAATTGAGTTGCAAATTTCAACTAATTTTTCTTGAGTTTCAATCCCTTTTATTTTTACATTCAACCCCAAATTATTTTTTAAATAGTCATAAACAGCAAAAGTTAAGTAGCCTTTGCCAGAACCCATGTCTATAATTTTAATTTCATTTTCAAAAGAAATATCTTTTATTAGTGAGTCTATTATTTCAATAAATTTGTTGATTTGTTTGAATTTATCTTCTTTATTTTTAAGTATTTGACCATTATTTCCTACAATTTCTAAACGTTGTAAATAAATATTATTTTCGGTAGAAATGTATCTTTTTTTTAGCTTATCATGTTGTAAATTAACAATTTGACTAAATGTAGCTTTTTGTTCTATAATTTGTGCAATTCTTTTTTTATTGAATTTTAGAAAATAGTTTTTGCTAGTAGTAAATAAATCGGCTGCAAAAATTTCATTTCCAAGGGCTTGCAGCATATAGTCATTTGCTTCACTCAGACTAAAGTTTTTAACCTCATCTCTTCTTGCGTAACGAAATGTAAATGAAAGCATTACATTGCTTTTAAGTTCTATTGCTTTTATATAGATATTCTGCAAATCTTTGGCACTCGATGAGATTTTTCCAAGTGTACATTTTACAAACTCTTTATTTTCAACGGATTGTATCAATTGTGTTGAAAAATTTTTAATCGTATTTTCGTTCATTTTGCTAATTTTAATTTTCACAAAAGTACATATTTGATTTTGATTTATGTTCATTTTTTGTTTGATTAAAACAAAATAAATGTTTCAAAACATGCCTTTTAACATCAAAAAATTTAGAATATCAATAGTTTAAATTTATATATTTGTAGAAACTTTTAGGAAATAATGTAATTTTAAAACCAATTGATTCTAAGTATTTTACGTGTATTTCTTTAAGTTTTATGGTTTAATTATTTTGTACTAACTATTTTGTACTAACTTTTCAATTCAAAAAAAAATGAACGAAAATAAAATAGCTTATGTGGGTAATAAAGGCGAAAAAGTTCGCTCCGATTGTTTTGTAACACTTGAACTTACTGAAGCAGGAGGACGAAAAATTGATTTACAGAGCAAAGTAAATACGCTTTATGGAGAGGAAATTTTGAAATTAATTCACGACGTTTTTGATTTTTTTGAAATTCAAAATGCCAATTTACTTTTTGAAGATACGGGCGCACTTGCTTTTGTGCAAGCTGCTCGTTTAGAGTATGCTATTAAAAGTTTGAAAGATACTGAGAAAGAGTATTTGTTGCCTTTTTTGCCTGAAAATCAATACATTACAAAAAAGGAACAGTTTCGTTTTTCACGTTTATATTTGCCAGGAAATACGCCAAGCTTGATGCTCAATGCCGGAATTCACAAGCCTAATGGAATAATTCTCGACTTAGAAGATGCAGTTTCTTTTTCTAAAAAGGGCGAAGCTCAATTATTAGTTCGCAATGCTTTGCGTGCTGTAAATTATTATGGTGCTGAGCGAATGGTTCGTATCAATCAGTTTCCTAGAGGTTTAGAGGATTTAAAATATATTGTGCCTCACAATGTCAATTTGATTTTAGTTCCGAAGTGCGAAAGTGCTGAACAAATTCAAAAAATAGAAGAAACAATTAATGACCTGAAAATCAAGCATTCAATCTCATCAAATATTTGGCTGATGCCAATTATAGAAAGTGCTTTGGGAATAGAAAAAGCTTTTGAAATAGCTACAGCCTCTCCAAATGTAGTTGCCTTAGCTATTGGTCTTGAGGATTTTACAGCTGATTTAGGAGTGAGTCGTACAAAAGAAGGTTCTGAATCGCTTTTTGCCCGAATGCGTTTGGTCAATGCTTGCAAAGCTGCACAAATTCAACCGATTGACTCTGTTTTTTCCGATATTTCTGATATGCAAGCTTTGGCTGAAAATGTAAAGGTTTCAAAATCTCTCGGTTTTGAAGGAATGGGTTGCATTCACCCACGTCAAATAAAAGTAATCCATGATAATTTTGCGCCACTTTCCGATGAAATAGAAAAGGCTAAAAAAATAGTTGTTGCGTTTAATGAAGCTGTGGCAAAGGGTTTGGGGGTCGTATCGCTTGGTACTAAAATGATTGATGCTCCGGTAGTTAAACGTGCACAGACAACCATAAATCTTGCTATCAATTTGGGCATTTTGCCTGAAGATTGGAATAGTTAAGAATAAATAAGTTGGTATTTTAATGAAGTTGAAATCAACTTTCTGCTTAAAATAATTTTGCAGAAAGTTGTTTTTTTTTAGTTTTCAGTTAAAACAAATTCATCGTATTCAAGTTCAAAACGTAATTTGTGTTTTGCTTCTTCTTCGGCAAGTTTGAAAAATATTTTTTTCAACTCGGGGCTATCTACCTGATTTGCAATATTTGTGTAAAGCTTAAATGCTGCTTTTTCTCGGTGCATTGCAAGTTTTAACGCATCGGCATAGTCATTGATTTCGTCGGGCAAAGTTTTTAAAATATAGTCGGAAAGTTTTAAGTCCGGTACATTTTCTGAAGCCTCGTCAAAAATTCCTTCTTCCTTGATTTTTAATAATTTAGCTTTATGCCCAACTTCTTCTTGCGCATATTCCATAAATGCTTGTTTTACAATTGGATTTGTAGCTTTTTCTGCCAATTTTGTATAAAAATCAATCGCTTGTTGTTCCGAATTTATAGCAAAATCTAAAATTTCGGCGGTTGTTTCAAATTTTTTCATTGCTTATATTTTTATATCTTTTCTTTTGATGTTGATTAAAATTTATTGTTTTTTTAGAATAAGAATGTGAAATTTTTATTTATCTTTTTGTATTTTTCTATTTCTATTTTTAAAAATTTAAGTTGCTGTTCGGCAATAAATTTTCTAAAAATATCTAAATTTTCTTCTGATTCTGTGTCATTTAGAGCGTTTATATATTTTGCTCTATCTTCTGTAAAAATTTTTATTAAAGGCTCGTTATGGTATAACTGAATGTAATTCATTAATAATCTGCCAGTTCTCCCATTTCCATCGCCAAAAGGGTGAATATTGATAAAATGATAATGAATATCTGCCGCAAGTTTTAAAATTTCGTCATTTTTTACATTTCCAATTCTATCGTTTATTGTAGTACAAAGTCTATCAATTAATGTTGGAACTTTCTTTGAGTCAGGAAAATACTTCTTATCAACATATACTTGTGCCAATCTGAAATCGCCTTTTGAAGTATCAAAACTGCCTAAAATTGTATTTGTAAAAGCTCCTGTATTTTTCATTACGAGTGCTCCAATTTTTTTTATAAATTCGGGTGTTAATTTCGCTTTTTCTTTTGCTTTTTGTTTTATGTATTCAAAAGCTGCAAAATGATCTTTTATCATCAAATGGTCATTTAGAGGTTTTCCGGCAGCTGTAATATCTTTATCTATAAGTATTTGTGTATCTATCTCACTCAATGAACAACCTTCTATTTTGGTAGAATGCCAAACAATAGAAATCATGCAAAAACGCTCATAATCAATTACTTGTTCTAAGTCAAGATTTTTGTATTCTGTTGTTATTTTTTGTAATTCTTGATACATTTTTATTTATTTGTTTGTATATTAATTTTTAATGTTTCCTCTAATTTGCAAATAGTTAGTGAATTATATTTTTTCTATTAAGTCTAAATTTTTTATTGAAAGTTAGATTTAAACTTTTGTGCTAAAAAAATAGCACAAAAGTTTTTTTATCTTTAAAAACTAGCATTAAATTCTTGTTTAAAACGCCTTACCAAATTGTCGCAACCATGGTTAAATCTTCTATTTGTATTACATTTTTCGGTATAAGTAAAACTCAATTTTTCTTTTGCAGCTTGCTGCGGTAAAAGAGAAATAATTTCGGCAAATACATCTTCTTTTGAATTTAACCCATTGATGCCAAATTTTTTGAGAAGCTCGAACAATTGGTGGTACGAATTTTTTTCTATTTTTTCAACTCCAAAATTTTCGGCTTTTTCAAATTGCTGGATTACTTTTTGCGTATTGGTAAAACTTCCTCCTATTTCTGTTGGCAAAGAAGCCGGAAGAATTAAATGAGCATACTGCGTTGTGTCGGACATAAAATAGTCTTGAACCATTATAAAGTCCAGATTTACAAGCAATTCTTCAATTTCTGCTTTGTCTATTGCACAACCAATAGGGTCTTCTCCAAAAATAAAAGTGTTTTTGATTTTTCCATTTTGCAGAAGTGAAAATTGGTCTTCTTCTATTTGGTTTGGAAAATCGGACATATTCCATTTTTGTTTGAGTTTAAGTTGCTCATTTTCATTGTGTAAGTCGGCTGAGCCAATGCTTAGCTCTGAAAAACTTCCCATGTCGAAAAGTGCTTGTGAATTATTTTTTTCTTTGAG
>JAIFNL010000083.1 GCA_020047755.1 Bacteroidota bacterium
GGGCTATTTTGCGACAAAACAGCTAAATTTGAAAATGAAATGATGAAAAAAACTAGTATTTTTTTTATTTGCAACATTACTGGTTTTTGGCTTAGCACGAATTGAATTTTTTTACAAAATAAACATTTTTTTTTATAAAAAAAGAATTTTTGAAAAAAGATGTTTCTGTTTTAGCCTTTATGCAAATTCTATTTAGTTCAAAAATCTGTTTATTAACCATTTACAAATATTTGAACTAACTTTTTCAATCGAACAAATTACTTTGCATAAAAATATAAAATACTTTATTTCACTGATTTAGTTTTCGATAAATATGCCTAATTTATTTATTTTATTCTTGTACCAAGTTACTTAAAAAAATTCAATCTATTTTTAACAATAAAATTTTTACTCATAAAAATTTACAAAAAAAATAATAATACAAAAAAGAATCAAGTAATTTTTATAACAAAGAAATAAGATACTAATCATGCAACGAAACCACCGAAATACCTACTCCACCAATATCAACACGCTCATCTTCAACAGATTTCACTTCTTTTATTTTATCCAAATATTGCCTGATGAGTTGTCGCAAAATGCCATTGCCTTTTCCGTGCAAAATGCGCACTTGCGAGGCACTTGCCACAATGGCTCTGTCGATGTAATCGCGTACTTCGTCTAAGGCTTCCTGCCCTCGCATACCGCGTACATCTAGCTGAAAACTAAAGGCATTGAGGTCTTTTTCCATGTGAATAACTCCAGCTTTGCGCACCTCATCTTTGGCAAAATTGAAAAGTTCTTTTTCGCTAAGTTTTTCAATTCGCTCTTTGTTGAGCGTTGTTTTGAGCGAACCAAAAGCAATTTCGTACAGATTGTGCTTAATTTCAAGTATTTCGCCTATGTGCTGCTGTCCTTTTAAGCGCACCTTATCTCCTACTCTAAAGTTAGAATCTATGGGTTTATCCTTTATTTTTTCTTTATCTAAAATTATATTTTCAGGTATTTCTTTATTTTTTCTGCGTTCTTGTCGCTGTTTTATTTTTTCCATTTTATTTTTAACAGCTTCTTCGTGCATTTGAGTTTTATTTTCTTGGTCTTTTTTGTAGGTTTCAAATTCGTTTCTAATTTCGCGCGTTTTTTCTTTATCTGCCTGATTTTTACGTATTTCGAGAATTGTATTTTCTATTTTTTTGTTGGCAGTAGAAATGATATTTTGAGCGGTTTCGTTGGCTTTAGCTATTATTTCGTTGCGCTCGGTAATTGTGTCGCTCAAAGCTTTGTTGTATTTATCGAGGGTTGCGTTTAATTTCTCCTCTTTTTGTTGGAGTTGTGCTCTAAGTTGAACAATCACACGGCGGTCATTTTCAAGCTCTTTGAGGTGTTTATCAAAATCAATGTGATCTTGTCCAACTATATCGCTGGCAATTTGCAAAATTTCATTGGGCAAGCCTATTTGCTTGGCAATTTCGATGGTAAATGAGCTTCCGGGTTTGTGCAATTCGAGTTGAAAAAGCGGCTTCATATTATCGGTATCGAACAGCATTGCAGCATTGATAATTCCTTCGGCAGACGATGCAAAATGCTTTAAATTAGAGTAATGCGTAGTTATCACGCCATTAATTTGCATTTCGTTGAGTTTCTGCAAAATGGCTTGCGCCACGGCACCTCCAAGCAAAGGCTCAGTACCTGTTCCAAATTCATCAATCAGCACCAACGTACTTGGGTCGCCATTTTGCAAAAAATGTTTCATGTTGTACAAGTGCGAACTGTATGTACTTAGGTCATTTTCAATAGATTGCTCGTCGCCAATGTCGATAAAAATTTTAGAAAAAATTCCAAAATGACTCGTATCGCTACACGAAACGAGCAAGCCCGATTGCAACATATATTGCAGTAAACCAACGGTTTTGAGACAAACGGATTTTCCTCCGGCGTTAGGTCCCGAAATTAAAACAATGCGAGCTTCAGGTTTAATTTCAATATCGAGTGGCACTACTTTGCGTTTTTCTTTTTGCAAACTCAAAAAAAGCAAAGGATGCACGGCTTTAATATATTCCAATTGAACTTTATTTTCGATAATAGGCATTCGTGCAAGTATATTGTTTGCAAACAATGCTTTGGCTCGTATAAAATCTATTTCGGCTAAAAAATTATATGCCAAAAGTAAATCATCGGAATACGGTCTTATTTCGTCACTCAATTTTGCCAGAATTTTTAAAATTTCTCGTCTTTCGGCAAATTCAAGTTCACGAATTTCGTTGTTGAGTTCAATAATTTCGACAGGCTCTATAAATGAGGTTTTTCCAGTAGCCGACTCGTCGGTTACAAATCCTTTAATTCTTCGTTTATAAGCAGTTGGCACCGGAATAAGCATTTTTCCGTCGCGCACACTTAGATTAGCATCTTTTTCTATCCAGCCCTCATCTTTAGCAGTTTGCAAAATTTTATTCAGTCTATTAGAAGCCAAGGTTTGCTTCGACATTAGTTGCCCACGAATGCGAGCAAGCTCTGGCGAGGCATTGTCTTTTATGCCTCCAGTTTTGCCAACTACCGAGTCAATTCTCTCAATAACAAAAGGATACAACACTACATTTCCCAAAAGTTTAATCAATTCAGGATATTTTTCTTGCCTTTCGCGTGCTTTAAAAAAGACAAGAATAGAGCGAATAGTTTCCAGAGAACGCTTAATTTCAATGAGTTCCACCAAATCGAGAATTGTTCCTTCTATTTTCAGATGTTCAAGCTGCCGGCGTGCATCGTAAAAGTAATTGGTCGGAAAATCGTCTTCAAACATTACAATTTGCTTAAATTCATTGGTTTGAAGAAGCAAAGTTTGAATCGAATCAAAATCGGTCAAAAACGACATTTCGTGCACTTTGTCTTTTCCAAGAGTGCTCAAACAGTTGGCAAGAAGAATTTGTCGGATTTTATCAAATCCTATTTTTTGTTCAAAATTTTGTGGGTAATTCACTGATTATTCTATTTTTAAGTTATTCAAAAAGGAATAAAAGATTCTTTGAAAACAGATTGCAAAAGTACTAAAATTCTAGGTATTTTACAAATTTTACTTCTATTAAAATTGAAAAACAACTAAAATTTTGTAAAAATTTTATAACTAATTTAGTTGAAATTCATTAAAATTTATATAAGAAGTTGTTCTGAAATTTGGCAGAGTAAAAAAATGGTACCTTTTTGAAAAAGTTAGCTAAAGTTGTAACTTTAAAAATTTTTCATGATAAAATAACAATTTAACAATGTAACAATATGTTATTATAATTTGGAAAAAATTACGTAATTTTGCTTTTCTTAGAATTTCGATCACTATCAAGTTAGCTATCAAAAACTTAATTCGCCTCAAGCCAAACAATAGCTTCATCAATAGTCTCAAAAATTTCAACTTTAAAATCCTTAAAATCACGTAGTAAAGTTGATCTTATCACATTAAAAGCTAAGCTTTGAAATAAATTTTTAGATTTTACAGTTGCCAAACGCGCCTTAGGTAACCTTTCATTCACTAATTTTGAGTAAGAAGTTGCAGCCCAAGCTCTTGAAGAAGCAGTAGAGGATACTAACAAAAGTGCATTTAAAATAACTTTTGAATAACCAACCTCTACGAGTACATCAAGGCATTTCAATAAAGTTTTCTTATATGCATCTTCTTCAAAACGCCCAACCAACTCAACAATTGAGATTTTTTTATCTTCGAGTTTATAGATTTTAACTCCTTCTTGTTCAAATACTTTTTTCATTTCAATGCAAATATAAGTTATTTTAAATCATTTCAAAATCAATAAAATTCCACAAAACATTATTAAAACCAACAAACTTATACACCAATATAACGGACAAAAGTAACAAAATAATTTAGAATTATTCCAATTAATTATATAATTTTGCAGCCATAAAAAAAATAACGAAAAAGAAACCAAACTAATTTGGAATAATAAAAATATTTAATTTAGTAAAAAAAGCTTCTACAAAAAATGAAAAAAACATATAGTATTGGTATATTCACAGCCATCGCCATAGTAGCTGCTAATCAGATAGGTACAGGCGTTTTTACAAGTATAGGATTTCAAGTATTTGATATAACTTCCGGATTTTCTATTGCATTTCTTTGGTTTTTAGGCGGTTTAGTTGCTTTATCGGGAGCCTTCGCCTATGGCGAACTAAGCGCGGCTATGCCTCGCTCTGGTGGCGAATATCACTTATTATCAGAAATTTACCACCCCATAGTAGGTTTTGCATCGGGTTGGATTTCGGTAGCTGTTGGCTTTACAGCACCTATCGCAGCCGCCTCGATGGCAATGGGCGCGTATGCTGCAAGTGTAGCAAGTTCGCTCGATTTTATAGTACCTGCAAACAAGGAATTTACAGCACAAGTCATTGCTATAATGGCAGTTAGCTTTGTAACCCTAATTCATTTGCTCAAAGACAAAATAGTAAGTACATTTCAAGTAATTTTTACTGGATTAAAAATAATTCTAATTGTAGCACTCGTCGGCTTTGGATTCATGATTGAAACACCTACAAATGTAAGTTTTTTACCAACAAATCAATCAATTAGCGAAATTCTTTCAGCACCATTTGCTGTTTCGCTTATTTTTGTAATGTACGCATATTCAGGCTGGAACGCTTCGACTTATATAGCAGGTGAAATAAAAAACCCTGGAAAAAATTTACCACTTTCCCTATTTTTGGGCACGCTCATTGTCATATTACTTTATGTTCCTATCAATGCAGTTTTTTTATATACAGCTGAAATAGAACAACTTAAAGGACAAGTCGATGTTGGAATTATTTCGGCAAAAAATATCTTTGGCGAAATGGGAGGAGTAATCATGGGTTCTCTAATTTCAATTGGCTTAATATCAGCAATTAGCTCAATGGTTTGGGCAGGTCCTCGCGTTACACAGGTAATGGGCGAAGATACCAAAATACTTAATTTTTTAGCTATAAAAAATAAAAATGGAGTGCCAGCCATTTCACTTCTTATACAATATATTTTAGTTTTATTTTTCATCTTAACATCTAGTTTTGATGGAGTTATAACCTATATCGGTTTTATCTTAACTATTTCGTCGTTGCTTACTGTAATTGGAGTTTTTGTAATGCGCATAAAACGTCCTGAAATGCCACGCCCTTACAAAACGTTTGGGTATCCTATCACGCCCATATTCTTCAGTATAGTAATGCTTTGGATGCTTTTTTACGTAGTTACCGAACGTCCAATTCAAGCTCTTTGGGGCTTCGCAACTATTGCTTTAGGACTTGTCATCTATTTTATAAACAAAAAAATAGAGAAAAAACAGCAAACAAATTGAAAAATTGATTTCTTTTTTGTAAATTTGTAAAAAAACAAAAAAACAAAATGCAAACACTAGAACTCGACCTTACAAAACGTTATACTTACGCCGATTATCTTACTTGGTTAGATAATCAAAGGCGCGAGCTTTACAATGCACCAAAGTATTTCGGTAAAATTATTAAGACCTTTCAGTAATTTTTTGTACAAAAAAAAGTGCGAAATATATACCGCTCCGTTTGATGTACGTTTGCCAATAAAAAACAAGCAAAACGACAGCGAAATTTATACCGTAGTGCAGCCCGATTTGTGCATCATTTGCAACACCGAAAAGCTTGATGATAAAGGCTGTATAGGTGCGCCCGACATGATTATTGAAATTATTTCAAAATCATCGGCAAAAAATGATGCGATAGA
>JAIFNL010000135.1 GCA_020047755.1 Bacteroidota bacterium
GGTGGACTTCCCCCAAGCCAACATTTCAAAAAAAATAGGCAAGGTGGACTTCCCCCAAGCCAACATTTCAAAAAAAATAGGCAAGGTGGACGTCCTAGAAGGCATACTTTGAAAAAAAATGTGGCAACATGAAGTCCCAAAACCTAAAACTTTTTTTGAAAATGAGCTTACATGAAGTCTTAAGTAGCCTGTTTTTTTTTAAAAGTTGGCAACTTGAGGTCTTAAGTAGCCTGTTTTTTTTTCTAAAGTTGGCAACTTGAGGTCTTAAGTAGCCTGTTTTTTTTTTAAAGTTGGCAACTTGAGGTCTCAAGTAGGCTGTTTTGAAAAAAAAAGTGGCAACTTGAGGTCTCAAGTAGGCTGTTTTGAAAAAAAAAGTGGCAACTTGAGGCCTCAAGTAGGCTGTTTTGAAAAAAAAAGTGGCAACTTGAGGTCTCAAGTAGGCTATTTTGCAAAAAAATGTGGCAACTTGAGGTCTCAAGTAGGCATACTTTGCAAAAAAATGTGGCAACTTGAGGTCTCAAGTAGGCGTACTTTGCAAAAAAATGAGGTTACATGAGGTCTAGAGTAATTACTTCCGAAAAAAAAACGAACTACTTTATGAGACCTCATGTAAGTAGTTCGTTTTTTTTTAGTAAGTCCACAATGATATATTATAGTATTATTTTAATTTCACTTTGAGTGTTTGTGTGTTATTAAGTAATAAAATAATATAATCAATGCTTGTTCTGGTTTGCTTGTTTCAAAAAAATGTTTTGCTTGCTTACAACAAGCTGAATTTGTTTACTTCCGAAAATTAGGTTTCAAAGTTTGCTATATCTAATAAAAACACTATTTTTATGCACCTATTTTTACGTTAGGCATTCTATAAAAAACAATACAATGAAATCAAGAATACTTTTTGCAATCCTTTTTGTTGTGCTTTTCGTTTCGTGCAAACAAGAGCAGTTACTTACTCAGTACGTAAATCCGTTTGTGGGTACCGATGCGCATGGGCATACTTACCCGGGCGCGGCGTTGCCGTTTGGGTTTATGCAACTTAGCCCCGACACTCGCCTCGATGGGTGGGACGGTTGCTCGGGCTATCATTATTCCGATAGCCTTGTGTATGGTTTTAGCCACACGCACTTGAGTGGCACGGGCGTTTCGGATTATGCCGATATTCTTTTTATGCCTACCACAGGTAAGCCTTTGCTACAAAGGGGCTCACTGGAAAACTATCAAGAGGGCTATGCTTCGCTGTTTCAAAAAGAAAATGAAACGGCTAAGGCGGGTTTTTATTCTACTTTTCTCGACAAATACGCTATTAAAGTAGAGCTAACGGCTACCGAAAGAGCGGGTTTTCATAAGTATATTTTCCCACAAAGCGAGCAAGCCAATATTATTTTGGATTTGCAACACCGCGATGAGGTGCTCGATTCGTACCTCAAAGTTGTTTCTAACACTCAAATAGAGGGTTACCGACATTCAAAGGCTTGGGCAAGCAACCAACAGATTTATTTTGTTGCTCAATTCTCTAAGCCTTTCGATAGTTTTGGCATTGCTTTGAACGATACGCTTTTGGAAAACCTTAACCAGACTAAAGGAAAAAATGTAAAAGCCTTTTTTACTTACAAAACTCAAAACAAAGAAACGATTTTGGTACGCATTGGCATTTCGGCGGTGGACATCGAAGGGGCACGCAAAAACTTAGAGGCTGAAATAAATCATTGGGATTTTGAAAAAACTAAACAACAAGCCAACCTGAAATGGAATGCAGAACTTTCCAAAATACAAGTTTCTTCTAGCAATGCTGTTTACAAAGAAATATTCTATACTTCGCTTTACCATAGCTTTTTAAATCCCAATGTGTTTACCGATGTAGATGGGCGTTTTAGAGGACGCGATTTGAAAGTACACACTGCCGAGCGGTTTACCAATTATACTGTTTTTTCGCTTTGGGACACGTATCGTGCTTTGCACCCGCTTTTTACTTTGGTACAACAGGAGCGAACCAACGATTTTGTTCAAACTTTTTTGACCCAATACCAACAAGGCGGGCTTTTGCCGGTTTGGGAATTTTCGGGCAACGAAACGTTTTGTATGATTGGTTATCACTCTGCTGCGGTAATTGTAGATGCTTATGTGAAAGGAATTAGAAATTTTGATGCTCAAAAAGCCTTAGAAGCAATGAAATACAGTGCTACTCGTTCGCATTTTGGGTTAGAAGCTTACCAAAAGTTTGGTTTTATTCCAATAAATCACGAACACGAATCGGTTTCAAAACAGCTCGAATATGCCTACGACGATTGGTGTATTGCACAAATGGCAAAAGCAATAAACGATACCGCTACTTACAACCAATACATTAGCCGTGCGCAATACTACAAAAATCTGTTCGACCCACAAACGGGTTTTATGCGTCCCAAGATAAATGGCTCGTGGCTTAGTCCTTTCGATGCACGTGAAGTGAATTTCAATTACACCGAAGCCAATGCGTGGCAATACAGCTTTTATGTGCCTCACGACGTATCGGGGTTGATGCGTGCTTTGGGTGGGAAAGAAGCTTTCGCCCAAAAACTCGATGCCCTATTCACCGAAAAGCCTGCTACTACCGGACGCACTCAGCCCGACATCACCGGACTCATAGGGCAATATGCCCACGGCAACGAGCCTAGCCACCACATGGCGTATTTGTACAACTATGCCGGAAAAGCTTGGAAAACACAACAAAGGGTGCATCAAATTCTTACCGAACTTTACACCAACAAACCCGATGGGCTAAGTGGCAACGAGGACTGCGGGCAAATGTCGGCTTGGTATGTGATGAGCAGCATGGGTTTTTACCCTGTAACTCCGGCTTCGGATATTTATGTGATTGGAACACCGCTTTTTGATGAGGTAAAACTCAATGCCGGAAAAAAGCCGTTTGTAATCAAAGCACACAATTTAAGTCCCGAAAACTTTTACATTCAATCGGCTAAATTGAATGGTGTGGCGTACAATCAATCGTTCATAAAACATCAAACCTTGCTCGATGGTGGGGAATTGGTGTTTGAAATGGGCAACAAGCCCAATTTGGCTTGGGCAAGTGCCGACAACGAAGTGCCTATTTCGAGCATCAGCGAGCGGTTGTTGCTTCCTGTTCCTTACATCGAAGCACAAGCACGCACTTTTTACGATTCTCTAGTGCTTAAACTCTCAGCAGCTTCAGAAAACACACAGGTATTTTATACAACCGATGGTAGTTTGCCCAATCAAAACTCACTTTTGTATCAAGAGCCTTTGTTGATAACCCAAAGTACCACACTAAAAGCCATTGCCATCGATTCGCATCAAAACAAAAGCTTAGTAGTAACCTCTGAATTTTTCAAAACACCAAGAGACCGCAAGATAAGCATCAAAAGTAAGTACAACCGAATGTTTACCGCCGGCGGCGAGTTTGGACTCATTGATTTTATACGCGGAAGCGAGAGCTTTACCAGTGGCAATTGGCAAGGCTACCAAAACCAAGACTTTGAAGCAGTAGTAGATTTAGGAAAAAACGAAACCGTATCGAAGGTAGGTGCTGGCTTTTTGCAAGAAATACGCTCATGGATTTGGATGCCTACACGTGTTGAGTTTTGGGGAGCCGACAAGCAAGGGGATTTTCGCCTACTCGGAACGGTTGCCAACACCATACCCGACAATGAATACAACACCGTATTGAAAGATTTTTGGCTCGATATGAAGCCTCAATCCTTGCGCTACTTGAAAGTAAAAGCCATCAACTACGGAACTATTCCCGAATGGCATCTGGGCAAGGGCGGCGAAGCTTTTATCTTTATCGACGAAATTATGATTAACGATTGATAAGAAATGCTTATGATTGGTGATGATAGATGATAGATAATTGTTAATTCAATATCCATCAAAGCTAAGCCAATCAAGAGCTTAAAATACTTAATGGGCTGTTTTACCAATAACCTTAACTTGGGCTACATGAATCAACAAATTATCAATTAATCCTTGTTTTTCAATTTTAAATTTAGTATATTTGCATTTGTTTTTACATAGTGTTTGAAAGAAAACTCATCATTTTTTGAAAATTTAAAAAAAACAAAAACATCGGACAGACCGGACAAGCCGGTCGAACCGATTTTGCTTAGTTTTCTTTCAAACACTACATATAATTTACTCATTTTATTTCCTACTTAAAAAATGTACTATGAAAAAATCTTTTTTAGTTTTGTTAGTATTTGTTAGTGTGCTTATAGGAAGTACACATAAAACAGTAGCACAAATAGATCCATTTATTGGACAAATCATTTTAGTGCCTTATACCTTTGTACCGCGTGGCTGGGCTGAGTGTGATGGAAGGCTTCTTCCAATAGCTCAAAATCAAGCCTTGTACTCTCTGATAGGTAATACTTATGGTGGCGATGGACGAAACACTTTTGCTTTACCCGATTTGCGTGGGCGTGTGCCAGTAGGTTTGGGACAAGGTGCCGGATTGTCAAACTATACCTTAGGGCAAACAGGAGGAGAAGAATCAGTAACATTAACTTCGATGCAATTACCAGCGCATACGCACGGAGTTGGTATTAGTACAGCTAACGGAACAACGAATGACGCATCAGCAGGTTTTTTAGCAAACACGGGCGATTTGAAAGAGTATTCAGTTACGCCTAATGCAAGCAACCCTGTAATGATACAACCTGCTGGTCATAATCAACCTCACGAAAACCGAGCTCCTTTCATTGGCATGCGTTACATTATAGCCGTGGAAGGTATGTATCCTGATAGAAATTAATACATTAATAAATATTTGTTACTCTATTTTACTCCCAAGCCTTTTGTGCTTGGGAGTTTTTTTTATGCCTATCCCGTGTTTTGCTTGTGAATACAAATAATTGACAACACCCTAAGCATCTGTGCTGTGTGTAGAGTATATGCAAATTATACCTTTGAAAAGCTGGGCTTTGAGCTTGAGCATAGGACTATCTGATTGATACGATGACTTAGGCATCGGTCAAGTAATGCGTAGTGGCGAGGTTACGAGCCATTATCGCATACAAAGTGTTGGTGGTAGCTTTCCTTTCTTAAGGCAGTTTTGAAATGAGTAAATTCAAGTTGTCTAAAACTAAGTTAGGTTCTTCAATAAAAATATAATGACCTGAATTTGTAGTTGAAATATGGGTAAAATCGGACAGCCCCGAATTGAACTGCTCGTGAGCATTAAACCAATTTTGTCTATCTGCTGCATTGTGCGAAGCGTCCACTTTCATACTTGTTAATACAATAGTTGGAACATTTGGCAAGTTGGAAAGTGTCTTCATATACTGAGAGGCTTCAATTAACTCTCTTGCTTCCATTGTTGCACCAAAATCAGCACCATAACTACTCAAAAATGAATTATAGATTAGGTCTTCTTGTTCTTGGGTAGGGTTGTTGTATGCCTCGTGAGAAGGGTCAATAAATAAAATTCCAGCTATTCTTGTTGGATTTTTTAAAGCATAATCTCTCATAATCATTCCCGCAAGAGAATGTCCTACAAGAATAATTTTCCTGTTGTTTGAAAGCTTATTGATTACACTATCCAGTTCAGCACTCAAATTCGCAATGTTTCTTGGGGCTAAACCTTTTTCAGAACTTCCGTATCCAGCTCTATCATAGAGCAACACATCTTGTTTAGTACTAATTTTAGTTGGCAGCTTTTTTTGATTCCAAATTGAATGGTCATCTCCTAAGCCTGTTTCAAACACTATTAGATACTTCGTATTGTTAATTATTGAATAGCTTGTCAATTTGTGAGTTGGCAAGCGAATAGTTGTAGTTGTAAATTTGTCAGTGTTTACATCATCCTTATCACAAAAACTAATGGTGATTAAACAGAACAATGAAATGATTAATTTTTGCATATCTAAACTTATTTTAAAATTATTACATGTTCCTTAGTCGTAGTTGGGATTGTCCATACTAAATGGTTGAAATATTTCCTGATTTTATTCTTTCGTTAATGTAGTTTCAAAATTACCCGCAACGTATCAATACCGCTAGTTGTGCATTAGCTTTAGCTTTGCCAAAAAATTTCAATTTGGCAAAGCTCACTAAAAGAATACACTCTAACAGCACTAAGCATTATTGATACAAATTACTACAAGCCACCTGCACCCATTAACTATGGGCATTAATTACCTTCAAAACCTTCGTCTTCCACAGGGTCTTTGTCTTCCTCTGTCTTGTCTTTAACCTCCTCTACGTCACTTTCATCTTCAAATGCTTTGCCAGTAACGCGTTCGATGAATTTCACACGCGTTTCGTTGTCGCCAATATTGTATTTGTATTCTTCTAATTTTGGGTGCTTTTGAGTTCTTTCACTGTCTTTCACATCTTTTATAGCGGCATTGTACTCCGAACTGCTAGATAGAGAAAACATAGTTCCTCCGGCATATTGGAAGAAATACCACTCGCTAAGGCTTGGTTCTAACAAGATGTAAAGTTCATCGCCAGCGGTTTTCTTTACAATTTCGATGTATCCGGGAATTGATTTATTAAATTGTTCGCCTTTAATGCTTATCAAGTTTAAATCGCCTTCCGATTTGTACGAACTTGTTTTGTTGTCCCAATTCAATATTACATCGGTAAACACAAATGATTTCTCCATTTCGATTGGGATTTTTTTGAGCTCACCGTACTGCGAGATTTCTTCTCTTAATTTTTCGGCTCGTTTATTACCCAAAAGATATTCAATTGCATTTGTGTATATGCTGGTGGTAGTAGCAGCGTTTAAGAACGTGCTCTTTTTAATTTCATCAACCATTTGCTTGGTAGCCTTATCGTTGAAAAAGAAATTGAACGAAAGGTAAGTTTCAAGCCCTATTTTATTGGTGGATTGATTTTGCCTTACCTGCCCTATGGTTTTCATTTCTACTTGCCCTATGTTAGCACCAATATCTAAAACTCCTTCAGCTTTCATTAAGCAATAGCGGTTGTTGTAGGCAAGAAGTGGCATTAAAGTATCGGGGTTTTGGTACTTTTCTATGGCAGTAATAAGGTATTGATTGTTTTTATAGTCGTAATACAGAACTTTCTCAGTAGAATCGGATAAGAAAACAAGGTCTTTTCTGTCTCTTCTTTTTGACATAAAGGTAGTGTAAACACTGTCGAGTGTAGAGAAAAATCCTGCAGTAATTTTTTCATTTTTGATGTTTACAGGGTCTTTGGGAAGTGAAATTAACACCGAGTCTGGGTTAATTGTGCCTTCAAACACAATGCGTTCGGGCATTATGGTTGTACACTCGCCATTGTTGAGCTCGAGGGAGCCTTTAAATACAGGGTGCTTCTTGTCGGTTTCTAATTGCATCACACCTTGAAACTTAAGAAACTGGTCGTTTAGGTCTATTCCTTTTAAAGTATCCTTGGCATAGCAAATAATTATAGGGCTGCTAGGGGTTGACGTTATTTCGTTGAAAATAATTTTGAAGTGAACGGTATCTTTACCTCCGGCAGGATTATTTTTTAAGAAAACATAATCGTAATGTCCGGCGGTTCCAGCTATTTCATTTCTACCTTTAACTTTCACAATGGCATCGGTAATTTTGTGGTATCGGTTTGTGTTGTCGGCTTTGATTACTATATTGTACAGAGGGTCTATATCGGCTTTGGCTCTGATTAAAACAGTAGTATCAGGGAAAATGGTTCCGTTGGCAACATTGATAGAGTCCACATCGTAGCAACGCAAAATAAAATCGTCGAGACTATAACCTGAAGAGTATGAGGTAAAGCGCAAGCTGTCTTGCTTGCTACTGGTGGAAATATATTCAGAGCCTACTCTGTCGCTTCCCGTTTGTCCTACAATACCAACTTCTATTTCGTTTTTCTCAATGTCCCAAATAAATTGATCCATTACCGTCATAAATTCATTCACTGGGAAATAGGCTTTCGATGATCCTCCAATAGACTTGAAGTGTCCCTGTTTTGTAATATAATCGATATGGCTATCTACACTGGTTGCCGTAAATGCTGGCGTAATAAATCCAGTAGGTTTAATGGCAAAATCGGCAGAATCGCCATCGTATTCATTGGCTTTGAAAGTGAAACTTTTTGAGATAAGCTCTGAGTTAGAAAACTCCATCATTCCCCAACCTGTGTGCGCTGTGGGCGTAATGATGCTTTGTCCGGTGAGCAGGGCATCGCCATTGTACATTTCCATAGGTTCGCGCATGACATCTACATTTAGTTCGTTTCTTACAATCTCCCAGTTGTCGTTCATAATACTGTCCACGATTAAACCTCCCGAAATGATGAGAGAGTCTTGCGCTGGCAGAAATTCAACAAAGTTAGAAACGCTGTTAATCAGAGCGTATTCGGTACCAGAGGTAGATTCATCGACCACTACACGGCTTGCATCTGTTACCATAAACTGTGGGAAATACACAAAATTGGTTGAAGTTAGGGTAGTTGTAATGTATTCGAACTTTCCTACTCCGTGAAGCCCTTTGTTACTAAGCTTTAGCTTGTTTGTAGCCCATGCTTCTACGCTTCCTAGTCCTGGATAGGCTTGTTTACTTTCGGGTTCTTCTTTTATAAAACCAAGCGAGTAAATTGTTTCTTTTGCTTTAAAGCTATCTACAATTGTATCTTTTTGAATGGTAAGATATTCGTTGAAGTTTGGAAAGATTCCCGATTGAAAGTTTCCGAAAGTACGCCAACTGTTTGCGGTAAAATCGCCTAAGCTGTCCACATCAAAAGGGGCTAGCTTGAAGAAGAACGATTCTCGTTTGTATTTTCCATCTAATATAGGAACTTCGGCATCGTTTTCGTTGTAGTATTTGTCATAATATACATACGAGCTATCGGAACAGTAAAAATGGGGATACTTTGCATAATTAATCTCCTCCTTTTTTTCCTCTTTTTTGGTCGTAACATTCTTTTTAATTGTCGTAGAATCTCTTTTGATTATTCTACCTTTATCTGCAATCAAGTCTTCATTTGATTTTACCCCCGATTTGTTGCTTGGGTCATCGATGAGTATGTAACCCGTAATATTTTCTATCCGCGACTGAACAATTTCTTTTTTTAAATAAATGGTTCGTTCTTTGCCAACAGAGTCAAGTGCTTGATCTTTGTAAATGTAACGTCTTTTAATACCTTTTCCTTTTCCTCCGGCAGCTTTAGCATCATAAGGGTAAATGAAATCCTTGTCTTGGCTTTCCACCTTCCCAAGCTCATCGCCTCTGATTAGAATCCTTAAAAAATCGATACTATTCATATTTACCTTAAAACTATCGTAGTTGAAATAGAAATCGGTACCCGAAAATTCGATAAATTCAGTTCTAAGCTCACCATTGAAGGTAAAATCTCTGTCCTTTTTCATTGTAATTTTTCTATCGGAAGGCACACAAACAACGTTGTGTATTGAGCTAATGGGCACTTCGGTTACGTTGTTGATGCTCAGGTCGAGATTGTTTAAGTCGAGAGTTGCCAACTTGAGCGTTAGCGAATCTGATTTCAACGAAGCCACTGTATCGAGCTCCGACCTAAAGGACAAGAAATCGAAGTCTTTTTTGTTGGCTTTGAATTGCAAATAATCGTAGAGCCTTTGTTGTATTTCTCCCTTACCGGTTTCGGGGTCGTAGGTTATAAATCCTTTGTACGAAAGGTTCAAAAGCATTTGCGAAACTTGCACTTGCTCATATTTCATGTATTGGCTTAACGTTTTTAGGTCTATCTTGCTGGTGTTGTTAAAAGCTTCTGAGTATTTTTTCACAGTAAGCAAAGGGTGCTGCTTATCGGCTAATTGTAGCTTTTGATACTCCATTAAGTCGAAATTATCGAGCGAAGTGAACATTCCCGAAGCAGAAATAACTCCACGCAAGTTGTTAAATTCAATTTGAGCTGAATCAATGTACCAAAGAATTTGTTCAAAATCCATTTCGAGGTTGTGGTAAGTATTATAGAAAGGGCTTTTTCCCATACCTTCGCTGGTTCTAATCATTTCTATTTTCCGATTACTTGTCTTTTTTACACTATCCTCTTCAAGTCGATAATGAAAAAGAACGCCAGGGTGTCTAATTTCTTTGTCTTGAACTGGTATTTTAATTTTTGTGTTGGTTCCTCTAATGTTTTCGCCATAAAAAGTAAAGTTTCTCGACTCGGCAAATACTTTGATAGAGTCGCCTTTTTTAACTTCAATTTTAGCCGATTCATTTTTAGAATTTGTTCCATAAAATTTAGACCCTTTCATAGTAAAAGGACCTTTGTAATCTACTCCCTGTACTACTTCTTTTATTTCTACATTATTATAAGCTTCAAATTGAGGGTACGTTCTGTTTTCTTTGTTCGATATATTTTGCAATTTATCGTTTAAAGTTCCTTTTAGTGGCGATGAAAAATATCGGGTGTGCATAAAACTCACATCAGGAATTTCAAATTCACGCTTTTTTAAATCAATCTTGTATTTACCAAGTTCGGCATACACTTCGTTAATAGGAAGCCCAGCTTTTTCCCAACTTACTTTTCCGCCATTGCCTTCCCACCTCTCTTGTTCTACATAAAAAACGCCCGAAGTTTTTTCTATGCGCATAGAGTCGGTGTAATCTTTGCAAAATAAGTCGGTTGTAGCATATTCGATGGTAAATTCTTTTTGATATTTTAGTACAAAATCTTTAGTGGAAGTAACCCAGTTTATTGCACCACTATTCGAAAACATTATATCTTTTTCGTGCAAAAGTACCAATGGCTTAATAATATCTTCAATATTCTTCATGCCTTTTTTTTGCTTCATCAAAATATCTTCAATCATTGTTTCTAGCACAACATAGTTCGATTGGCTTCGGCTACTCTGGTTCATTAGCATTACTAACTTGAAATAATTAGTAAAGTGAGGAGTTTTAGAAGCTCTCTTTTTCAAGAAAATATTAGAGGTTTTAATTATCTGAAGCTTTGTATTAGCCGAATAGGAACTGTAAGCAGCAATAAAATCGACTATTAATTTCTGAACCTCAAGGTCTTCGTAACTTTTAAAATACGTTGTTAAGTCTTCGCCGTATTTATCTGGTTTTTTTTCATCAAAACTAGTAAATTCTTCATCTTTGTTTACTTTCGTCAAATTATTTTGCGAAAAAACAGTTGGAATTAGAAAAATGATTAAAATTAGAATAAGATATAGCTTTTTCATGCTTTTATGAATTTATCAGATTTATACCTTTTATATATCAGCAACTTAATTTTATTAAATAGAATTTGAAAGAAAACCCAAAACACATCTTATTAAAAAAAATCGAATGAACTTATTTTCAATTTTTCAAAATTAAACAATCTCTAAACTATATGCAAATCTTATGCCTATTAATACACCAAAAGTTTGTCCATATCAGTGTCTAATTCAAAAACTATTCATTCATTATATTTCGTTCGTATTCAATAACTTGCATAATTGTTTGTTCGAGTGAAAATACTGGTTTCCAAGCTATATGCTCATAAATTTTATCAATATTGGGTTTTCGGCGTTGCATATCGTCAAAACCTTCGCCATAAGCTTGGCTGTATGGAATGAATTTTACAGTTGATTTGCTGCTGGTTAGCTCAATTATTTTGACAGCCAAATCCGCAATCGAAATTTCTTCGGTATTTCCTACATTGTAAATTTCGCCCACAGTTATTGGGCTATCTTTTATGATGGAAAGTGCTCTTACAGTGTCAAGTACGTTGCAAAAGCTACGCGACTGCGTTCCATCGCCGTAAACATTAATTTCTTGATTTCTAATAGCTTTCTGCACAAAACGTGGCACAACCATTCCGTACTGCCCAGTTTGTTTGGTGCCAATGGTATTAAAAAACCGACAAACGGTAACCGGCAATTCTTTTTGTTTGAAATATGCCAAAGCTAAAAATTCATCTAAACTTTTAGAACAAGCATACGACCAACGATGATTTTGAATAGCTCCCATCAATCGGTCATCGTCCTCCTTGAAACGCTCGCTCACCCCTCTTCCATAAATTTCTGATGTTGATGCAATTACAATTGGCTTTCGATAGCGATTTGCTATTTTCAAAACCATGTCAGTGCCCAATACATTGGTTTCGATTGTATGAACTGGGTCATTTACAACCATTTCTACACCCACAGCTGCCGCCAAATGATAAATATAATCACACTCGCTTATGATTCTATCCATCACCGTTTTATTCAAAATACTTTCGATTACAAAGGCGAAGTTTTTATTTTTTGTAAACTGTTTTATATTTTCAAAACTGCCAGTTGATAAATCATCAATAATTGTAACTTTATGGTTTTCAATCAATAATCTTTCTACTAAATGACTTCCAATAAAACCAGCTCCTCCCGTTATTACTATTTTCATTCCTTTTTTATAATTAATTTTATTTTATGAATAATATAGTTAAAATCACTTTTTCTAATTACAAAATCTACTATTTTAACATTTGTTTTCTTTACAAAAATAATAAATAAATAAATAGCCGAAATAAAATAGGAAGTAGAAGTAGTGATGCCTGCACCCAAAATACCAAATTTTGGAATTAATAAAAATCCTAAGATTAAAGTTACAAAAAAACCAATTCCAGAACCTATTGTGTTGTAAAAATGCTTTCCAATGCCCGATAAATAATGGCTAAATATAACTGAAACAGACATAGATAAAATCCCAAAACCCAACGAAAAAATAATTGTTTTTATGTTTTCAAAATCTTTATTCAACAAAAAAATAAAAAAATCTTTTGGTATAATTATTAAAAAAAACAACCCTAAAACAGTAAAGGCAAACGAAAATTTCACAAACTGAATGGTTATTTTTTTATTAAAATCGAAATCCGTAGAATTGGAAATTTCGGAATATTGAATCATAGATAAACTTCTGGAAATGAGCCATAAAGATTCCGAAAACTGAACACCAACCGAGTATTGTCCTAAAGCATTCCTGCCCAAATAAAATTCGATAATGTAGTAACTCAAACGATAATTCATTAATTGCAAGATGTTTGCAAATTGCACAAAGGCTCCAAATTTGAACATTTGTAGTAAAATAGAATACATTCCACTAAACTCTATTTCGTTTATTTGCTTTGCAAAAAAAGCAAAACTTAACGCAAAGAAAATAAAATTACCTAATTTTAAAGCCGTTATGTACGAACTAACTTCTATTTTGTTCAGAAAAAAAAGAAAAAAGGAAAGTACACAAAAAATAGAAATTAATTGACTTATACTTGCTAAATTATACCAGAAAATTTTCTTTTTTCCTAACAACACAGAAGTATTTACACTGGCAAATTGAAAAATAAGAGAAACTATGAAAATATCGAAAACCAATTCACGAGGAATCAAATGAAGAATAGCCAGCAGTAAAGTTCCTATAAATGAAGAGATTAAAGCCCAAATGTAGGACAATAGCGAAAGCTTGAACAAACTATACCTCGGAATAAGGTAAACCAAAGCTGGTCCACCGATAAAGCTACTAATGAGTGAGTTGAGTGTAATTCCTAAAACAAACAAACTAATAGTGCCCTGCCCCGTTGCTCCCAAAAAACGGGAGTTGAAAATAACAATAACAAAGCTCAAAACTGCTGTAATTAAACGAGTTGAAATAGTTCCAAAAACAGTTTTGAGCATTGAGTTTTGTTATTTGATTAAAAATAAGTTAGAATAAACTTCATCAAATTGGTTTGCAATAGATTGAAAGCTGAATTTTGTTTTTACAGAGTTAATTATTTCGTCTGAATTATACGTATGGTACGTTTTGAGCATAGCAATTAAAGCTTCTTTTAATTGCTGCAAATTACCAACATCAATTAAAATCCCAACTTTACTGTCCACAAACGACTCAGGTCCACCACATTTTGTAGCAATTACCGGTTTCCCATTTGCCAATGCTTCCGCCGTAACTACCGAAAAAGTTTCGTAATTTGAATTTGTTATCAAAAAATCAATTTTGTGCATAAAATCCAGCACAAAAGTATTTGGCTGCCTGCCATGAAAAAAGATATATTTTCCTAACAACCCATATTTTTCAGCCATCTTCATTAATAAATCACTATCATAACCTCCGCCAATAATATGATATTCAAAATTATACCCTTCATCAATAGCATATTTTACGGCTTTGATTACATCGCTTATATTTTTTACGCTATCAAACAAATCGGCAACAGAAAGTGCTATTATTTTATCTTTTGATTCAAATTTAATTTCATTTTTTGATACTTCTACTACATTAGGTATTACAAAATATGTATTATTCAATCCGTAAGCTAACATTCTGGTTTTCAAAACTTCAGAAACTGCTGTAATCAAATTAGCATTTCGAGCACTCAACCGAACAAGCATTCTGTAAAAAAAATTTCTTTTAGAAAATTTATCGGTAATAAAAAGCGAAGATTGTTCTGAAACAATGTAAGGAATCGATTTAAAAAGCTTGAAAAAATAGGCAATCAAACTTGTTCGTCCAAAAATATGCACGTGAATAAAATCCGGCTTTATATTTTTCTTTACAAAGCGAAAATAAGCTATCGAAAATGCAAATAAATAAAGAATTGCATTTACTGCCACTTTCATAGGTGATATTTTACATTCGGCATAACTAAAATAAGCAATTGTTTCGTAAAAATTTTCGCTTTGCGTATTTACAAATTCAAAATTTGTTTTCAAATGTTTATCGCCAACTACATATAAAACATGCACTTTGTGCTTTTGAGCAACAGCTAATATATGTTTTTTCAAAAAAATACCTAATTGCAAATCGAGCTTACTCGGATACCATTTAGGTAAAGCTAAAATACTGTATTTCTTACTATTATCTAATTCTTCCATTGTATTTTTTCTTTGTTAGAAAGTACAAAATTAGAAAATATATTTTCAAAACGAAATTTTGTTTTAATCTCGCTTACTAACAAATTCTCTAAAATTGAAGGCTTAATTGATGTTCAAAAAGTTTAAATGTTTTGCGATGATAATAAGTAATACCATGAATTTTTATCATTTCGCGATGTATTTCAGTAGGATAAGCTTTATTTTTGTCCCACTGATAAATTGGAAACTCCTCGTGCATTTTAAGCGCAAATTCATCTCTATGGGTTTTTGCAAGAATAGAAGCGGCTGCAATGTTGGCAAATTTTGCATCGCCTTTCACAATGCACTTGTGCGGAATATCTTTGTATTTTGTGAATCTGTTGCCGTCGATTAATAAAAAATCGGGTATTATAGTTAGCTTTTCAACCGCTTTTTTCATAGCCAAAATAGACGCATTCAAAATATTTATTTTGTCTATTTCGGGAGCATCAACTTGGGCAACCGCCCAGGCAAGTGCTTGTTTTTCAATTATTTCTTTGAGTATTAAGCGATCTCGCTCGTTTACTTTTTTAGAATCGTTCAAAAGCGGGTGCTCAAAATCGTTGGGCAAAATAACCGCAGCAGCAAAAACAGGACCAGCCAAGCAGCCTCTTCCGGCTTCGTCGCAGCCGGCTTCGAGAAGGTTTTTATTGTAGCAATTTTCTAAAGGCATCTTTTATATTTACTGTCAAATACTTTGCAAATTTAGCTTTTTACCAAAATAAAACAAAAAAGCCCTGCAAAAAAAATGCAGGGCTTGTACAAATGGAAATATTCAAGTTTAAGATTTTTAACTTAAAGAGAAACTATCTTGTTGTATTTCAATTAGTAATACATTTTTAGCCACCACCTGATTAAGCGCAACATTTATCATTTTAATTGTGCCGTTGGTTGGACTCATCACCTTGTTTCTCATCTTCATGGCTTCAAGTAACATAATTACATCGCCTTTTTTAACCTTATCGCCTTCTTTTACTTTTATGTCGATAATTGTTCCGGGAATGTAAGCATATACTTTTCCGGGATCTATTTCAATCCATTCTTTGCGTTTTTCGTATTGAGCGGTCAATCTAGTTCTATAAATTGCGCCATCAATTTCTATACTTTTCATTTCTTCATCTATCATCATATCTTAGTATATTTTAATTTTATTGAACAAAAAAAGATTAAAACGGCGGAATACCGTGTTTTTTAGCTGGTCTAAACTCGGTTTTGTTGCTCGAAACTTCTATGGCGTGCATAATAAATTTCTTTGTTTCTTTGGGTTCGATTACCGAATCAACATAGCCTTTAGCTGCTGCTACATAAGGATTTGCAAATTTTTCTTTGTATTCCTGAATTTTTTCTTCGCGCATAGCTACAGGGTCGGCGGCTTCCATTATTTCTTTGCGGAAAATAATATTAGCAGCACCTTCGGGTCCCATAACGGCTATTTCGGCTGTAGGCCAAGCAAATACGAAATCTGCATTTAAGTGGCGCGAGTTCATGGCAATGTAACCACCGCCGTAAGCTTTGCGCAAAATTACCGAAATTTTTGGAACAGTAGCTTCTGAATAAGCATAAAGAATTTTAGCTCCATGGCGGATTACGCCAGCATGTTCTTGATCAACTCCAGGTAAATAACCAGGTAAATCTACCAACGTTACAATTGGGATATTGAACGCATCGCAATAGCGAATGAAGCGTCCGGCTTTATCTGACGAATCGACATCGAGAACGCCCGCTAACACAAGCGGTTGATTGGCTACAAAGGCAACCGTGTCGCCATTCATTCGTCCAAATCCAACAACAATGTTTGCTGCCCAAAGTTCCTGAACTTCCAAAAAGCTGTCATCGTCAACCAACGATTTAATAACATCGCGCACGTCGTAAGGCTCTTTGGGGTCGCTTGGAACAATATTTTCAATTTTATATTCTTTGTTTGGATTTTTAGGAGGAAAAGCAAGTGCTTTGCGTGAATTATTCCAAGGAATAAGCGAAATTAATTTTTTGATTTGAGCAAAACTTTCGAGCTCGCTTTCTGCATAAAAGTGAGCATTTCCGGTAATTACGCTGTGTACTTTTGCGCCGCCGAGTTCTTCCATCGAAATTTCTTCGCCCAAAACGGTTTTTATAACTTCGGGACCTGTAATAAACATTTTAGAAATATTGTTCACTACAAACACAAAATCGGTCAAAGCAGGCGAATAAACAGCACCTCCGGCGCAAGGACCCAAAATAACCGAAATTTGTGGAATTACGCCCGATGCCATAGTGTTGCGATAAAAAATTTCGCCATATCCGGCAAGCGAATTTACGCCTTCTTGCACTCTGGCTCCGCCCGAATCGTTAATTCCGATAATTGGAACGCGCATTTTCATCGCGTGATCCATAATTTTTGTTATTTTGCGAGCGTGCATTAATCCTAGCGAGCCTCCGGCAACGGTAAAATCTTGAGCATAAATACAAATAGGTTTTCCCATGATTTTTCCCGTTCCAGTAACAACTCCATCTCCGGGCATACTTTTTTTATCCATTCCAAAATCACGCGCATCATGCTCTATGAACATATCATATTCATGGAAAGTATCCTTATCTAAAAGAGCCAAAATTCGCTCTCTTGCATTCATTTTTCCAAGTGCTGCTTGTTTTTGCATGGCTTTTTCGCCACCTCCAAGAATTACTTGTTCTCGCTTTTTTAAAAGTTCTAATGTTTTTCTTTTTAAAGACATAGCTGTCAATGCATTATTTTTTGAATCTAGCAAACTCATAATTTTATGATGTTTTAATTTATATCCATAGGACTTAAAAACAGTTTTTGGGGAATTTGAAATTTTAAACCTGTCTTAAAATCGCTTTTTTCAAAACCCTATTTTGTTAAAACAGTATAATTTCGTTTACAATTTTACCTCTTCAAAAAAGATTTAACGTTATTTTGTCTAAGACATTGGTTTTCAAAATTCAATATTTTCTAAAAAAAAAGGATTAATCAAATATTGATTAAAATTGATTTGTACGTTATTGGAGTATTTATTTATTATTCCATTTTCTCCGTTCAAATTTTGCGCAAAGATAATAATTATTTTAAATAACAAATAAATAGTACCAAACATTTAAAATGTATATAGTTGAATATGTAAATGTTAAATTTTCGGATTGGAATATAAGTATTTTATTTAGATTATGTTAAAAAGAAATCTATTGAAATAAAATGCAAAAAAAAGATATTATTTTTTTTCAAAAACAGATTTAAAAAAAGAATAAAATCTCAAAAAAAGGAAATTCACATCAAAATGTAGTACGAAATCGTATTAAAAAAAATAACCAACCTCCAAAATCTTTATAAAAATTTCGATGAATCACATTTATGTATTCCCATCTAAATTACAAGCTGCATTTAGTGTCTGAAAAAACGCATCTTTTGTACTATCATATACTCTAAGAATCTTCATTTATAAAGGAAAAACTAGGTTTTTAAAATTTCAAAATACCTTAAGTTCGCTATTTTCATTCAACACCATTTTATATCAAATTTCAATTTCTCCTCCTAAAAAAAACTATTTTCCTAACTTTTTCATTTTTTTAAAAATTCATTAAAATTGCACAAAATCAATGTTATGACAAGAAGCAAAACAAACAAATTAAAAAAAGTAAACAAAACTTTTTTTTGTTTTTTATACAAAAATGATTAATTTGCGCCTTGTAATTTAGCATAAAAAAACAAGATAACATTCTTAAAATCATATACTTTTACCATTTAAAAAACTAGTATTTCAATTATGGAATATGTTTTAATTATAATATCCGCTATTTTTGTAAACAATGTTGTTTTATCTCGTTTTTTGGGAGTTTGCCCATTTATAGGGGTATCTAAGCGAGTAGAAACTTCACTAGGAATGGCAGGAGCCGTTACTTTTGTCATTGTAATTGCTACGCTTGTAACGTACTTAATTCAAAAGTATATTCTTGATAATCTTGGAATTGGATACATGCAAACGATTACATTTATTTTAGTCATTGCAGCTCTAGTACAATTGGTCGAAATTATTTTAAAAAAAGTAAGCCCATCGCTTTATCAAGCTTTAGGCATTTTTTTGCCTTTAATTACAACAAATTGCGCTGTATTGGGAGTTGCTATTATGGCGGTTGCTCCAAACCTAAATTACAACATCATCGAAGCTACTGTTTTTGCCACAGCCACAGCTATAGGTTTTGGCTTGGCATTGGTCATTTTTGCAGGAATTAGAGAACAGCTTGAACTTACCAATGTTCCCGAAGGAATGAAAGGAACACCTATTGCGCTGATTGTTGCAGGACTTCTTGCAATGGCATTTATGGGATTTACAGGTATTGCATAAAATAACAGCTAAAAATTCACACTTTGCAGTTTTTTTTCACAAATAAAGTATCACTTAAAAGAATAATTTTTAGATTATGCTTAAATGTCTTTTTTTTGCAAATTCGAATAACAAACAAAACTTCAAAATGTTTTTTTACACTTTAGTATTTAAAATTCAAAAAAAATAGTTATATTTACACCAATCAAACTATTCAATAAACCTTATAAATTTATAGAAATGGAAGTTTACAGAGATAAATACAGAATCATTGAATTTGAAACAACTACGCAAATTCTTCGTGTAGTATGGTTTGAAACCTCTGAAGAGATGACTGAAGAAGAATACATTCGCTTTTCACACGAAACGCCCTCATACGTAGAGCAATACAACGCAAGAAAAATAATAATGAACACTGAAAATTTCAAATTTGTTGTTGTTCCTGAAATTCAAAACAATCTAAACAAAGAAGTGATTCCTAGGTATTTAAAAGCAGGAGTTTCAAAATTTGCATTTATATTACCTTCCGAAATTTTCGCGCAAGTTTCATTGCAGCAAGCTATTGACGATAGTAGCAATGCCGTAAAACAAGGAATACGCTATTTTGGCGATGAAAAGACCGCACGCACGTGGTTATTAGACAATTAGTTGCTTAATTACAATATTAACAAAACAAAAAAACCAGCTAAAAACTGGTTTTCTTTTTTGTTTATTTTAAATTTTACCTGCTAAATAAAATCGAAAAACTTATTTTTTTCTAATATCATAAGCCATCAGCAGCTCACCGTGGCGAAGATACAAAACCCCATTTTTAATTACAGGATGCGAAAAATGCTCTTTTGTTCCTTTTTCAACTTTAAAGCTGCTAATAATTTCCATTTTGCCTTTATCTGCCTGAACCAAAGCCATTTCGCCTTTATTATTGTACAAATAAAGTTTCCCATCTGCAAAAATAGTTACTCCTTTATTAAACCTCAACGAATCAACAAGTTCTCCTGTTTCAGTATTAAGAGAAAGCCAAATTCGTTTGCCATAACTTTCTCCATAAAGATAATTATCCTTTTTAATAAAACCACCCATTACATTATCAAATAACACATTACGCCATATCTCGGTTATCGTTTTTCCATCATCGGAAAGTTTCAACTTTACAGCTCCATTTCCGTCGCCAGTTACATAATACAAAAAACCGTTTTCGTAAAGAGGTGTATTACAATGCACATCTAAAAGGCTCTCAGGCATAGTGTCTTGCTTATGAGACCATAACATTTCGCCAGTTTTGGAATCTATTCCTAGCAAATATTTTTTTGTAAAAGTTACCATTATTTTACGCTTGGAAAGCTCTACCATTATAGGAGCAGTGTAAGCAGGAATTTCCCCCTCTCCTCTACATACCCAAATCAATTCGCCAGTAAATCGATTCAATGCCACCACATTCGTATCTTTGCTTCCTGGAGTGCAATACACTTTATCTTCATCAACCAAAACCGATTCAGAAAATCCAAAGCGATTGTTGCGCCCGCCGAAATCAGAAATAAAATTACGCGACCAAAGTTTAGTGCCATCTATCAGTTTAAAACACACTAAATCCCCATTTCCGCTAGTTGCATAAATCAAATCATTCACTATGGTAGGAGCAGAACGAGAGCCTCTAAAATTTACAGTCCACTCACTGCCAATTTTAGATTGCCACAGTTTTCCACCATTCAAATTGTAGGCAAATAAATAAGTTACACTATCAATTTCGCCACAAACATACAGCGCATCTTCAGTTACAACAGGCGAACCATAACCATTACCGATTCCATTGAATTTCCAAAGCAACTCAGGTCCAGTTTCAGACCATTTTTCTTGCAAATTTTTTTCAGCATAAACTCCATCGCGATTATCTCCACGCCATTGATAAATTTTCAATGGACTAACTCCCACCATAACAAATAAGATGGCAGCAGCAACTAATACTAATTGTTTCATACATTTTTCAGTTTATATTGGTTGTATTAGCAAAATAGGTTGTAAAAATATATAGTTCATATTGGCTCAAAATACGTTATTCTCCTTTTCTAGCCCAAGCAGATACTCCTTTCGCCATATCCCACCACCAAAACCAACCATTTTACCAGTTGCGCCAATTACTCTATGACATGGTGTAACAATCAAAATAGGATTTTTATTATTAGCCATCCCAACGGCGCGACTTGCTTTAGGATTTCCAATTTTCCCTGCTATTTCGCCATACGAAGATGTTTGTCCAAAAGGAATGGTTCTCAAAGCTTTCCAAACATTACGCTGAAATTCAGTACCCTTAAGTTCTTTCAAATTTAAATCAAAAGAAGTTCTTTTAAAATGAAAATATTCAAAAAGTTGCTGTTTGCACTTATTTATCTCTAATAAATGTGAGTATTCAGGAAATCTCATTTCACCATCATGAATATGAATAGCTGAGATAAAGTCATTAGTACCCGTTATCTCGATAATTCCAATTGGAGAATGATATGTTATGGTTTCAGAAATTTGCATAGCCTCATTTTTTTGCACCAAAGATACAAAAGATATTTCTTAAACAAAAAAAAGAATAAAATTTTGTATAAAAATTAAATTACAATCAAATTGACATTACCGCATAGCACACCAATCCGTTTAATTTTAGGAAACTTTTAAAAAGAATTTAAACTATAAAAAAAAGTATTTTTCATATTTCTTATAACTATTTACACATTTTACACTAAAAAAATTCAATACAACAAGACAATTCAAACTAATACCTAAAAAAATAAAAACAACTAAAAAAAGATGCACTATAAAACAAATCACATAAAATAGGTAAAACAAAAAGGTCTAAGCAACAAATTGCTTAGACCTTAGAGCGGGAAACGAGGTTCGAACCCGCGACCTGCAGCTTGGAAGGCTGCCGCTCTACCAACTGAGCTATTCCCGCGTCAGTTAGTGGGGGGAGGAGGATTCGAACCTCCGAAGTCGAAGACAACAGATTTACAGTCTGCCCCATTTGGCCGCTCTGGAATCCCCCCGAAATAAAAAGAGCCGATGGAGGGAGTCGAACCCACGACCTGCTGATTACAAATCAGCTGCTCTGACCAACTGAGCTACGTCGGCAAAAGAAAACCCCAACAGAAGCTGAGGTTCTAAAAAATCGGCAACGACCTACTCTCCCACCTAGTTTGGCAGTACCATCGGCGCTAAGAGGCTTAACTTCTCTGTTCGGAATGGGAAGAGGT
>JAIFNL010000207.1 GCA_020047755.1 Bacteroidota bacterium
CAACCAAACCTCCTGAGCCAACCATGGCACCTTTTTTTATCAGGTTGTCGTAATCAAGTGGCAAATCTAAATCGGCTTCGGTCAAGCAACCACCTGAAGGACCGCCAATTTGAACGGCTTTGAAACCTTCGTCGGTAATTTCGCCTTTGTCGTTGGTTACTCCACCGCCAATGTGGTAAACAATTTCTCTAAGCGTTGTGCCAAAAGGAACTTCGATAAGTCCTGTGTTGGCTACGTGTCCGGTCAATGCAAAGGTTTTAGTGCCTTTTGAGTTTTGTGTACCTACTTTGTTGAACCATTCGGCTCCATTTCTAAGAATCAATGGAACAGCGGCAAGTGTTTCCACATTGTTAATTACGGTTGGGTGTCCCCACAAACCTTTTTGAGCGGGAAAAGGTGGTTTTGGGTTTGGCATACCGCGCTTGCCTTCGATTGATGCCATGAGTGCGGTTTCTTCGCCGCACACAAAAGCTCCGGCACCTTCCATAATTTGTATTTTGAAATTGTATCCGCTTCCGAAAATATTTTCGCCCAAAATGCCTGCTTTTTCAGCTACTTCGATGGCATTGCGCATACGTTTTACAGCCAAAGGATATTCCAAACGCACGTAAACATAGCCTTCGTCGGCACCAATTGCCTTGCCGGCTATCATCATGCCTTCGATAACTCGGTGAGGGTTTCCTTCCATTAAGCTTCTGTCCATGAAAGCACCTGGGTCGCCTTCGTCGCCGTTGCAGATAACATATTTTTTCTCGTCTTTTTCTACTTGAGTAAGCAGCCATTTGCGTCCGGTAGGAAAACCGCCACCGCCACGACCACGCAAGCCCGATTCGAGTATTGTATTGCAAACTTCGAGGTCTTGCATTTCTTTGAATGCTTTTTCGGCGGCTTTGTAGCCGTCGCCGTTAATGTATTCGGCTAAGCTTTCGGGGTCAATGGTGCCGCAATCGCCCAAAATCATACGGTTCTGAAGTTTGTAGAACGGAATGTCGTGTTGTGCTTTGTGTTTTTGGTGAGTTACCGGATTTACGTAAAGCAGTTCTTCAATAACTTCGTTGTTTTTAATGGTGCGCTCTATGATTTGCTTTACGTCTTCAACTTTTACTTTGTTGTATAGAATATTGTCGGGGGTAATTTCCAACAAGGGTCCCATGGCGCAGAAACCTTGACAGCCGCTGCCGCTTACATGAATTTGGTCTTTGCCGTTGCATTCGTGTTTATCAACTTCGATAACAACGTCTAAGCCCGAATTTTTCATTTCTTCTTTGAAAGCATCGTATATTTTCATCGAACCATTGGCAATACAACCCGTTCCGGCACAAATAACAATACGTTTTTTGATGCTTTGCGCTTTTTCTTTGTAGTTGTTTGCAATTGCTTGCAAATTTATAGCTGTTTGTGTCATTTTGTAACTCCTTCTTTTTCAATGATTGAATCAATAATTTCGATTACCTTCTTGTCGCCTATTTGTCCGTAAATATCTTCATTTACAACCATTACAGGAGCTAATCCGCAAGCTCCTAGGCACGAAACGGTTTCGACGGTAAACATCATATTGTCGGTTGTATGTTTGTCGGTTTTTAAGTTCAGTTTTTTGTACAAGGCATCAACTAGTTTCATAGAACCTTTTACGTGGCAAGCAGTTCCATTGCAAACTTTGATTACGTATTTACCTTTGGCTTCGAGCGAAAAGTGAGCGTAAAAAGTTGCCACTCCATATACTTCTGCCACGGGCATGTCCAAAACTGTTGCTACATAGCTCAGTACTTCTTGCGGTAAGTATCTGTATTCTTCTTGAACTTCTTGCAAAATAGTGATGAGTCTCGATTTTTGATAGTTGTATTTTTTCACAATTTGCATAACCTTTTGAAACTGTCTGGCTTTTGCATTTGCTTCGATAAATACATCTGCTGTTGCTGTATTTTCCATTTTTTATTTAATTGATTTCTAACAATTAGTATTTTAGTTTTTGTTGTTTTTGATTTTGAATTATTGAAATGGTTTACAAATTCTCAATTGACAATTTGTGATGAAGTTTGTTCATTATTACAGCCAAATTGGCGTAAATTGAAGTATTTTGAATAATAATATGTTTGGGAACTTGAATATTAACTGGGGTGAAATTCCAAATGGCTAAAATTCCCCAACTTATCATTAAGTCAGCTACTTGCTGAGCGTTTTGGGGTGGCGTAGTGATGATTCCGAATTTCACGTTCATTTCTTGAGCCAAATCGCGGAATTTATCGATATGGAAAACCGGCACTCCTCTTATTTTAGAGCCTATTTTTTTTGGGTCGTTGTCGAAAGCGGCAACTATTTTAACTCCATACTCGTCAAAACCTGGATAACCAACCAAAGCAGTTCCAAAATTGCCTGCTCCAACCAAAAAAACATGGTCTATTTGATTAAAACCCATGAAGGTTTCTATGGCTGCCAACAATGTTTCTACATGGTATCCTATGCGCGGTTTGCCTGCAACACCTGTGTAAGCCAGGTCTTTGGTTACTTGAGTTGAATCTAATCGCAAGCTTCGACCTATGGCAGGTGCCGACAAGTAAATTTCGCCTTGTATTTTCTTGTTCTTTACGTAATTATGATATTGCGGCATTCTACGAACAGTTGGTTCGGGTATGCCTTTTATTTTGTTTTCGTTTGCTTCCATAATTTAATAAAGAAATTTTTCTTGGTTGTTTGTGCCTTTATTCTAATTATTATTGATTTGCAATTTATTTTTGTTGGCTTTATGATGTTAATTCAAAAAGAATAAAGAATTTTTTCTTTATTTGTGTGCAAATATAAATCAACTTTCAATATAGAGAAATTTTTCTTTATATTTTTTAGTAATATAGAATTGTTCTAAATAAAATAGAGCTTTTGTTTTGGTTTATAAGATGTATTTTTGGGTGCTAACTTTTTCTAAAAATCTATTTTCTAATCATTTACTATTTGTAACTAATTAATCTAATTAGCTATATTTGTTGTTATTTTCATAAAAACAAAAGCCTTACCAAATATCTATTTTTAGATATTTAGTAAGGCTTGGTTGCTAAAAATAAAATAGCTTGCTTAAATTTTAGGCAAGTTTTTATTAAGCAAAAGATGCTTAAAATTCCATAATTTTTCTATCGTTGAGTGCTTGAACCGGACGGAAGTTGTTTTTTGGCATCAAACTACTTATTTTTGCTATCTGCTCTGCGCTAGCTTCTATCGGGTTTTTCATTACAAACCACTTTACGCCTTCGGTACAAGGAGGAGTGGTGAGTGAACCTACATAGTGATAATAGTTTTTCTTAGCGGGCAACATTTTGTTTACATCAAAGGCAAGTGCTTTTTTTACAGGCTCTTCTGCTTTTTCTGCTGGCATATCTGCCCAAAAAGTTTTGAAAAATTCATTTTCTTTGCCTTCTGCAATCATAATTCCAATTACGGCTATTTGATTTTCGGGTGTAACGTGTACCAAATGCACTTCCATAGGAAATTGTTTTCCGGCAATAAAATGCTCGCTTCCAGCATGAAAATGGAACTGAACCAAGCTGTATTTTACGCCATCAATTACAAAATCGCCAACCGGATAATTTACCTGAATGCTGTGTCCGTTGTTTAGAATTTCCAACTCGTCGTGGGCTGTGTAAGTGAGTTGCAAAGCTTTCAATGCCTTGTCTTTGCTAGCTCCTACTAGGTCGATGGGCGACTGAGCAGTGCCGCCGCAACTGCAATCCTGCACTATTTCTGCCCAATGCTCGGGACCCGTTTCGCCTTCATACGACCAATGCACTTCGTGTGCTTCTTCGTGAACTACTTCGGCAACGGTATCGGTTTGCTCTTCTGTTTCGCCCGAAGGAGCGTTGCAACTGGTTTGCAAAAACAATATTAGCGCAAAGGCTAAGAAAAGGTTTAAAATTAAATTCTTATTTTTCATTTGTTTCTTTTTTTGTTAAGTTATTTTTTCATAAAAACTACCGCTAAAATACTACTTTTTTTATTCAAAAAAAAAATGGTCTATTGTTAAATTGTTAAATTGTTTGTTACTATATCAAAGAATCATCACATCATCAAATCACCACATTCTTTTTTTTTGTAAAACTCAAATAAAATAGCACTTTTGTATTTATTTTATCAAAACAAAGTGCGCCAACTAAACGCAAAAAAACATGAGCACATTCAACAAATATATTTGGGAAACGCATGGAGTACATGCCGGAACCGAAAACGACCACGTAAAACACGGTGTGGACGAACTCGAAGCGGTTATAGAAAAAGCGATTTCGCTACATCACCCAAGCATTAGCTTCATTATTCATACTCCGCGACTTACAAACTTTCGTTACGACACAGAGCGCGATACCGACATTAAATTTATTCGTGGAAATTCTGCTTATTTGAATTATCCTAAACGCATCAAACAATTGCAAGCTGTTTATGCTGACCGTATTAATATAAAATATGGAATTGAATTGGAATGGATGGGCAACGAAATTGGTTTGCAATGGAATCGCTCGCAACTGATACAAGCCGAAGAGGTCGATTTTGTTGTTGGTTCGGTTCATTTCTCGCGCGAAGGCATTCCTTACGATGGCTCAAAAGAAGAAGCCCAACGGTTGCTACAATTGCGAGGAAGCCTCGAAGCTTACTGGCTTGGATACCTTGATGAGGTAATTGAAATGATTGAATGTTCGGGCGATATGTTTCAGGTAGTTGGGCATTTAGATTTGCCCAAGCTCAACGTGCCTGTGCCAAAAGATATTTTGCAGTTCGAAAATGCGGCATCGCCATTAGCCGACAAAATGCGCTGGCTTTTAGAACTTATCAGCATTCACAACCTTGCGCTCGATGTAAATCTTGCCGGACTTAAAAAAGGCTGTGGCATTTATCCTGCCGAAAATATTTTGCGACGTGCCAAGCAATTGCACATTTCCATTGCCATAGGCACCGATGCACACCACATCGACCATTACGCTTACGCTTACCAAGAAGGTATGCAGTATGTTTTGGAATGTGGTTACAAACAGTATGTTAGCTTTTCAAAGCTAATTCCCGAAACACGTACCATTTTCAACAACCACCAACTCAAACTCAAATACAGTTTGCTCAACAAAGCCATCGAACTGCTCAACCAACGAATGCCTCCTGAAAAAAGGCGAGTGATTCCCGAATTGGCTTTTGGCAATGCCTTTCACGAGTTTCTCGATATTTATCCCAATGCCACTCGTTTGGGTGCGTACAACGCTATTCGCATTCGCAAAGAAGACAAATCCATTACTTTTGGCAACGAAATTCCGCAACCCGAAAACTTGCAACTGGAAGGTTTATTTTCAAAACACCTCGACAGACCTGGCGTTTTGTCGATGTTATTCAACACGTTAGCTTCCGAGCGCATCAATATCGAAACGGCATTTTTAAAGTCAAACAACGATGGCACTGCCACGCATCAATGAGGCGATTGAATTTATCAAAGGCACAAAAAATGATTTGTTTTTGGAAATTAGTTACAACCAAAAACAAAACATTGCAACTTATTACACACAAGGCAATTACTTATTAGCCGTAGATGGTGTAGAATTGAAATTGGCATTAGGAAAAAAACTTATTATCACCAAACACCGCAACGAAGCGGGTGTGTTGCTTATTTTGCTTT
>JAIFNL010000005.1 GCA_020047755.1 Bacteroidota bacterium
TATATTAAAAACTAACAATCAATTACTTACGCTCGCACAAAGCCTGCTTTTTTGCCCTTAAAGTACCCTGCCGATGGGTTTTTATTTGCCACCAATGCACGAATTATTTTTTTCCAGTTTTTTCCCTTTTTTATTTGGTTTTCTGGCTTTAATTGTTTAGTTTTGTCGGAAATTATTAAAATTACTCAAAACTTGTTTGTATAAATAGCTATTTGTTTTCAAAAGGGTGTGCTCTTTTTGAAAGCTGCTTTTGTGTGCGGACAAGTTTTGTTTTTTGGGGAAAACAAAAAAGCTAAGCATGAGGCTTTTTTTCGCATAAATGGTGTTATATAATATAAGAAATAGAATGGCGGAAATTTATAGAGATATTGGTCCATTAAAAGAACTAAAGAACCAACTAATAAAAAATAATATTAATGATTTTCATTCTGTTAAAGAATTGAATTCTTTTATATCTGAATATCCTAATGAAATAAATAAAATTGAATTAGAACAAAAGAGGAATTTAGATGACGAAATAATTGAGAAAAATAATAAATTATCAGAAGAAACTGAAAATTATACTAAAAAATTAGCAGAACGGAACGAATATTTGAATTTAGAAAAAATCAATTTAGAAAATGAATATAATCAATTAAGAAACAAATCGTTTCGTTTATTTTCTTTTTTCAGAGATGTGTATAGAAAAAAAATTATCGAAAAGAAATTACTCATCTTAAAAAATAATTTTCAAGCTGAATTAGAAAAGCCTTACATCGATTTAAAAAATAGTTTAAGCCAGTTAAAAAAGGGAATTGACTATTTGAATTCAAATTATGAAGAAGTATTAAAAGCGAGAACAAAAGAATTGAGTAGTATTTTAGATAAAAAGAAAAAGGTAATAGAAGATTTATATCCTGTAATTGCTGGTGCTGTGGGCGAACAAAAAGCATTAACTGAGCTTAAAAAATTAGGAAATGAATATTCAATTATTAATGATGTGATTTTTAAATTTAAAAGACCAATTTATAATCAACAAAACAATGATTATATCTATTCAATTCAAATTGACCATATTGTAATTTCAAAAGCTGGGATTTTTGTAATAGAAACAAAAAATTGGAGCAAAAAATCAATCGAAAATTTGGATTTATATTCACCTGTGAATCAATTAAAGAGGTCAAGTTATGCTATGTTTGTGGTTATTCATCATGCAATAGAAAATAAACATTTAAGATTGAATACTCATCATTGGGGGGCAAAAAAGATTCCCATAAAAAATATTTTATTAATGGTTGGCGAAAAACCCAAAGGAGAGTTTCAATTTGTTAAACTTCTATCTTTGAATGAGATATTGCGTCATATCAATTATTTTCAGCCAATTTTGGACGATAACGATGTGAAAAAAATTACAAACTTTATACTTAAAAAAATTAATGGTTAATATTTGCAACAAAATATAAAATGGCAGATATTGTATTTTTAATTTTAATAAGGTAATTAATTTTTTGTTTTTTCAAACCAAATAAAGAAATAGAAATGATTGAAAAACAATAAATTAATGTGTATAACATCGCATATAGCGGTCAGTAGCTTGCTACGTTAGCGATAACTAAAAGCAAACGAAAAAGAACTAAATTAAATTCAATTTTGCTAATTAAAAAGAAAATACTATCGGATTGTAATCTGCACAAGTTATTAACATATAAAATAATAGAAGTTTTTTAATAAAAAACAATTGTTATGAAACCATTGAATAATAAAGGAAAAATTAACGGACTGACCAAAACCGAATTAAAGATTATTTTTGTACCAATCGTAATAATAATTTGTTTTGTTTCAATTTTTATAAAAATAAACCGCAATAAAGATTACTATATAAAATCAGTTAAAAGTGAATATTATGAAGGAATGATTTTGAGAAAATATCGAGATTATAATAATCACGGTTCAGGAATGTTGACTCTTCAAAAAGATAATCAGTTGATTAAGTTCTATTCTGATGAATGGTTAGATTTATGGAATTTATGCAATATTGGTGATTATATCAAAAAAGATACTGGTGAATTACAATTGCAATTGATCAGAAAAAAGGAATCAGATACAATTTTTGTTAATTCAACAAGTATAGAAAGTGATTGATAAAAAAAACTTCTGTCAATTCATACTGTTTAGTCTTTTTAAAGGGCACTGTGTTTGCACTTTTGTTTGCCACCAATGCACGAATTATTTTTTTACTGTTTTTCCCTTTTTTATTTGGTTTTCTGGTTTTAATTGCTTAGTTTTGAGAAATATTTTAAGAATTACTCTGGAACTTGTTTGTATAAATAGCTGTTTGTTTTCAAAAGGGTGTGCTCTTTTTGAAAGCTGCTTTTGTGTGCGGACAAGTTTTGTTTTTTTTGGAAAATAAGAGGTGTGGTTATTGAAACGTTATGCCTTATTGCAAAAACAATAACAATCGATTTAAAAATGTGGAAAATAAAATGTAATTTTGCTTTTCATTAAAAAAGATAAATTAATGCAAGAAACAGATTTTATAACATTTCAGAATTACGTAAAGGAATTTATTACAGGTGATGAAAAAGGTGAAGCACAAATTTTTCTTGACCATTTTTTTACTGCTCTTGGGTTTTCAAATGGATTAAAAGGTGCAGGAGCAAATTGTGAATTTAGAATAAAGGACGATAAGAAAAATTCTACAAAATTTGCAGATTTGGTTTGGAAACCGATTGTATTGATTGAGATGAAAAAACGTAATACTGATTTATCGTTACATTATCAACAAGCATTCGATTATTGGACAAAACTTGTTCCTAATCGCCCACAATATGTTATTTTATGCAATTTCGACGAATTTTGGATTTATGATTTGAATGTTCAAGTATATGAACCTCTTGAAAAAGTAAAAATTGAGCAAATACATGAAAAAAGAGAAGTATTTGCTTTCATGTATCCTAAACCAAGAAATCCAATATTTAATTACAATAAGGAAGAAGTTACAGAAAAGGCAGCCTATTTTGTGTCTTTTATTTATCGTTCGATGATTAATCGAAAAATTGAACCCAATATTGCATTAAAATACTGTATGCAAATGGTTTTAACTATGTTTGCAGAAGATATAGAATTACTTCCAAATCATATTTTTACCAGATTAATTAAAGATTTACTAAAAGAACCAGGTGAAGGTCCTGATACCGTAACAAAATCGTATGATTTGATAAGTGGCTTATTTACAGCAATGAATACGGAAGGCATTGCAAATGGTGGAATGTATAAAGATGTGGAATATTTTAACGGTGGATTGTTTGATAAAATATATCCAATAGAACTTACAAAGCATGAATTAACATTAATTGACCAAGCCGCATCGTACAATTGGAGAAAAATTAATCCGGCAATTTTCGGTTCACTATTTGAATTTGCTTTGGACACAAAAGAAAGACACAAATTAGGTGCGCATTATACTCACGAAATAGATATAAAAAAAATAGTTGTACCTGTAATAGTGCGACCTTGGTTAGAAAAAATTGAAAAGGCAGAAAATCTAAATGAATTATACGCATTACTTGAAGAGTTGTCTAATTTTAAAGTACTTGACCCCGCTTGTGGTAGTGGAAATTTTCTTTTTGTTGCATTTAAAGAAATGAAATTACTTGAAAAGACGATTCTTTTTAAAATACGAGAAAGGTCTAAAAAACCTGTAGATGCTAAAAGATTAATGCAGTTTTTATGGAAATACAAATATGTAAGCACTAATCAATTCTATGGCATAGATATAAAATCCTTTGCTGTTGAATTAGCAAAAGTAACTTTGATTATTGCAAAAGAATTGATTTGGCTTGAAAACCGAGAAGATTATGATAATAAAGACAAACCGTTGCCATTGGATAATTTAGAACATAATATAGTTTGTGCAGATGCATTATTTCCATATTATGAAACTGAACGGTTGTGGAGAGATGCGGATGCTATTATTGGAAATCCACCTTATCAAAGTAAAAATAAAATGCAAAAAGAGTTCGGACGCAAATATGTAAGCGAACTCAGGTATGCCTTCCCCGAAATTTCAGGACATGCTGATTTTTGCGTTTATTGGTTCTATAAAACACATAAATATTTAAAGGAAGGTTGTTATGCGGGCTTAGTTGGAACAAATACTATTCGTGAGAATTTTAGCAGACAAAGTGGATTAGATTATATTGTAAGTAATAACGGAACGATTATAAACGCGGTTTCAACCCAGCCATGGTCAGGTGTAGCGGCAGTTTCTGTTTCAATTGTAAATTGGGTAAAAGGTCAATTCGATAGTAAAAAGACATTATACTACTTAAATAATAAAAACGAATGGGATATTTACGAATTAGATTATATAAATAGCAGCCTTAGTTTTAAAACAGATGTAAAAATTGCGCAAAAAATAATTGGAAATCAAGAACCTAAAACATGCTTTCAGGGACATACTCATGCTTACAGTGGATTCCTACTAACGATTGATGAAGCAAAAAAATTAATTGAAAAAAATCAACAAAATAAAGATGTAATAAAACCATTTTTAATTGGTAACGAATTAGTTGGAAACATAAATTCGCAACCTAAAAGATTTGTTATAGATTTTTCAGAATACACCGATTTAGCAAGTATTCAAAAATACAAGGATATTTATTCTATAATTGAGAAAAAAGTTTTACCAGAAATAAGCAAAAAAGCAGAAATTGAACGTAAAGAAACAAATAAGTCAGGTCCAAGACAAAATCATTTAAATCGGTGGTGGCAGTTTTGGGCAGTAAGGCATGAATTAATGAAAACTTTGAAGGGAAAAAAAATGTATATCGCTTGTTCAAGAGTTATGCTTCGCCCAATATTTGAATTCATGTGTACTGATATTGTCCCAAATGACAAAATTATTGTATTTCCATTTGATGATTATTATTCCTTTGGTATAATTCAATCAAAAATACATTGGGAGTGGTTAAAAACGCAATGTACAACCTTAGAAAACCGATATAATTATAATTTAACAATTTGGGAAACTTTTCCGTGGCCTCAAACGCCAACAATTAAACAAATTGAAACAATTGCAACTATAACAAAAGAATTGCACATTGCACGGAATGAAGTTTTAAAAAACGGTAAAATATCTTTACGCGAATTATTTAGAACTTTTGAAAAACCTGGAAAAAATAAAATTAAAGATTTGCAAGATAAACTTGATTATGCTGTAAATGAAGCTTATGGATTAGCTTCAAGTAGTGATATTCTACAACAATTGCTTGCTCTGAACTTAGAATTAGTTGAAAAAGAAAAAAATAAACAAAAAATTCAAAAGCCAGGTATTCCTGAATATTATGTAAATAAACAAAATCTAATATCAAATGATTGTGTTTGTTTTGATACAAATAATAATAGCAATAAGATAATATGATGAAAAACAAAGGTA
>JAIFNL010000063.1 GCA_020047755.1 Bacteroidota bacterium
TTATTTTGTATATTTGCACCAAACTATTGATACGATGACTTTGGAGTCATCGTATCAATTTTTTAAAAATAGCGTAAACTTTGTTTTCTAAATACAGAAATCGCCAATTTCATTAAAAGCAGAAAACAAGTTACAATAATATTATACCTTATTATATAGGTGTAGTATGTTCATGCTATATAATATAGTGTGGGTTGTGCTTGTTGCTTTTTAGGCGTTTGGCGATGCCTTGTATTTAGCAAGTTTCAGCCCACGCTTTTTTTATGTTCTTTTTTTAACCGCAAAAGGGCTGTTTGCATCTAAACAATTTTATTTTATGAAAAATGTAATAACAGTTAAAACCAGTTTGCTTATTTTAGCAATAGTGAGTACCTTTGCGGTAACATTCTTTATCAAACTCTCTATTGAGCGAGCCGCAAAAAAAGCCCGAGAAATAGAATTAGGTATGAAAATAAAATAACACTGGTGTTTAATTCATTTTTCTTAATTATATTTGTTGCGTTTTTTGCCGTAAGCCGAATGATTTTAATATTACTTCAAAAAAAAAGAAAAAAATAACAGTTGAATGAAATACGCAAAAGCTGTGTCTTCTTTCAGATACGAAATAACTAAACCATGACATTATCATACGATTACATTATTATAGGCTCAGGCTTTGGAGGCTCTGTATCTGCTTTGCGCTTGGCAGAGAAAGGTTATAAAGTTCTGGTTATCGAAAAAGGTAATTGGTTCAAAAAAGAAGATTTTGCCAAAACAAACTGGAATTTTAAAAAGTGGTTGTGGCTACCCGAATTAAATTTTTTCGGTATTCAAAAAATAAGTTTTTTCCGACATGTGTCCGTTTTGAGTGGAGTGGGAGTAGGCGGCGGTTCGTTGGTGTATGCCAATACCTTGCCAAAGCCCAAAAAACCTTTTTTTACACATGGCTCGTGGGCAGGTTTAGCCGACTGGGAAACAGAGCTCGAACCCTTTTACCAAGAGGCTTGGCGCATGTTGGGGGCAAGTGAAAATCCTTACTTTGGCGAAAGCGACCTAGCTTTTAAGCAATTGGCTAAAGAAATAGGAAAGGAAGACAAATTTAGTACTGTAAAAGTGGCTATTTATTTTGGTGAAAAAGACAAAACCGTTGCCGACCCTTACTTTGGCGGCGAAGGACCCGAACGAACAGGCTGTGTTTATTGTGGTTCGTGCATGACAGGTTGCCGGCACAATGCAAAGAACACGCTCGACAAAAATTATTTGTATTTGGCTCAAAAATTAGGAGTCGAAATAATTTCGGGATACAAAGTAACCGACATTATAGACATTGAAAATACCTCTGGTGCAAAGGGTTATCAAATAAAAGCTAAATCATTGCATAAAACCGATAGCGCATCGAAAATTCGTATCGAAACCACCAAAGGAGTAATTCTTTCGGGAGGAGTTTTGGGTACTGTTCCTTTGCTATTGAATCAGAAAATCAAGAACTTACCCAAACTTAGCAACCGCTTGGGCGAAATGGTGCGCACCAACAACGAAGCCCTTATTCTTACGGCTTCTACCGACAAAAATGTAGATATGTCCACAGGGATAGCTATTGGATCGATACTCGAAACTGACGAAAACACAAACATTGAGCCTGTTAGATACGGAAACGGTTCTGGATTTTGGCGACTTTTGGCTATGCCCATGGTGAGCGAAAAGAATTTCTTTTTGCGTATTTTTAAGCTCTTGTTTATTCCGTTTTTAGCTCCTATTAAATGGTTTAAAGTCTTTACTGTGAAAGATTTTGGCAAACAAACCTCTATCATTTTATTCATGCAACATTTAGATAGTACGCTGAAAATAAAGAAAGCATGGTTTGGCATCAAAACCCAAATAGAATCTGGCAAAAATCCAACAGCTTTCATTCCCGAAGCGCACCAATTGGCAAACAAATATAGCAAAATAATTAACGGAAAGCCCTTAGTTATGTTTACCGAAACGCTTACTGGAATTCCTTCTACGGCTCACATATTAGGCGGTTGTGCCATAGGAAAAGATATAGAATCGGGTGTGATAGATAAAAATAATAAGGTTTTTGGTTACGAAAATATGTATGTGTGCGACGGGTCGGCTGTTTCGGCTAATCCAGGTGTTAATCCATCGCTTACCATTACTGCCATGAGTGAGCGTGCCATGAGCCTTATTGGTGTAAAAAAATAGTAACATGCAATCTTAGAGTTACTTATTAACTATCAATTAATGTTTTACATTACTATACAATATTTCACAAAAAACATAGTCGCCAAAGCTAAATTTATTTGAGAAACTGAAACTTAAGGGTTTTAAACCATTGAAAGACTTAACTTTGGCGGCATTAATTTATATATTTAATACAAAATATGGCAACAAAGAAAAACATTTCAGACTTTGAGAGTGCTCTTTTGAGCAATACGAAGCTCATCAAAAATACACAAAAAGAGCAAAACGACTTACCCAACGAAATAAAGGCAGACGTTTCCAAACTTATTTCTGATGAGGTACTTGCAAATTACAAAAAACTTGCACAACGCGAGCAGATTGATTTAAAAGAACTTATAACTCTAGCATTAAATCATTTCTTGAATATGGAACATCTCTTTTTTGATGAAAATAACACTCAAGGAAAAGCATAAAACAATATGAAACATTTTTTTACCATTGGCTTGCTCATTTTATCGAATACTTTTATGACGCTGGCTTGGTACGGACATTTGAAATTTGCTGAGTGGAAATGGTTTTCCAAGCTAGGTTTGTTTTCTATTATTCTGATTAGTTGGGGAATTGCTTTTTTTGAATACGTTTTGCAAGTTCCAGCCAATAAAATAGGTTTTAAAGAAAACGGAGGTCCATTTACGCTGGTGCAACTCAAAGTAATACAGGAAGTTATTACGCTTGTTGTTTTCACTGTTTTTACTCTTATTGCTTTTAAAAATGAAACCATCAAAACCAATCATATTATTGGTTTTATTTTTCTAATTTTAGCTGTTTATTTTATTTTTAAAAAATGATTGAAAAAAAGCAGTCTTTTAGTTGGCGAATTTTTGTAAGTGCCGGTTTATTTATTTCAATTTTTGTGGTATTTTTATCGGGAGTTGTTCTCTATTTAGTTCCTCCGGCGCGTGTTTCTAATTGGATTGATTGGAAATTGCTGGGTTTGGATAAATCGAGTTGGGAAGAATTGCACACTATTTTTTCATTTCAGTTTGCTATTTTAGCCTTTGTACATGCTTTGAGCATCAATTGGAGAACATTTTTGGCATACATAAAGCACAAAACCAAACGAATACGTGAATTTTCGTATGCTTTATTATTAAGTTTGTTTATTTTTGTATCTACATTTTATCATTTGCCTCCAGTAGTTTACCTGATAACTTTGGGTAACTATTTGAGCGATATTTGGAGTACGCCACAAAACAAAGCACCTTTGTACAATGCCGAAAAATATTCGCTCGAAGAGTTGGTTTTGCTTTTGCCCAATCTAAACATCGATACTATTCAAAACCGACTAAAAAACAACAATATACAATTTGAACACACAGGGCAAAATCTCCAAGAAATAGCAAAAAAGAATAATACAAGCGCGTATAAACTTTACTTAATAATTGACAATTAACAATTGACAATTGACAATTATCAATTATCAATTACCAATTATATCTTTATATTTTTAGCCAATTGACAAGGTAGTCAAATACTTGTTGTCTTTCGGGTTCGTGGTGTAGCTCGTGGTAAGCATCGCTCCAAAGTTTTAGTTCGGTATAGTTTTGCGATTTTTCTACAAACTCTTGGCTAGCTTTGTATGAGGTTATTTTATCGCCCGTTCCGTGCATTATTAGCGATTTTACGGTAAGCAAATGCGCATTGTTCAATGCCCATTTACCGGCTTCTACTATACTCAAAAACATAGAAACTGTTATTTTGCCATGTATTAGCTTATCGCTTTTGTAACGGGTTACTTCGTTGGCATCGCGCGAAATAAAACTTGCATCTAAGTTGGTATTTTGCGAGAGTGCTGGAGCTATGCTTCGCATCAATTGGGCGAAAAAGAGCAACACCTTGGGAGGTTGCATATTTAACCGGAGCCAAGGCGAAGTAGCTATTACGCCAGTAATATTGGGCACACGACGCAACACGTAGTTTAACACCAAGTTACCACCCAGGCTATGCCCATAAAGAAAAACAGGCTGCGATGGAAAAAGCTCTTTTTGCTTGGCAAAGAGCAAATCAATATCATTCATAAGTGCGTGGTAAGCAGGCGAATGACCAAGTAGCCCATCGGAGCGTCCGTGTCCTCTAAGGTCGAAGCTAACTACCGCAAAGCCTTGCTCGGTGAGCTTTGTAGCCCATTGCTCGTAACGTCCTGAGTGTTCGCCCATTCCGTGAACTAGGTTTATTACTGCTTTGGTTTCGCCGCTGGGTTTCCAAACCTGCGCAAACAACTTCAAGTTGTCGAAGCTTATCCATTCAAATTGCTTGTTTTCCATAGTTTATTGGGTTTTAATTTCTTTTAAAATTGCTTTACTCTTTCACGAGTGTTCCTATGGTTTCGCCCGAAATTAATTTTGCCAAGTTTCCCTTTTTGTCCATATCAAATACTATAATAGGCAATTTGTTTTCGCGGCAAAGAGTAAATGCTGTTAAATCCATGATTTTGAGATTCTTCAAATACACTTCGTTGAATGTAATTTCTGAATATTTTGTGGCGGTGGGGTCTTTTTCGGGGTCGGCAGTGTAAATACCGTCCACACGTGTGCCTTTTAGTAATACGTTGGTTTCCAATTCAACGGCTCTAAGTGCCGAAGCGGTATCGGTAGTAAAATAAGGATTGCCGGTGCCGCCTGCTATAATGGCAACTGCGCCGTTTTTCATTGCATCGATGGCTTTCCATTTGCTGTAAGACTCGCCTACGGGTTCCATGCCTATTGATGTGAAAACCTGTGCTTTCGTTTCTTGGCTTTCGAGTGCCGACTGAAGCGCCAAGCTGTTTATTATGGTGGCTAACATGCCCATTTGGTCGCCTCTTACGCGGTCAAATCCTTTGTTTACCCCTTGTAAACCTCTGAAAATATTGCCGCCGCCTATTACAATGGCTACTTCAATGCCTTTTTGGACTATTTCTTTTATTTGAATGGCATATTCATCGAGTTTTTGCTCGTCGATTCCGTATTTTTGGTTTCCTTGAAGCGATTCGCCGCTTAATTTTAATAATATTCGTTTGTACATAGTTCTTTTTTTTGAAGAAAGATAATACCTTAGACGTTGTTTAAATTTTATTTTAATTAGCACCGTACTTTAAGGCGGTGCTATTGATATACAATTATTTAGTGTTTGAAAGAAAACTCATCATTTTTTGAAAATTTAAAAAAAACAAAAACCGTTCGACCGACTTGTCGGTCTGTCGGTTAGGCTGCGTAGTTTTCTTTCAAACACTATTTATATTTTTTGCATAGGTTGCATTACTATATTCTTTAAAATTTGCAAACAACCTATTAAAGTCAAGTTGTGCAAAGATACAAAAAATAATTGATTGTACAGCTTTATAAGTAACGATTATTGTTTAAAAATTAACAATTTATGTTTTTTTTTGATTGATATACATTATTTTACAACAAACCGATTTCTTTTTTATTTCTGCTGGTTTGCTGAGCGTATGTTTTGTAAAGTAGAAAATGTGATTTATTTTTGTTGCATTCGTTACACTATTCTAGTGTTTGAAAAAAGTTTAGCTAAGTGCAATTATGAATGAAAGTTCGGGTTTTAAGCGGTTTGTTTTTTTTGTTTTTGGAAGTTTGTCGTTGGTAATGTCGTATGTAGGTGTGGCTTTGCCAGGTGTTCCGGGTATTCCGTTTATTTTGCTAACGGCTTATTTTTACGTGCGTAGCTCAACGAAAATGTACAATTGGTTGCTCAATCATCGGCTTTTTGGTAGGCTTTTGAGCGATTTTAGTAAACACAAAACGGTTCCTTTGCGCTTTAAGATTTTTGTTATTTCGCAACTGTGGGTTTCTATTTTGGTGGCTTCTATTTGGTTTATTACAAGTCCTTATACTCAAGCAATTGTAATTGTGGCGGGTTTGCTGTCGAGTTTTTTGGTTTGGAAAATGAAAAGTACTTCCATTTAGAGGTTGTGTGTTTAGGCAACATTGCCAAAGTTAAAAACTTTGACAATGTTCATAATCAATTACTTCTATTTTTGTTCTTCTTTTTTTGTGTGAGGCGAAATTCAATTAAGGAATTTTAATACTGATTTAAGAAATTTTATAACTTTTTCAGAAACAACGCATTTACTCTTTCGTATAGGTGTATGTAAATTCAAAAACAATCAAAATAATTATAAAATAATAAAAATAAAATGAAGAAATTTTTTTTAATAGCAAGCATCTTAATTTTTAGTTTATTTGGTAAATCGAAAGCCCAAACTTACGAGGCAACTGATTTATACGAAGCGCAAGCTGTTTATCTATACAGCATTTGCAAATATATGCAGTGGCCAACTGAGGCGTTGCATGGTAATTTTATCATTGGCGTTTTGTCTAACGACCCTATTATTAGCGAATTGAAAAAAATAGCTTCTACTCGCAAATATGTATCGCAACCTATTGAAATAAAAGTATTTAATAGCATCTCGGAACTTACCAAAACTCATGTATTGTTTGTTCCGAATAGAAAAACGGAGCAAATAGACCTGATAGTGAACAAAATAAATAAAAATCAGACCTTGTTGGTTAGTAACAAAAAAGGTGCAATTAGTTTAGGTGCCGGAATTAATTTTATTCTTTCTACCGACGGAAAATTGAAGTTTGAAATTAACAAGGGAAACATTCTAAACAAAGGAATTAAAGTAAATAGCACTATCGACAAGCTTGCTATTAAAATTTATAGTTAATCTTTTTTCCGATTAACGCTACCTAATTGATACTGGGGACTTTGATGTTGCTGGTATCAATTTTTTTTTTTTAAGACTAGCAAAGCAAGTTGGTACAGAGGCTTTGTAAGTTGGTACAGAGGTTTTGTAAGTTGGTACAGAGGTTTTGTAAGTTGGTACAGAGGCTTTGTAAGTTGGTACAGGCATTTTGTAAGTTGGTACAGAGGTTTTGTAGGTTGGTACAGGCATTTTGTAAGTTGGTACAGAGGTTTTGTAAGTTGGTACAGAGGTTTTGTAAGTTGGTACAGAGG
>JAIFNL010000110.1 GCA_020047755.1 Bacteroidota bacterium
GTTCCAAGTGGAAATCATAATTTAGTAATCACTTTCGTAGGTTATTCACCCAAAACAGTAGCCGTAGATGGTTCTACTTCCGATTTGGGCAACATAACTCTCGACGAAAGCGCAATAGGTATTGCCGAAGTTGGTATTATTGCTTCTGTGGCAATAGACCGTCAAACTCCGGTAGCTGTTTCGAGCTTAAAACCTGAGGTTATTATCGAAAAATTAGGAACAAAAGAATTTCCTGAGATTTTGGCTTATACACCTTCGGTATATGCAACCAAACGTGGTGGTGCTTTTGGCGACTCTCGTATCAACCTTCGTGGTTTTGCTTCTGAAAACATTGCGGTTATGATAAACGGTGTTCCCGTAAACGATATGGAATGGGGCGGAATTTATTGGTCAAACTGGGCTGGTCTTTCTGATGTAACTCGTTCTATGCAAGTACAACGCGGTTTGGGTGCTTCTAAAATAGCTGTGCCTTCTGTGGGTGGTTCTATCAATATTTTGACTAACACTACCGAAGCTGAAAAAGGCGGAGTTGTTTCTTCAAGAGTTGGTACTGCTGGTTACCAAAAATATTCGTTTGCTGTTTCTACTGGTTTAACTGAAAACAACTGGGCTGTAACACTTTTGGGTGCTAAAACAAGTGGCGACGGTTATGTTTTAGGCACAGAGTACGAAGGATATTCTTATTTTGTGAACATTTCTAAAAGACTTAACGATAAGCATTTACTTTCTTTTACAGGATTTGGTGCACCTCAATGGCACAATCAAAGAAGCTCTTACGATGCTAAAACTATAGCCGAGTGGCAAACTTATAAAGAAGGTTATCTTTTTAATGCTGCTTATGGTTTTGGTGTGGATGGTCAAAGAAAATCATCTTCATATAACTTTTACCACAAACCACAATTTTCATTGAACCACTACTGGACTGTAAATAGTACTACTACTGTTTCTACAGCTGCTTACTATTCATTAGGTACAGGTGGTGGCTACGGTACTGGCGGTTCTAAAGGTTCTGACTTGTATGGTAGTAGCACCTTCCGCACTATCGAAGGTTATTTAGATTATGCTACTATTATGGAAAGAAATGCTGCCGAAGTAAACGGTTCTACTGCAGCTTTGATTAGCTCAAACAACAATCACCAATGGTGGGGTGCTATTTCAAACATCAACAAAGATTTTTCTGACAATTTAACCTTCTCTGGTGGTATCGACCTTAGATATTACATTGGCGAGCACACAAAAACCATTGCTGACTTAATGGGAGGTAGCTTCTTTATCGACAGCGAAAGAAGTAGAGTTGCTTACATGGCTGATGATTACGAATGGGTAAATGAAAAATTACATACAGGCGACATTGTAGGAAGAAATTATTACGGACACGTACTTTGGGAAGGTGTTTTTGGTCAATTAGAATACAAACTTGACAAATTAAGTGCTTTCGTAGCTGGTGCAGTTTCAAATACTACTTACTGGAGAGTGGACGAAATGTATTATGCTCCTGAAGATAAAACTTCTGACAAAGTAAGCTATTTAGGTTATAGCATCAAAGGTGGTGCAAACTACAACCTTACCGATAACCACAACGTATTTGTAAACGTAGGCTATTTCTCAAGAGCTCCTTTCTTTAGTGCTGTATTTGTGGCAAAAGACGTAAGCAATGCTATTAACCAAAAAGCTATCAACGAAGAAGTATTTTCGGCTGAATTTGGTTATGGTTTCAGACACAAAATTATCAATGCTAATGTAAATGCTTATTATACTAACTGGCAAAACAAAACCCTTTATGGTTCTATTAACAAACAAGACCCTGACTTAGGTACTTACAACGCTCAAGGCGTAAATGCTACTCACATGGGTATTGAATTTGACTTTGTATCGAAACTTACTAAAAAATTGAACATCGTTGGTATGTTTTCTATTGGCGATTGGAGATGGGACGACAACGTAGAGGCTTATGCTTACAATAAAGACGGTCAAGCTGTTACATCAGCAGGTGTAGTTACTACTCCACTAGCTGATGACCATTACATCATCAAACTTAATATTGCCGATGTACACGTAGGCGACGCTGCTCAAACTACTGCTGCTTTGGGTATTAACTATGATATTTTCAAAGGTTTTAGAGTAGGTTTTGACGGAAAATATTATTCTCGCTTGTTTGCCAATGTAAGCAACGTAACTTCACTTGCCGGTGTTGATACATGGCAAGTTCCTGATTACTTTACTTTTGATGCAAACATGGTGTACAAATTTAAAATAGCAGGCATGAATAGCTCATTGTATTTTAACATCGACAACGTATTTGACCAAGAATACATAGTTGATGCCAACAACGGCTCTACTAACGATTGGACAACTGCTACTGTATTTTACGGTTTTGGCAGAACTTGGTCATTGGGTTTAAATATTAACTTTTAATTCTTGAAAAACACATGAAAAAAATATTTTTAGCGTTTATCGCAGCAATTACCCTCTTTACTGCTTGCGAAGATAAATACAACGACCAATTTGAGGGTATGGAAGACAAAGTTTGGAAGGCTTATACTCCAACTTTGGAATATACGCTTACTGCGACTGACTACACTACCATTAGTACTGCAATTACCAACAATGCAAATGCTACCGCTGAGGAAAAAGCACTTGCTGCTACTGTAAAATCAAAACAAGCAATTCCAGATTTAATCAAATTGTCTGATTATGCACCAGCTATTTTGGCTAAACTTTATAAAACTTTTGACTTAGGTGGTGCCTGTGTTGTAAAATACAATCGCTATGCAGAACCTATTGTTAATACAAGTAGCCCTTTGACAATAAGTGCTGCTAATTATACAAGTATGGGACAGTCGAGTTCTTATTTTAATAGCCAAGCTAAAGCTGAATTATTAATAAAAAATTTCTTAGATAATACCAATTATGCTGATCCTAATACTCAAAAAACTGTTAAGTATGTTTTAGAAAAGCAATCTATAGAAAGATATATTCAAGTAAATGCAGATAAAACTACACAAGAAGTTGCATACGATAAAGATGCTTATAAATTAGTTGAAGCAGATTACGATTTAGTAGGACGCGGACAGCATGATAACTTTAACGATTTAGCTGATGCTCTTGCTTTAATGGACGACCTCGCAACTGCAAGAACCGATGCATTGCCTAAAATATATAAAGTTTTAGTTTATAAAAATTATTATGATACATATATTGTTTACACTTTTGACGGTAAGGCATGGAGTTTAACTTCTTCTCTTCAACCAAAATCAGAACAATATATTTTTAATGACCAAAATGTTTGGGTTTTCGATCCATCTATTAAGTTTACTGCATCGAAAACAGACTTAGCTATTATAGTTGAATGGGTAAAAACAAATAAAGGAACAAATTTCCTTGATTCTTACGGAACTGCTGAGTTTTATTCAGGTGCAAGTGCTTATCGTGGCAACGTGGACTATACTATACTAAAACGCGAACAATATGATGCAGCTAATTTCTTAGTAGATCATGATAATGATGTAAATACTCCACTTGTATCTATTACTGCTGATGCTGCAAAAGCACTTATGGATACTCGCATTAAAGAAACAATGGCTGAGCTGTTGAAAATTAAATATCCTAATGCTGACCCTAATCGTGGAAATTATCAATTGGTTTATAAATGCACTGGTCCGGGTACATTTACTTACGTTTCGGGTCCTACCAAATTATAATAAATAGTTTCGATTAAACGAAGCAATTAAATATAATTATCAATAAAAGCGAACGATGTAGAAACTCGTTCGCTTTTTTTTTGCTTTTGAGCAAATAGTTTTGTATTTTTGTAAACAGTAAATTAACTCTTTGAAAAAGAATAACTCAGGGATTAAATTTAAAACCTCTTAATTTATTTTGAATATGAAAGATACTCCCTTTGATATAATTCAAAAACAACGAGAAATATTTGCCAAGAAAACACCACAAGAACGTTTTATAATAGGCATAGAAACAATAAATATGGGAAGAGCCATAGTAGAAAGTAGTATAAAACAAAACAATAAAGATATTTCGGAAATAGAACTTAAAATTTTAGTTTTCAAACGCTATTATGCCAATATATTTAGCCAATCAGAACTCGAAAATATAATAAATTCGATGCGAATTTATTATTCCAATAAAATAGTAAACGATGGAAATCTGGTTGTGTAAAAAAAATTGCTTTTGAGCAAATAGTTTTGTATTTTTGTAAAAATAAATTGTTTCTAAAAAAAACATTCATTCATAATTCATAAAAACAACGATTATGAAATTAGACAAACATTCTGTTATCAATACACTACTTATAAACAAACCTGAAATATCTAAATTTGGTATCTCTCAAATTGGATTGTTTGGGTCTTACGCAAGAAATGAACAAAATGAAAAAAGTGATATAGACATTTTTGTAGATTTTCAACCACAAAAAGAAACATTTGATAACTTTATGGAATTATGTTTTTTTCTTGACGAGTTATTTTATGGAATTAAAGTTGAAGTAGTTACCAAAAATGGGTTAAGCCATATAATTGGTGAAAAAATTTTAAATCAGGTTGAATATGTCTAAATCGCCGATTGATTATTTGACTCATATTTTAATCGAGTGTGAATACATTAAAAATGCTCTGAAAGATGAGGATTTTGATAAATTTATTGTAGATGAAACACTTAAAAGAGCAATAGTTAGAAGTTTGGAAATAATAGGTGAAGCTACCAAACAAATAACAGCCGATTTAAAATACAGGTGGAATAATATAAAATGGCGAAATATAGCTGGAATGAGAGATAAATTAATTCATGATTATATTGGTGTTAATTATTCGATAGTTTGGGACGTTGCAAAAAATAAAATTCCCGAATTAATTATACAAATAAACGAAGTAATTGAAAAAGAAAAGGATAAATTTTAATAATGAATTATTAAATTGTTTCTAAAAAAACATTCATTCATAATTAAATTATGCAAACCGTACAACTCGATTTAACCAAACGCTATTCGTATGCCGACTATCTTACATGGATAGACGACAAACGCCGTGAGCTTTTTGACGGATTGGTAAAACTCATGTCGCCTGCGCCAATGCGTATTCACCAAGATATTTCAGGCGAAATATTCAATATTTTCAAAAACTATTTGAAAAAAAAGACATGCAAAGTTTATCATGCTCCTTTCGATGTACGTTTTCCCAGTAAGAATAAAACTTCTGACAAAGATATATTTACGGTAGTTCAGCCCGATATCTGCATTGTTTGCGACCTTTCAAAACTCGACCGTAGAGGCTGCTTGGGCGCACCCGACATGATTATCGAAATTGTATCAGAGGGCAACAGCTCGCACGATGTAAAAGACAAGTTTGAAATTTATCAAGAAAACGGCGTGCGCGAATACTGGATAGTTTTTCCCGAAAGTAAAGTAATCAATGTTTTTACACTCAACGAAGCACAAAAATACCAACTGCTAGGCATGTTTGCCGAAAAGGGAAAAATAAAAGTGAATATTTTTGATGATTTTTACATTGACTTAGAAGAAATTTTTGATTACACTCCCGATGAATAATTTTGTGTAATTTATTTCATCAAAATTGGTTTTTGCTTTTATCTAAATTTTTCGTATTTTTGTAAAGTAAAAAAAGATTTGAATAGAAAAACCCAATGCAAATAGCAAACCCGATATACGATGTGGTCTTCAAATATTTGATGGAAGACAGCAAAATAGCAAAGTTGATGATTTCGTCGATAATAGGCGAAAACATTGAAGAGTTAAGCTTTTTGCCACAAGAATTCATAAGCGACATCGACAAACAGCCAAAGCAAAAGACGCCACTTCGCAAGCAAAGAGATAGCTTGACGGTTTACCGTTTGGATTTTTCAGCCAAAATTAAAACGCCCGAAGGATTAAAACATGTTATCATCGAATTGCAAAAAGCAAAATTTCCGACAGATATTATGCGTTTTAGGAAATATTTGGGCGAGCAGTTTTCAAACAAGGAAAATTTTCAGAAAATAAAAATAGGCAATCGCATCCGCAAAACGGGCTTGCCCATTATTAGCATTTACTTTTTGGGGCATAAATTGGACAACACGACCTCAAGTGCAATCAAAGTAAGCCGACAATACAGCGATTTAATAACCGGAAAGCCAATAGAAACTCGGGAATCGTTTATCGAAAGTTTAACTTTGGATAGCTATGTAATTCAAATACCGTATCTTACCGATAAACGCCGAAATGAGTTGGAAATATTGCTTAGTGTATTCGACCAACGAAATCCGGCAGACAAGGAGCATCACATTTTGAATGTGAAAGAGGAAGATTTTCCAGAAAAATATCGTCCAATCATACGCAAATTACAAAAAGCAGTTCAAGACAGCGAAATAAAGAAAAAAATGGAATTAGAAGACGGCATAATCGACGAATTGGAAGACATGGAACGAGAAATTGAGGGTTTAGAGCAAAAAGTAGAAGCCGTAGTACAAGAAAATGAGCATGTAAAACAAGAAAACGAGCAAGTAAAGCAAGAAAACGAGCACGTGAAACAAAAAAACGAATTGCTTCAACTTGAACTTGAAAAATTACGTAAGCTATTAGACAACAGGGAGTGATATCTAGTATGAATTGGTTTTAAATAAACTAGCAAACTTTTGGAAGCTCGCTAGTTTATTGTTTTTTTTTACCAAGCTACGGCACTATCTGTTTTTACAAATTGCTTGAACTTGAGCGAAGGCGATTCAATTACGTCTAATATTCCTAAACCCAACCTATTCCACATTTGGTCTATTTTTAGAATCGTTTCGTCGTTCATGGTAACAATGTTGGGCCAAGAGCGTTCAAAATTATCGGCTTCTTTGGTTTTAGCAGTTGCGTTGATGACCAAGTGCGATATGTTCTTATTGTGCTTATTTTCAATGATAAAACTATCGCGCAAGGGTTCTAAATTTCCACTGCTTATCCATGCTATTTGGCTGTAATCGTTAATGTTTACCATTTCATCGAGCAGTACAATAAATTTGATGAGGGCAAAATCGGGATTGTTAAGCAATTTGTTGGCAAATTCTTTTATTGTATTTTTTGCACTTGCTTTTATCGAAATTACGACAGCTAAAATTCCAGAATTGAGTAAATTTGTATTGATATCAACAATTTCATCAAATTGAGAACGTACTAATTCTTTATCCATTTTAATAGAGTATGGGTTTATGCCTATTTTTTCGGAAGTTCTGAGTTCTTCAGCGTATTTTCCGGTAGCATCTATTCCCATTTTACTACCAAAAGCAAATTTACTCGAAGCATGGTCAAGTACATCGAGAGGTCCTTTTGAAAAATGAATATCGGCTTGCGGGTCAGTGTTTTCCGAAATACATTTAGCTAAATCGCTGTAATTTGATATTTCTATGTTTTGGTCTATTACTATAAGCACTTTGTTGAACATCATTTGACCAGCTCCCCACATAGCATTCATTACTTTAACTGCTTGTCCTGCAAATGTTTTATTTATTTTTACAATCGTTAAGTTATGTGCAACTCCTTCTTCGGGCAAAACCATGTCCATGAGTTCAGGTATCATGGCAAATTTCATAGGAGCAAGGAAAATGCGTTCGGTTGCTTTGCCAATGTAGGCATCTTCTTGCGGTGGCACGCCTACTATTGTGGTTGGGTAAATTGCATTCTGCTTGTGAGTTATGCAGGTAACGTGAAAGCGAGGATACCAATCGGCTAAGGAATAAAAACCGGTATGGTCGCCAAAAGGACCTTCCCAAATCAAATCTTCTTGCGGATCCACATAACCTTCTATTACAAAGTCGGCATCTATCGGAACTTCAATGTCTTGAGTAAGGCATTTGACCAATTCTACTTTTTTGTGGCGAAGAAAACCAGCCAAAAGATATTCGTCGATATTGTCGGGTAGGGGAGCAGTTGCCGAATAAGTATAGATTGGGTCGCCGCCAAGGGCTACCGCAACTGGCATCTTTTTACCAAGTTTTTTATATTCTTCGTAATGCCTAGCACCCGTTTTGTGCTTGTGCCAGTGCATTCCGGTAATGTCTTTATCAAAAACTTGCATTCGATACATGCCCACATTTCGTATGCCAGTAATTGGGTCTTTGGTGTGAACCATCGGAAATGTAATGAATTTACCTCCATCGTGAGGCCAGCATTTCAATACGGGCAATATGTTCAAATCGGGCTGATTGTAAACAACTTGCTGACAAGGTGCACCTTTGGTTTTGATGGTTTTGGGCATCCATGAGGCTACAGAGTTGAGTGTGGGCAACATTTTAAGTTTGCTCATCAAGCCTTCTTTGGGAGAAGCCACTTCTTTGAAAAGCTCTTCGATGCGAGTAGCAATGTCTTCTAATTTTTTTGTGTCAAATGCAATATTGATGCGCGCAAGCGAGCCAAGTGCATTAATTAATACCGGAAAATCGGTACCGTTGTTTTCAAAAAGTAAGGCTTTACCGCCACCTTCTTGCTTTGAAATTCGGTCGGTTATTTCGGTTATTTCTAAATCAGTACTTACTTTTTCTTTTATCCTAATTAATTCGCCTTCTTTTTCAAGTTTTGCGACAAATTCTTCTAAGCTGTTGTATGCCATTTGTTTAATTTTAATTTAAAAAAACACTCGTTTGTTACACTATCAAATTGTTTATATACTTCAAATCTGCAAATTAAGTAAATCAATAGAAATAAGCGACATTTATTTTTTTGTAAAATAGTGTATATCAATAAAAAAACAGTTATCGCTATTTATTGCCTTGAACAATTAAAGAATTAGAACCTATTTTTTTCACCTATTTTAAGAGAATTATATTCGTTCCAAAATTCATGGCAACCATAAAAAGATTTAAGGATATATAAAATGCAATTTTAATTAATTTTTATGAAAAAACATTATTTTTGTACGTTATTGTCTTAACTTTTTCAATATTTTTATTTCACTTTAAAAATAGTTCTTAGTAGTGTTTTCTTTCAAACACTATATAGAGCTTGAAAGAAAACTCATCATTTTTTGAAAATTTAAAAAAAACAAAAACCGTTCGACCGACTTGTCGGTCTGTCGGTTAGGCTGTTAAGTATGAATTAAAATTAGAAATTAAGAATTATAAATGAAAAATAATGTTTACTTTTGCGCCAATATTCTAAAATGTTTTTTCTATAAATAAACGGAAAATGGTAAACAATGAAATAATGAAGAAGCTGCGCGTAGCTCTTCAATTGACAAATGATGATATAGTTGAAATACTGTTACTTGCAGGATTTAAAATAACAAAAAGTGAGTTGAGTGCTATTTTTCGTAGCGAGGAGCACGAGAATTATAAACTTTGTGGCGACCAGTTACTTCGCAATTTTCTTAATGGATTGGTAATTTATTTGCGTGGCGACAAGCCACAAAAAGCCGAAGAAAAGATGGAAGACGAACCTAAAAAGATGACTCAAATCATAGAAGAAGATGAAGATGACGATATTTATGAAGATTCTGATGATGATGACGACGATGACGATGATGACGACGATGATTCATTTGATGATGAAGGCGAAGATTTAGATGAAGAATCTGAATTTTTGTTTGAAGGAAAAGATGAAGACGAAAGCGATGAGGACGAAGACGATTCTAAACCTAAAAAAGAATTGAATTTTGATAAAGGTTTTTACAAGCCTAAACGTGAACGGATTTTAGTAAAAAAAGACGACAAACCTAAATTTGAAAAAAATAGCGACCCCGAAAATTCGTACATGAAGCCCAAAGCTTTTAGAGACAAAGAAAATCCCTCGTTTAAAGCTAAATTTGAAAGAAGCTCTGACAGAGATTCGAGACCTAAACGCGAAGGTAGTTACGGCAGCGACGACCGACCAAAAAGAAGTTTTGGCAGCGACGACCGCCCGAAAAGAAGATTTGGTAACGATGAGTTTAAGCCAAAGCGCGAAGGTAGTTTCGATAGAGATTCGAGACCTAAACGCGAAGGTGGTTACGGTAGCGATGACCGACCAAAAAGAAGTTTTGGTAGCGACGATCGTCCCAAAAGAAGATTTGGTAACGATGAGTTTAAGCCAAAGCGCGAAGGCAGTTTCGATAGAGATTCAAGACCCAAACGCGAAGGTGGTTACGGTAGCGATGACCGACCAAAAAGAAGCTTTGGTAGCGATGACCGTCCAAAAAGAAGTTTTGGTAGCGATGACCGACCAAAAAGAAGCTTTGGTAGCGATGACCGACCAAAAAGAAAATTTGGTAACGATGAGTTTAAACCCAAACGCGAAAGAAGTGCCGATGGCGATTACAAAGCAAAGCCGGAAAGAAGCTCTGAAAGCAGAGACTTTAAACCCAAGAAACGTTTTGGTAGCAACGATTTCAAACCTAAAGGTAAAAGAGAATTTGATAAAGACAGTTCAAAAACTCGATTCAAAAAAAGTTTTAAGAAAAGAAGCTAATTTTTTCTAAAAAGTAATTGATACAAACGAAACTGAGGCAGTCTAATAAAAGGCACGAAATCAATAATTTAATTTTGTTAAACTATTGATTTTTTAACTATTCTAAATTTTTGGAGTAGTTAACTTTTAAGACAACCTCAGTTTTTTTTATACAATCCAAAATAATAATTCAATCGCCTATTTTTACTTTTAGTATTCGTTTTCGCAATCGCTTGTCTTTTGCATAAAGCTCAAGAGCAGCGTGTTGTGCTATTTTAGTTGCTCCCAACACTGATAAATGTGTATTGTCGGCTTTTCCTTCGGGATAAAATTCATGTTCGCCAGCAGCAAAGTGCAGGTGTAGTTTTTTTGAATTTTCGCGTCCGTAGGTTTCTTCCATTATTTCGGTAAAATATTGCAAATCGATGAGAGGAACTTTGTATTCTTGTGCCACTAAGCGAGTTACAAGGGGGTAATCGCCGTGTGTATCTATCAATGCGCCTTGCTCGTTGAAGTTTCGGCGTGCAATGGACGTAAACAAAATGGGGCGTGCTCCTTTTTGGCGAGTTTCTTCAACAAACCGAATTAAATTTTGCCGATAGCTTACGTGTGGGTTGGTATATCGAGTCGAATCGGTCGTTTTTCCGTCGTTGTGCCCAAATTGAATAAAAACATAATCGCCTTTTTGTAGTTTTTGGTAAATGGAATCCCAGCGGTTTTCTTTCAAAAAACTGCGAGTACTTCGTCCATTAACAGCCTTATTTACAATCCAGCCACGTTCTGGATTTTTTTCGGGCTGTGGTTTGTTTGCCATAGTCGAATCGCCAATGGTGTAAATGGTTAATTGTTTTGCGCAACTCGCTAACAAGAAGGCAAATAACACGAAAGTTAAACTGTATTTCATTTCTGTAAATTAATTAAACTTTGATACCATTCTGCTCCCAAAATAGCTTCAGGAGTATATTTTTTTGCTTGCTTTGGGGTTAATTGGTGCGACCAACTAGCTCGTTTGTTGGGATTTGCGCCTTCGCCAGTTGATTGAAATTCGGCAAAGAAGCTAGTCGTTTCAGCTTCGGTGTTGTTCCAATTGTCCCACGCTTGCGGTTTGATGTGCTTTCCCATTTGGCAATTCAGAAAAACGGTTTCAGCAAATTTGCGCCAAGGTCTGCCCAAAAACACTTCGGTAACTGTATCGTTTGCAGTTAGTTTGCAATTTTTGAACACATAACCAAATTCAATTCCCTTGCCAGTAGAAGCTGCCGTCGCCAAAGATGAAATCGGTTGTTCCTTCTATGTAACAGCTTTTTAGATACTGTTTTGCATTTTCGCCGCTTGTGTATAAGGCATCTTGGTTTCCAATAATATTGCAATTTTCTACTAGCACGCGGTTTGCGCTCACAGCTAGTGCAATTGCTTGCCCAATGTCCCCTGCTGTGTTCTTGATTGTTAGATTTTTAACGCTGCAATTGTCTCCCTCAATTGCCAAAGTAGGAGTGTAAAAAGTACTATTGCGTCCTAAATTTATTTTGTCAAAATAATCATCAAACCAAACGATGGTATTTTCTTTGCTTTCGCCTATTAAATTAAGGTTGGTATTCCATTGATTGATTTTGACCTTTTCGTTGTAAATCCCATTCTTTACAAAAATAGTAATTGCTTGATAAGGAAAGGATTTTGCATTTTGTATCGCTTCTTGAATGTTGTTAAAATCTCCGCTTCCATCTTGAGCTACAACTAGATAGTCCAAATCTATCTTTTTTTTTTCGTTTGCAGAACTAACCGCCACTTTTTCTTTCCATTTTGCGTATTTTTTGAGCACTTCATTGGGCTCGTGTGTGTACCAAGCGTAACCCACGCGCCTTTCGTTGCCTATTTCGGCGTAAGATTTCTTTTTAATTCCATCACGGTCGCAAAAGAAGGGAGTATTATCGTCCAATTCCATGAAACGCGCCCACAAAGGCTTTGCGTTTTCTTCTTTTTGTAAGGTTTTTTCTATTATTTTGCCCTTTTCGTTTTTGGTTACTTCTTCTTTGTATCCGATTATTTTTGTTTTTTCAAACCAGCTAACGGCTTTATCCACAGCAGTTATGATTTTTTTTGAAGGGTTTTCGATGCTCATAAGCAAGAGCACAATTTGTGCAGATTCTTTGCCGCTAAGCGAAGGCAATTCGTAAGCTCTTGCCTTTGCGGGAAGTAGCGTAACTTCGTCGTGCTGAGCGCACCACGCAGTTAGCTCACCGTTTTGTTTGTATTGGGTATTCAAAATGCAGTCAATGCCTTTTTCAAATGCTTTTTTTGCTTTTTCAACCGTTTCTTTGGGTGGTTTTATCGAAAAATAGTTTGTTTCGTAGCCAATTTCTTTAAAAATAGTCAGCACATTCACCATCAAATTGTCGTTGAAGGTAATGTGTGTATAATATCCTTTCACGAGCGGATAAAACTGAGGAAATCCGCCGTTTTCGTACTGACTTTCAAGCAAATAATCTAAGCCTTTCAAAAAAGCAAGCTCATATCTTTGGTCGGGTTGTTGCTTGTTTATTTTCGACAAGAAAAGCATCTCCAAATAAGTTGCTCCATTGTCGGTTGTGCAATCTTCGGTAGAGCTTTTTATCGCAATTAGTTCTTGTTTTTCTTTGTCTGTCAGAACTTTATACATTGGAATATTTTTTGTCCATGCGCCAATGTTTCGTTGGTAAAGCAATACATTTTCGGCTATTGCTTTGGCTTCTGGGCTTGCAAACCAGTCGTCGTTGCTATTTAAAACAATATCTTCCCACTTTTTGTCGAATAGTTGAGAAAAAGAGACCATTGGCAAGCCTAAAAGCAAAAGTAAAAAAACTATTTTCGGAACTTTAACCATTTTTTATTTAATTGAAAATGAAAAATGAAAAATGAAAAATGAAAAATAAAACAAAACCAGAACCATAGAACCATAGAACCATAGAACTCTAGTTTTATTTGTTCAATTCTAAAGCAGCTAAAATGAAAGGACCAGTTCCTTTTGGGTCGTTGTCTTTCTTTTTTTCGTTGATGTAATATTCTACCGAACCATCTCGGTATGGGTCGCCACCCAATCCGGCAACCGCACAAACCTGAGTTAAGTGAATTTCGCCATCTTCGTCAATTTTGATGAGTTTTGAGGTTATGCCATCAAATGCTTTTTCGGCAGCAAGCATGTATTTTTTATCTAAATAGTTTTTATTTGCACCTTTAGCCAAAGCATAGCAAAACATAGAAGAACCTGAGGCTTCGAGATAATTTCCGTCTTTGTTGCCATAGTTTGTTACTTGATACCACAATCCACTTTCGTCTTGATAGTTAACTAAAGCTTCGGCAAGCGAATTTAGATAGCCAACCAAACGTTGGTGTCCAGCATTTTCGGCAGGCACATAATCCAAAACATCAACTAAAGCCATTGCATACCAGCCCAATGAGCGCGACCAGAAGTTTGGTGAGCAGCCTGTTTTTTTATCAGCCCATTGCATAAGTTTGCTTTCGTCCCAGCCGTGAAAAAGTAATCCTGTGTTTTTATCAAAAGCCGCTTTTTGCATCAAATCGAATTGTTTTATCACATCATCAATGTTTTTATTTTGCTCAAAAACAGAGTTGTATTGTGCATAAAAAGG
>JAIFNL010000288.1 GCA_020047755.1 Bacteroidota bacterium
ATGCAGGAACTTACCGATTGAAAGTATTTTCAGAGTGCGGTTCGGCGGAAGCAACAATCAACGTAGTAGTAAATTCAAATCCTCAAAAACCTACATTACAGCCTGTTAGTGCAATTTGCTATGGTGAGGACATTGTTTTAAGAACCAATTCGGCTTGTGGTGTTTACAATTGGGTTGGTCCAAAAGGCGCAGAATTGACTGCAACTAATTCATTGTTAAGAACAACTGTAAGTGGAACAACTATTCCGGTAGGAAATGAGGCTTATGATGGAGGTTGGTGGCAAGTGATTTGTGAAAACAATCTTACTGGCTGCAAATCACAACTTTCTGACCCTGTATTTGTGAATATAAAACCGGAAATTCTAATTCCTCCTGCTGAAAGTAATTCTCCAATTTGTGCTGGCGAACAATTAGATTTAAAAGCTCATTTTATATCTGGCGCTACTTATCAATGGTCTGGACCTAATGGATTTATTTCAAATCAACAAAATCCATCAATTCCAAATTGTGATGTAATCAATGCAGGGCTTTATCAATTAACTGTTACTTATGATGGTTGTACTCAAGTGGCTGCGCCAGATAATAACGTTCAAATTTTACCACGCCCAACGGTAATTGTTGGCGATTTGAATATTGAATGTTCGCATGGAATAGTAGATTATACAATTCCAATCACTTCACAAACCGGAACTGCTCCTTATTTGTATCATTGGGTAGGACCAAATGGATTCTATTCTGTTGATAGAGAGCCTGTATTGCCAAATGCTATATCTGCTGATGAAGGTAGCTATACTGTTTTGGTTACTGACGGAAATAATTGTATTTCTGAACCTGTTACTACGGTTGTAGGAATTTCAGATGCTCCTTTAACTCCAACTATTAAGCCAATAGAAAAGATTTGCGAAGGCGAAGAATTGGAGTTGGTTGTTCAGGAATATACAGGTGCAGTAGTTGATTATGAATGGATAACACCCGGAGGTGGTGTATTTACTACAATTCCGTCGTACATCGAAGCAACAACAACTTTGGGTACGAGCGATGGAAAATACAAGGTTCGCGTAACGGTTGACGGTTGTACTTCATTGTTTTCAGCCGAAACGAATGTAAATATTGTAAAAATCCCGACCAATCCGAGTGCTACTTCGGCTTACAGTCTTGCACCAATGTGCGAAGGTGGTGTTTTGACGCTTTCGGCTTTGGGAGATGCTTCGTATAAATATTTGTGGACAGGTCCGAATGGATTTACTTCTCAATTGCAAAATCCGGTAATTAATTTGGCAAGCCCTGATAACAATGGACATTATACCGTTCAAGTTACCAACGATATTTGCAAAAACACAAGCTCGATAGAATTAACTGGAATTTTACCAATTCCTGAAACTCCAAATTTATTGGCAGATGAAAAATTATGTTCGGGTGAAGTTTTAGAGCTTTCTACTTTTGAATATTCTGGAGGAAGTACTCTTTACAATTGGGCAACTCCTCTTGGAAACTTCTCTACAACAGAATCTTCGTATATTATTTCTTCATCTACTATGAGCAATACCGGAAATTACGCCGTAACTGTAACGGTAGATGGTTGTACTTCGCTTGCTTCGCCAATAAAATATGTGAATGTAGATGAAAGTCCGGCTCAGCCAAATCCAGTTTTGACCTACTCACTTGCTCCATCGTATTGTGCGGGTGGTGATTTGAGTATTGCAATTACTGGAAATGCTACACATAATTATTTGTGGTCGGGTCCGAATGGCTTTGTTGCTACAAGTCAAAATATAGTGATTCCTAATGCCGATATTTCGGACAATGGAAGTTATTTGGTAAAAGTGAAAAATGGTTTGTGCGAGAAAACGTCGGCTGTGAGTATTAATTTGATAAAACCTTATCCGATTGCTCCTTCTATTAATGCACACGACAATGTATGTTCGGGTGATGTAATTAATTTGAGCACAACACCTTACAGTGGAAGTATTGTGGTTTATAACTGGAATACGCCGGTAGGAGTTTTCAACAGCAATATTCCATCTTATACATTGACTTCTTCTACCTTGACCGATGCCGGAAATTATAGCTTAACCGTTACTGTCGATGGTTGTGAATCTAAATCGTCTCAAATAGAATACATTAATGTTAGCCAAACTCCTGCAAATCCAGCACCCGCTTTTGCTTATGCCGATGCTAGTTTCTGTGCTGGTGATAATTTGACAATCACTGCTTTGGGCGATGCTTTGCATACATATCAATGGACATTACCTAGCGGTAGCATTATGTACGGACAGCAAATAATTATTCCGAATGCTTCTGAAATGAATAATGGAAGTTATTTGGTAAAAGTTAAAAATAATTCGTGCGAAAGTACTAATTCAGTGTTGGTTACAGGTATTAAACCTTACCCAAATACACCAACCATTAGCGAAAGTGAAAGTTTGTGTGTAGGTGAGCGATTAAATTTGGTAAGTAATTCGTATTCAGGAGCAAGCGTGGTTTATTATTGGAATACTCCACTTGGCGAATTTTCAACAAACATAGGTTCGTATTCGATAAATAGCGTAACAACAACTAATACCGGAAATTATTCGGTGGAGGTAGAAGTAAATGGTTGCCGTTCTTTGGCTTCGCCATTTACCTTTGTAGATATTAATTCGATTCCAGTTCACCCGGGACCGTTTGATAATTACAGCCTTGCAACCAATTGTTCTGGTGGAGTTTTGACCTTAGTTGCCAATGGTGATGCTTCGCATAAATATCGTTGGACTGGACCAAATGGTTTTGACCAAGCTGGACAAACCGTTGTAATTTCTAACGCAAGTGATTTGCATAATGGTTCTTATACGGTAACAGTAACCAATAAAAACTGTACTAATTTTGGTGCTGTTCTTGTGGATTATATTAATGCTTATCCCGTAACTCCAACTATTAGTAACGTAACGCCACTTTGCGAAAATCAAACATTGATGTTGAACACAACGCCATATAGTGGTTCTAATATTACTTACTCATGGGCTACTCCGGCGGGTGGCGGAACAATAGTAACTACTTCTGTTCCTTCGCTTATATTGAACAATGTAAGCGTAGCTGATGCTGGAAATTACTCGGTAAGTGTGAGCGTGAACGGTTGCCAATCGTTGTCCTCGTCGCTTAGTCCGGTGGTAATAAGTGCCGTACCTGCTGCACCATCTCCAATTGCTTCGTACAGTTTGGCTTCATATTGTTCAGGCGGAAGTTTGACCTTATCAGCATCAGGTAGTGCTTCGCATAATTATACATGGACGGGACCAAATAATTTCTCTGCTAGTGGTCAAACGGTAGTAAGTAATAATGTAAATGCCAATAATAATGGAAGTTACAAAGTTACTGTAACCAATGGAACTTGCAACAATACCGATGTGGTAACCATTAATTCAATCAAACCATATCCATCTACTCCAGAGCTTTCAGATGTAAACCCACTTTGCGCAAACGATGTGTTGATTTTAAACTCGACTCCTTATTCTGGTTCTGTGGTAAATTACAGTTGGATAACTCCTTCTGGAACGGTATCAACTAATGTTCCATCTTTGATTATCAATCCAGTAGCAACTTCCGATGGTGGAAATTATTCGGTAAGTGTAGAGGTTGATGGTTGTTCGTCTTTGTCGTCGTCGATAAAACCCGTAATTGTGAAGGCAATTCCTATAAATCCGGCAGCAGTAGCCAATTATGATTTAGCTACTTATTGTTCGGGCGGAAGTTTAACACTTTCTGCAAGTGGCAATGCTTCACATCTTTATGACTGGACAGGTCCTAATGGTTTCACAGCCAGCGGTTCTACTGTGGTGATTTCTTCTGCCGATATTTCAAACAATGGAACTTATGCAGTCAATGTGTTCAATGGAAGTTGTAGAAATTCTTCTACCGTTACGATTAACTCAATAAAACCTTATCCGCAAACGCCAATTATAAATGAAGTGAAACAACTTTGCGAAGGCGAAGCTCTTACTTTGGTTACAACGGCTTACTCTGGTACAAGTGTAGTTTACAATTGGTTAACTCCAACAGGATTGCAACAAACTAACGTGCCATCGTTGAGTAATCCATCGGTTTTGGTTGCTAATAATGGAACTTATTCGGTAAATGTAAATGTAGATGGATGCGTTTCCTTGTCATCGTCAAATATAAATGTGGTGATAAATCAAGCTCCTGTAGCTCCTGCGCTTTCAGCTAATTCTACTATATTGTGCGAAGATGATTTGTTAATTCTTTCAACCAACGCGGTAGCAGATATTTACAAATGGTCTGGACCTAATGGCTTTACGTCATCATTGCAATATCCAACTGTAATTAATCCGGCAAAACCAATCAATTCGGGTAATTATAATTTGGAAGTGTCTAAAAATGGTTGTAAATCGCAGCCTTCGACTATTGCAATTGTGGTAAATTCAAAACCGAATGCTCCAATTCTTGACATCAACAACCCAATTTGTTATGGTGATGAATTACAATTTACTTCGGTAAGTTCTGGAAATCAGTTTGTTTGGACAAATCCAGTTGGCGTTCAGGCTATTTCAAATCCGCCATTTATTGTACCTTCTACCAATTCGATGTACAAAAGTGGTATTTGGAAAGTAAATGTTTCTGACTTAAACGGTTGTAAATCGAATGACGCACTTGTAGATGTTCAAATCAGAGAGGTTCCTATTGCTATTGCCAATAACTCAAGCCCTGTTTGCAGCGGTTCTACTTTCCAATTGTATGCAAATTCGGTTCCGAATGCAACGTATAAATGGTTTGCCGACAATAGCGGAACTGTAGGTCAATTGATTTCAACAAATCAAACATTGACCCAAAAAATGGCAAATGGCTCTTATACATATTATTTGGCATTAGAACTAAATGGTTGTATTTCAGATATAGTAAGCACAATGGCAGTAGTTTCGGAAAAATTAGCAGCACCGCAAGTGCCTACTAATTTTGAAGTGTGCCAAGAAAGCATTATAACGCTTGCAACTTCAACTATAGCTGATATTTACAAGTGGACTGGTCCGAACGGATTCTATTCAGATGCTCAAAACCCATTGGTAATTCAATCGGCGCAAGGTATTCATGCCGGAACTTACTATTTGAATGTAACCATCGATGGTTGCGGTTCTTCCACAAATTCGGTAATTATTGGTGTAAATGATAAACCTGAAACTCCATTTATATTCTCAAATGCTCCGGTTTGCGAAGGCGAAACGGTTACATTGAGCACTCAAAGTGGTCAAGACCAATATACTTGGTATTTGCCAAATGGAAATACAACCATTTCGTCGAGCCAAAGCATTGTAATCAATTCAGCATCAACTTCCGATGCCGGAAATTACAAAGTAAGA
>JAIFNL010000278.1 GCA_020047755.1 Bacteroidota bacterium
AAAAATCGAAAATAGCCTACAACTCGAATGTTTGTACTTCCAAAAACACGAAAGTAGCTTACAACTCGAATGTTTGCACCCAGCAAAAACATGAAAGTAGCCTACAAATCGAATGTTTGCACCCAGCGAAAACGCGTAAGTAGCGTATAAATCGAATGTTTGCACCTAGCAAAAACACGAAAGTAGCCTACAACTCGAATGTTTGCACCCAGCGAAAACACGAAAGTAGCCTATAAATCGAATGTTTGCACCCAGCAAAAACACGTAAGTAGCGTATAAATCGAATGTTTGTACTTGCAAAAACACGTAAGTAGCGTATAAATCGAATGTTTGCACCCAGCAAAAATAGGTAAGTAGCGATAAACGGTAATTGATACGATGACTCCAAGTCATCGTATCAATATGCAAACTGCCAGCCCTTCAAGGGTTTAAAACCCTTGAAGGGCTAAGCGTATCGGCTTAGCGGTTTAAAACCGATTAGCCAATAATGCTCTACTAACAATTTCAGGGTTTGCAAATAGGCAAGTAACAATGCACAAATGTAGTAAAAAACTAGACAGGTCTTTAAAACCTGTCTGGTTTTTTTAATTTCTAACCAACTATTGCTTTCTTTCTCTTAACACCCATGAGCGAGGTGAAGATTCCGATAAAACAAAGCACCGTGAAAATGATAAAAACTACCTGCACACTTTTTAGGTATTCGGTGAGGTTGTCAGCCGTAATTTTGTTGTCGCCCACGTATAGGTACGAAGCTAAGGTGGCAATTGCCATGCTAAACATCATGCCCATAGAGCGCATAGTGCCCAAGGTTGCCGAAGCAATGCCATAAAACTTGCGCTCCACCGAACTCATAGCCGAGTTGGTATTGGGCGATGAAAACAAACCAAAGCCAATTCCCAAAATCAACAAACTCGAAATAATATAATAATTGTTGGTGCTTTTGTTCAAAAAAGATAACAAAAACAAGCCCACCACAATTATAAACATTCCGATAGAAGCCAAAATATGTGGGTCTTTCTTGTCCGACAAACGTCCGGCAATGGGCGAAATGAGTGCCATCATAATAGGTTGCGCTATAAGTATAGCACCCGCATCGCGTGGCGAATAACCTTTGGCATATTGCAAATACAAACTAAGAACAAAGGTTACGGCAAAAGTAGCGGCATAATTTATTAAAGCCGAAAGGTTGGCATACGAAAAGGTTGAGTTTTCGGTAAACAGTTTTATGTTCAAAACCGGATATTTAATCTTGGTTTCGTAAACCACAAACGCAATTAGTCCGATAATTCCGACAAGTGTTAAGATAACGTGAACCAAATCAGGCAATTTTGTAAACCCTTTCATCAACGAAACAATAGAAACTGCCAACAGAATAGAGCCAATATAATCGAATTTGTCTTCGTTCTTTTCTACCCATTCGGCTTTGATTTTGAAGAGAATAGCCAAGGAAATCAAAATTCCGAATATTCCACTCATGGTAAACAAACTTCTCCAGCCCAGATATTGAGTCAGAAGCCCACCAATGATAGGCGCAAAAGCCAAACCGGCATACACTGCCGCCACATTGTAGCCAATAATCTTGCCTCGCTCCTGCGGAGGAAAAGCCAACATTACCAATGCCATAGAAGTACTCACAATCATAGCACCACCAAAACCCTGAACCAAGCGAGCCGCAATGAGCAATACTTCGGAGCTTGCCACTGCACAAACAAAAGTAGCCAACATGAAAATAATGTTGCCATACAGAAATATCTTTTTGCGACCAAACATATCGCCTATTTTGCCAAAAGGTACTAAAAAAATCGCCGCCGTTAGCAAGTAAGCAGTTGTAACCCAAGCTTGTCCGGTAGCAGTTAAGTCCAAATCGATGGCAATGCGTGGAAGCGCAACACTTACAGCCGCTCCCATCATAGGGTTGATAAAGTTAGAAGTGATGGTTACAGCCAGCAAAACCCTTCTATCAAAACGTTGATTCTCTTGATTCATAGTGTATTATTTGTTTTCTTGGGGTTTGTAAAGAAAAACGCGTCGTATCTTTATCAAACTTTGCGGCAAAAATAAACATTTTGACTGAGCTATTCCTATGTTTTTGGTAATTTTATTTGCACAATAGCGGAATCTGCACTAAGCGTATAATTGATACGATGACTTAAAGTCATCGTATCAATTAGCAAACTGCCAGCCCTTCAAGGGTTTTAAACCCTTGACGGGCAATTTTACAAATAAACTTAACCACAGAAATTGTTATTTGTTTTCCACAAATGTACGTTTAACTCCTTTATAACTAATAGTTTTAGCCGACCTCAAATATTGAATAATTGCCTCGGCGGTAGTTATGCCCAATGAAGTAGGCTTGTATTGGTGTTCAAATTGCGACGAATTGTAGATATAATCGCTAATTCCGACTTTATATGTTTTGTTTTCGTCCAAAAAAGAGCCATCGTAGTGCTGAAGTTTTATATCAGTTACCGCTCCATTTTGATATACTACCGTATAGTTAATTCCCGAAACTCGCAAACCAATGCTTCCATTGTAAAATCCCGATTTTATAAGCGACCTAATTTCGTTGGTGGTCATTTCGAGTGATAATAAAGTATTACCAAAGGGGTCGAGTGCAAAAATAGTAAACATAGTTATATCTCCCTGAGCAATAGAACCTATACGTATGCCACCATCGTTTTGAAATGCCATATCAATACCTTCTTGATGTGTAAGCCCATCGCAGAAAAAGCTGCCCAACTCCTCTTTTCCTCCAAAACTTTCGGTTGCTGTTCCTATTACTTCTTTAAATACAGGATTGTCGTTATACTGGTTTATTTTTGTAGCTAATTGTGCATTTGTGCCACCTTTCGAGTTCAAATTAATTAGCTTATAGGTTTTGTTAATTATTTTTCCATCTTCGAGCTTTAGCTTTATTTCGCCCAAGTACTTCAAATTAGAACCTGCTTGCGTTATCATCGACGAGTTTACTACTTTCATACTCGAAACAGTAGTATGACTATGCCCACCAATAATAGCTTGAAAACTTGACACTTGTCCAGCAAAATACACATCATATTCATAACCCAAGTGCGAAAGCAACACAAAAACATTGGACTGTGAAGCTAAGTAAGTGTATTTGAGAGCAGTGGGAATTGCATTTTCAAATTTCAACCCCACTACCTTCAAGGGGTGAGTCGCCGGAATATGGTCATTTCCAAAGTTTTCGAGCAATCCTAGCACCGTTATTTTATTGCCCTTAGGAGTTGTAAACTGATGAAATGGATTGAGAGGTTTCAGCTCGCCGGTTTCTACCACCAAGTTGGCACAAATTACCGGAAAGGTTGCCTGTTCAATTCGTTGATTCAAAATAGCTTGCCCGTAATCGAACTCATGGTTGCCCAATGTAGCCAAATCGTAGCCCACATCGTTCATCAAGTCCACCATGGGCATTCCCTTCACCTCGTGCATATCCACAATTGGGTTGCCACTAAACATATCGCCAGCCGAAAAAAGATATACCGTAGGATACAGATTTTCAATACTATCCACAATAAACGACAAGCGAGCAAAATTATTTATGCTTGCGTGCATATCGTTTGTGTGCAATATAACTATTTCTTCTACAACCTTTTGTACCGTAGGCGTAGTATCCACAGTAGGCTCTTCCTCTTTGGGTTTCACCTCTTTTTCCTTTTCGCACGAAAAAGCGTACAACAAAGGCAACACAAGCATTAAGTATTTTATTTTAAACATAGCTATAAAATAGTTAGAAAAGTTTTTGTTATTAAATAAATTGGTTTTAATATTCAAAAAAAAGAATATAATTTTATACTTCTTTCTTTGCTGCCGATTGTGCAGCAAGCCAAGCCGTAGAATAAGCAATTTGTAAGTTATATCCACCAGTATCGGCATCTAAATCAATTACTTCACCAGCAAAATATAAGTTTTTGATTATCTTCGATTCCATTGTTTTAGAATCAATCTCCGAAGTATTCACTCCACCCGCCGTAATGATTGCCTCCTTAAACGAGCGTGCAGAAGTTACCTTAAATCGAAAATCTTTCATCAATGTTTTAATCTTTTTGCGTTCTTTTGCAGCAACTTGATGACATTCCTTTTCTGCATCAATTTCAGCAAGTTCCATCATTTCGGGTACTAACTTACCTGGCAACCACAATTTAAAGATAGTACCAATTTTCTTTTTACCATTCTCGTTCAAATCACGCAAAAGACGTGCATCAAGTTTTTGGTCGTCGAGTGCAGGTTTTAGGTCTATGCTAACTTCTACTTTGTTGTTCTTGCGCAACTCATCTACTGCCAAGCGACTCAAAGTTAAAATGATAGGACCCGATAAACCAAAATGAGCAAACAGCATTTCACCAAATTCTTCGGCTTGCTTCTTTCCATTTACCCACAAACTAGCCGTAACATTCTTCAAGCTCAAGCCCATAAGTTTCTCGGCTAAACTGCCCTCCGTTTCAAGCGGAACAAGTGCCGGACGAATAGGCTCTATTTTGTGCCCAAGCGATTTAATAATTTTGTAAGCATCACCATTAGAGCCAGTTGCAGGATAAGAAGCACCACCAGTACAAATAATTAGCTTTTCGGTTTGCAAACTTTCCCTGCGACCATTAATCTGATACTCAATGCCTTTAATTTGATTATTCTCGACTAAAATAGCCTCGAGCTTTGAATTTAATTGAATCCTCACACCCAATTTGCTGTTCCAATCCAAAAGAGCCTTCAACACATCTCGCGAACTATCCGAAGCCGGAAAAATACGCCCGCCACGCTCCGACTTTGTTTCTAGCCCTTGTTTATTAAGCAATTGCACAATGTCAGTATTGAAAAATTCTGAAAAAGCATGTTTCAAAAATCGTCCATTTGGGTGTATCCGCTTAAAGTACTCAGCTTGCGATGCTTCGTTGGTAATATTGCATCTACCTTTTCCAGTAATAAGCAGTTTTTTTCCTTCGGTATTCATTTTTTCCAAAATCAATACCTTCGCACCAAGCTCTGCAGCTCTTCCGGCTGCAATTAAACCTGCTGCGCCTGCTCCTATTACAATTATGTTGTATTTCATTACTATTTTTTGAGAATAAATACCTAGAATTGTATATTGAAATAACAATTTCTTAGCATAAAAATTATTTTCTGTTTATGTTGGTTATCAAAAAAAAACTACACTTTAATATTATAAATTCCATTTTTTTATAATCCCTTCTAACATTTTTTGCGCATTCGCTACATGAACTTTTCGAGTAACATCATTTCCTGTGCTTGCATGAACAAACTCATAATCAATAAATCCCATAAAATCTAACTCTATTTTCATCACCACTTTTGCATTGTCAAGAAATTTCGATTTACCCATCAGTCCTTTCGATTCATTATTTTCGGACTTGAACAAAATGCTTTTCTGAATCACAGCATCTAAGTAGGTTTTTACGATACCCGGAATCGAAAAATTATGCATAGGATAAGCAAATACAATTAAATCGGCATTCTTGAATTGAAGACTTAACTTATCCATTGGTTCAATGGCTTTTTTTTGCTCATCGTTTAGCTCTTTTCCACCAAAATTGCGCTCTTTGTACGCTTTCATCGACACCAAATTGTGCACAGGAGGAATATTTTCTAGTAAATCTAATTCCTCAATGGTATAAAATTTTTTAATTCGTGATTTGAAGAAATCCAATAATTCGGCTGTATATGAATCATTTCCAGAAGGCAAGTATTTTACAATTAGTATTTTCATAAAACATTTTAATTAAATTTGACAAAACAAAATATATCTTACAATAATTTTGATATTTGAAAATCAATATCTAAGCCTAACAAAATTATTTAAAAAGAGTACAAAATTAAGTTTTTTTATTGGTATTCTGAAAACTTTAAAAAAAATGAATCTAAATAACGAATATTTTCATAAAAACAGACAAAAAATGTGTATCTTTGTAAACTAATTTGTCTCAAAATAGCTAGTTTATGCCAAAGCAAACAAAAATAACAAAACCCGTAAAATTCATTAATCCATTCACGGATTTTGGATTTAAAAAAATATTTGGTGAAGAGCC
>JAIFNL010000252.1 GCA_020047755.1 Bacteroidota bacterium
AATTTAATAAAGCCAGAAGTTGAAATTCGTAATTCGCGAATAGAGCATCATTCGTATGCCGGAATTTACGCATTAGATTCTAAAATATTTGCAACTAACAGTATTATAAGTAATTGTGGTTCATATTTAGCAGCACTAATTAATGGAGGCGAATACGAATTTTTACATTGCACTTTTGCTAATTATTGGAATTTATCGGTAAGGCAAGAGCCTAGTATAGCGATAACTAACGCTTTAAGCTATGATGGGAATAATTATACAAATGACCTTATAAAAGCTAATTTTCAAAATAGTATAATTGTAGGAACAAACGAAACAGAAATCGCTTTTGGCAAAGTAGAAAAGAATTTAAAAAATGAATCTTACTTTAAATCAATTACTTACGCTAAAAATACGGATAAAATTTTTGTAAATCCTTACAAATATAATTTCAATTTAGATACAGTAGAAACGGTGGCTAAAAACAAGGGAAATTTGAATTTAATAAATCTGTATCCAACTCTTTTGCAATTAGATATAGATAAAAATAGCAGAGTAGAAGATTTTGAGCCCGATTTGGGAGCTTATGAACAAAAAAAGCAGAAATCAATTAAATTAAATAAATAAAATTAACTATAAATTTTTAGCATTAGAAACAATGAAAAATATATTTTTAGCATTTCTAATTTTATTTCTTTCCATACAAAAAATAGAAGCCCAAAAGGAACAAAAGGTAAAGCGGGATTTTAGAATTATGTTTTACAATGTAGAAAACCTTTTTGACTTAGAAAACGACAGCTTAACCAACGATGATGAATTTACAGAAGAAGGTGAAAGGCATTGGAATTCAACAAAATACTACGATAAATTAACAAAAATAGCCAAAGTAGTAATTGCAGTAGGCGAATGGTCTGCACCCGACATTATAGGAGTATGCGAGATAGAAAATAGGCATGTCTTGGAAGGAATAACAAACTTTTCGCCGTTGAAAACAATAAAATACAAAATTATTCACCAAAATTCGCCAGACCGAAGGGGCATAGATGTAGGATTTCTATATAGACCTGAAAAATTCAAACCAATAAATTACGAGGCTATTCCAATTAATTTCCCAAATGTTCCAGAACATAAAACCCGTGATATATTGCATGTTACAGGTATCGCAAATAATAACGACACGCTTAATATTTTTGTAAATCACTGGCCAAGCCGATGGGGAGGTCAGTTAGAATCGGAAGACAGTAGAATTTATGTGGCTTCTGTTTTGCGAGCTAAAGTAGATTCAATACTCAGTAACGATGCAACTCCCAATATCGTAATTATTGGCGATTTGAACGATTACCCTGAAAATATAAGTATCTCTAAAACGCTCAATGCCAAGTCAGAATACACGAATCCAAACAAGAAAGAGCTGTATAATTTGGCTTGGCATTTGCAAACCCAAAAACTTGGTTCTCACAAATACGGCGGCGAATGGGGCATTTTAGATCAAATTATAATTTCAGGTGATCTGTTAAATGGTGAAAATAAAACAATTACAAGCATTAACGATGCACATATTTTCAATGCCAATTTTTTGTTAGAACCAGATAAATCCAATGTTGGCTTCAAACCCTTCAGAACTTATGTTGGCTTTAAATACAACGATGGATACTCTGACCACTTGCCCGTTTTCTTAGATTTGTATTTTAAAAAATAATGAAAATTTTATACTAAAAAATAAAAATAGCTATAAATTTATAGTATTATTTTCTAGCATTTTATCTGTTTTTTGCAAAGTATAAATACCATGCTTATTATAAACAATAGTCAAAATTATAGCAAAAATAACGGCACTAATTCCAATTATTCCGTTAATATAAATAGGAGCAGAAAGAGCCAAGCGAATCATTACAGTTGTTAGCGCATAGCCTGAATTTCGGAAAAGAACAAAGTACGAATGACTATATCGCATAGAAATAAGTACTAATAAAATATCGGTAAAAATTAAAATATTATAAAAATTATGAAAGAAATTTACTTTTTCGCCCTCAAATAAATACTGGTAAAGATTTTCAATTCCAACAAAAACAAAAGTAAAAAGCATAATTAAGGCTAATATTTTTTTGATATTCATATAATTAGCTTGTTCTTGCATAGTACGTGTAATTGCATAATGGCGTTGAATTTTCAAGAAAATAGTAACACAAATAAAAATAAATAAAGCGCCAAAAGCATCGGAAGCAATATGCAAAATGGGTTGAATATGAGTCCAATCTAGGTTTATTTCAAAGCTAGCAAATTCTTTAAATGACTGGCGTAAAAGAATTAAAGATAGTATTTCAAACTGTTTTGCCATTGCATCAGAAACGGAGCGAGAAAGAATAAGTATCATTTCTAAGATCTCGACTACAAGCAAAAAGGTAAAAACTACTTCAATAGATCTAAAAATATTTTTAGGTAAAAAATGAGAAATAAAATCAGGCAAATAAAAATTTTTATTTAGCCAAATAAAAATAATGCTTGCTAAAAAAATAACAACCAAGCTAGAACTTATTTGCCGATGCGTAGTAGAGCTTTCAATTTTTTCTGACAAAAAATCAAAGACAGCAACAAATTTTATTACCAAATTTTGAAACATGCTCAATGGATTTTAAATTTTAATGCAATTTAACAAATTAATAGGATATTTCGAAATATTTTTGTAAAAAGTTTTTTTATTCTAGCTTTGTATCAAAGAATATAAGTATCTTCAAATATGATAAAACTGGAAATCAAATATTTAAAAAGATGAAAAAATTAATTTTAGCATTATTTATTTTCACAGCTCTTTTTTCAAACGCTCAAGTTTCAATAGGGCAATGGCAAGTGCATCTACCTTATCATCAAGGAATTAGTGTTTCAAAAAATAAAAATATAATTTATTGTGTAACCGAAGATGGCTTTTTTTCTTTGAACGAATTAGATAACAGTATTACTGAATTATCAAAAATAAATGGGCTTTCTGATGTTGATATTTCAACTATAAACAGCAGCGAAGCTCTCGATATTACTATAATTGCTTATGAAAATTCAAACATAGATATTATAAAAAAGAATGAGATTGTAAATATTTCTGATATTAAAAATAAACAAATTATAGGAAATAAGCATATAAATTCTATCCTATTTGTAAAAAATTATGCGTATTTAGCAACTGGTTTTGGAATTGTAAAATTGAATTTGGAAAAGGAAGAAATAGCTGATACTTACTATGTTGGCGAAGATGGAGAACAAATTTCAGTCAACGAACTTGCCTACGATGGCACTTATTTGTATGCAGCAACCGAAAATGGAATTTACAAAGCGCAAGAAGATAAGCCAGAAATTATAAATTATCAAAATTGGACTAAATTTAATTTTACAACAACAGAAACTAATTTTCTGAATATATGCTTATATAACAACGATTTATATGTATTAAGCTCTGCTAATAGCAATCAAAATAATTTATATAAATTTACAAAAATAGCAGAAAAAGATACATTTTTAATCCTAGCCGAAAATATAAATTCAAAAAAAAGAATTAAAAATACGGATAATAATTTAGTGCTATTTGTAGATACTGCAATGTATTTTTATAAAGATTTGATTTTAAACGATAATAGTGTTATTATTGCTGATTATGCGAGGGGATTAATTTTGAAAAAAGACAACTATTTGAGCTACTTTTTCCCAGATGGACCCTACCGAACTAAAATAGAAGAAATGGACGTAGCAGACGAAACTTTCTATGCAACCCTTGGTGGACGCATTTCAGTTATGGACGGCTACGGATATTATGGCGAACTTTATAAATGCAAAAATAAAGCATGGATAGATATAATGGATTTAGAATCAAAAGATTGGACTGAAATCAAAATTAACCCGAGAGATTCAAAGCAAGTATTTATTGGAACAACTAATTATGGTTTAATAGAAATTTACGACGATAAAATTGTAAAAAGATATGATATAAATAACTTCGCAGAGCATACTTTGCAGTCAATTATTGAAGGAAACAATATACGAATAGGAGGCTTAGCATTTGACGAAGATAACAATCTGTGGATAACCAACTTTGGCGTTGAAAAGCCAATTTCGGTATTGAAAAAAGATGGCACATGGAAAAGTTTTAATTACAAAGATGCCATAAATTACAAGTACATAACCGATATAATTATCACGCAAGATGGCACAAAATGGTGCATATTGCCGCGCGGCGAAGGTCTGTTTGCATTTAATAACAACCAAACAATTGATAATGAAGATGATGACCTTTTGTATAAATTCCAAAACAAAGACAAAGATGGAGCAATACTTTCCAACACTATTTATGCAATAGCCGAAGATAGAGATGGTGTTATTTGGCTAGGAACTAGCGAAGGAATTGTGGTATATTACAATCCGAGTAATGTTTTCGATAACAGAAGCTATTTCTATGCTTCACAAATAATTATTGAGGTAAATGGTGAGCCAAAACATTTATTAAAAACAGAGCTTGTGCAAACCATTGAAGTTGACGGAGCAAACCAAAAATGGATAGGCACAGAAAAATCTGGCGTTTTTGTTGTTTCACCCGATGGAACAAAAGAAATAGCGCATTTTACTGCCGAAAATAGTCCGCTACTTTCCAACAATATCTCAAAAATAAAAATAGATAAAAAAACAGGCACTGTTTACATTGCAACTAGCAAAGGATTAATAAGTTACAAAGGAAAAGCGACAGAACCAGATACTTATTTCAACGATGTATATGTATATCCAAACCCAGTGAGAGAAAATTATAGTGGAGATGTTGTAATCAAAGGACTTATAGAAAATACGAACGTAAAAATAACCGATATTGCAGGAAATTTTGTTTACGAAACAACTTCGCTTGGCGGTCAGGCGCTTTGGAACGGTAAAACACTTAACGGAGAGCGTGTAAAAACAGGCGTTTATCTTGTATTTCTCTCAAACGAAGATGGAACGAAAACGTTTGTTACAAAATTGTTATTCATCAATTAACTATTTCGTTTACATGAATTTACCCCTTTTAAAACATTTTTTTAGAGACCAGAAATCGCTTTTTTTATTGCTTCTTGCAGCTACATTTGTATTTGGAATTTCAATTTTATCTGGAAATTACTATCACATGCCTTGCGACAATATAAAAGATGGTATTTTCATTTTTTTTCATTGGTCTATTTTAAGCATTGGATATTGTGCAATTATCTATTTATTAGTACTAAATAAATATATTTTCAGTTTTTTATTTCCAATAATCAATATTATTTTTGCCTCATTAATTTATTACATTGTACAACTCGACATCTCGGTAAATCCAGTTTTAATTGAACTAATTCTAAATACCAACAAAGAAGAAGGTTTAGGTCTTATCTCTCTTAACTTTGCAATTTATATTGGTTTAATTATTTTATTATCAATGGTTTTTGTGTATGTACGTAGAAAAAAAATAAAAGTAAAATACCACCTATTTCATATCATTTCCATCTTTTTCTTGGCATTAATTCCTTTTTCTGTAAATAAAATTAGACATGATACGATAAACCAAAGAGTTCCATTTTCAATTTATTCGTCTGTAGTAGAGTACATTAAAGAACAAAAGCTATTAAAACAAAACCGAAAAGACATAAGCCAACACTCTGTTTGTAAAGCAGATACACTTACTGTCGTTTTAGTACTGGGCGAAGCTTTGCGTGCAGATCATTTGAGCATAAACGGCTATAAAAAAAAAACTTGCCCAAATTTAGAGCAAAAAAAAATTATTTCATTTACCAAAATATTTTCTGAATGGACGCACACCAACAAGAGCATTCCGCACATTCTCACACGCGCCGATAGTAGTAATTATTTGCCAGCTTACAACGAAAAATCGCTTGTAAGTATCTTCAAAAAGTGCAATTTTGATACCTACTGGCTTGGCAATCAAGAAGCAGGAAGCTCTTTCTCATTTATAATCAAAGAGTGTAATAATTCATTCATTAACAAACCTTTACATACAGTTTACAATTACACAAAAAAACTTGATGCCGACTTGCTCCCGCACTATGAAAAATACATAAATCAAGCTAATCCTTTGAAATTCATTATTGTACACTTAATTGGAAGTCATTGGTATTATCCCTCTCATTATCCTAGTGATTTTGAGATTTTTAAACCCACAATTACAGGAAAAACATTTTCGCAACGCGATAGTATAAAAATTGTAAATGCCTACGACAATACAATTTTATATACTGATTACATTGTAAATGAATTAATTACAAAAATTGAAAAACAAAATTCGATACTTTTATTTTTATCCGACCATGGCGAGCTTTTGGGCGAAGAAGGCAAATGGCTTCATGCTCAAAATACTAAATATGAAAAAAATCCGGCATTTTTTATGTGGTTTTCGGAAAAATTCAAGCAGAAAAATGAAGAAAAAATTAAAAATGCAGAACTATCAAAAAATAATCACTGGCGAACCGATTTTTTATTTCATTCAATATTAGATATTTCCGAAATAGAAAATCCACTTATCAATTCCAAATTAAATATTTTTGACCAGAAAGACAATCAAAAAAAATAACTCAAAATAAAAAATATATTCAGAGCTAACCTATTTCTAGTCTGGTTGTTAAAATAAATCATGTTTTTTTATTCTTAAATATTCAAAACAAATTTTACAAAAACGTATTTTTGTTATACTTTTGCCCAGTTTTTTGAGAAAAGAAAATAGGTGTTTTAAAAAAAACAACGCTAAAAAACACAAAAAAAATAAATTGAAAATATAATTATGACAGGAATTTATTCGGAAGATAGCATAAAAACCCTTGATTGGAAAGAACATATACGAAAACGTCCGGGAATGTATATTGGTAAATTAGGCGACGGCTCAAGTGCCGACGACGGAATTTACATTCTAATAAAAGAAGCTCTCGACAATTCAATTGACGAGTACATGATGGGATTTGGCAAGCGTATTGATTTGACTATCACTGAAAAAGAAGTAGTTATTAGAGATTACGGGCGCGGTGTTCCGCTAGGAAAAGTAAAAGACGTTTCGTCGAAAATGAATACTGGCGCCAAGTACGACTCAAAAGTATTTAAAAAATCGGTGGGCTTAAATGGCGTTGGTATAAAAGCAGTAAATGCTCTTTCTCAGCACTTTGCGATTCAAGCATTTAGAGAAGGGGAAACAAAGCTAGTAGAATATAGCAAAGGAAACATTATCAACGACCCCGAAGTATTCAAAACTACCGAAGGTAACGGCACCATGATTCGCTTCACGCCCGATGAAGAAACTTTTGGAAAATACCTATTTACTTTTGAATATGTCGAAAATTTACTCAAAAATTATGTTTATCTCAATTCAGGGCTTTCGATTTATTTCAACAAAGAACGTTTCTTTTCAAAAAACGGACTACTTGATTTGCTGAGCGATAGCATGGATCAAGAAAGTATTTATTCGCCTATTCATCTAATTGGCGAAGACATAGAAATTGCGCTCACACACACCAATCAGTATGGCGAAGAATATTATAGTTTTGTAAATGGGCAACATACAACGCAAGGTGGCACACATTTGCTAGCATTTAGGGAAGCTTTGGTGAAAACGATTCGCGATTTTTTCAAAAAAGACTACGATGTTGCCGATATTAGAACTGGAATCGTAGCCGCCATTAGCATAAAAGTAGAAGAGCCCGTTTTTGAATCGCAAACAAAAACCAAACTTGGCTCTAAAAATATGACTCCCGATGGTATTTCGGTACGCAATTTTATCATGGATTTTTTGGGCAAAATGCTTGATGATTACCTACATAAGCACCCCGAAGTAGCAAAAAATATGCAAGCCAAAATTTTGGAATCGGAAAAAGAGCGCAAAGCCATTTCGGGAATCCAAAAATTAGCTCGCGACAGAGCAAAAAAAGTAAGCTTGCACAACAAAAAACTCCGTGATTGCCGGATTCACTACAATACAAACCTCGAAGATAAAGAAAAAAGTACCATCTTTATTACCGAGGGCGACTCGGCAAGCGGGTCGATTACAAAATCGCGCGATGTAAAAACACAAGCCGTATTTAGCCTAAAAGGTAAACCCCTGAATACCTTTGGTTTAACAAAAAAAGTTATTTACGAAAACGAAGAGTTCAATTTATTGCAAGCAGCACTAAATATTGAGGAAGGCATTGAAAATCTGCGCTATAAAAAAATTGTTATAGCAACCGATGCCGATGTGGACGGAATGCACATTAGACTATTATTAATTACCTTTTTCTTGAAATTTTTTCCGGAAGTAATTAAGCAACGTTACTTGTATATACTTCAAACTCCGCTATTTAGAGTTAGAAATAAAAATAAAACAATCTATTGCTACTCAGAAGAAGAAAAAGTAAAAGCAGTAAACGAACTGAAAAACAAACCAGAAATAACCAGATTTAAAGGTCTTGGCGAAATTTCACCCGATGAATTTAAACATTTTATTGGTGAAAGCATTCGTTTAGAGCCAGTTATACTCAACAAAGAAACTTCAATTAATGAAATGCTAGGCTTCTATATGGGCAAGAATACGCCTGAGCGTCAAGACTTTATCATAGAAAATCTAAAAATAGAAGAAGACGTAATAGAAGATATTTAATCTGGTAAAAATTAACAAAACCTTTAAAAACAAGGTTGATATTTTAACCTTAATATTAAAAAGTTTTCAAATATACATATAATTAATTCTTTTTCAAATAGTTAACATTAAAAGAAAAAATAAAAGCAAACAAAAATTAAAAAATTTGTAACATTTTATTGAATATATCGTTTTATTTTGTATATTTATAGATGTATTTCAACAAATCATTTAACATAAAAATTAGTATGCGCATGGCAAAAATATATACAATTTTATTACTATTAACATTCACTCTGCTCACGCAAGTAGATGTGTACGGGCAAATAGCAAAAAAAAGCAGCCCAACAACAAAAGCAGAAACAACAGAAATAGCTGATTTTGAGATGAAAGTATTTCCAAACCCAGTAAAATCTGGAGAATACGTTTCGATTGAATTTAACAATTTCAGTTCAGAAAAGCCGGTTTCTATTGCTATAATAAATATCATAGGAAAGCAACTACTTAATTTAGAAATAGATACAGCAATTTTTAAGTTACAAATAGCAAAGGAAAAATTTCCGGCAGGTATTTATATTTTAAAAGCCAAACAAGACAATAAAATAAGAACTGTTCGGCTAAATATTGTGAACTAAAAAAATAATAAACTGGCAAAAGGTTGTAGCTAAATTTGTGAATAAGCTACCACCTTTTTTGCACAGTCAAAAAATTAATCGAGTTTTACGCCTTCAAACATTCGCCACAAATTGTCGTGTGGCAAGGGCGCAACAATCTCAATTTGCTGTTTACTAACCGGATGCACAAATCCAATAGAACGTGCATGGAGGTTTATGCCGCCATCGGTGTTAGACCGCTCATAGCCGTACTTCAAGTCGCCACGTATAGGACACTTAATATAAGCTAGTTGCGCACGAATCTGATGGTGCCTACCAGTGTGTAGCTCTATTTCGAGCAAAAAATAATTCTTGGAAGCACCAATCAAATTGTAAGCAAGGCTTGCTTTCTTTGCTCCATCTTTCTCATTAGTAGCTATATACGATTTATTTTGAGTCTGATTTCTGCGAATATAATTTACTAAAACACCAGAATCGTTTTCCGGTTTATTTTTAACAACTGCCCAATAAATTTTCTTCACCGTTTTTTCTTTAAACATCTCATTCAGACGCACTAGTGCTTTACTTGTACGTGCAAAAATAACCACACCCGAAACAGGCTGGTCAATTCGATGCACAACTCCTAAAAAAACATCACCTTTTTTGTCGTATTTAGCTTTAACATAAGCTTTTACTTTATTTTCGAGCGGTTGGTCGTCTGGATTTTCCGACTGCACTATTTCACCAATTTCTTTGTTTATGGCAATAATATGATTGTCTTCGTAAATTACCTGCATAATTATTTTTTAAATTGTTTTAACAGAATATAAATTATTTCAAAAAAAAAAAGTAAATTTTATATTAAATTTTCTCAAGAATACAATTTTTATTTTTGTAAAAACAAACTGTTTAAATTTGAAAAAATAAAATCTAATAGTGCAAAATTACACAAAGTTTTTTTTAGAAAAAATAAATCTGCAAAAACAAATATTTTAAATGAATTTTGCTAATTTTGTAAGTCTAAAAAAAGATTTTTTTGCGTTAAAACAAGGGAGTTTTTATTTTAATAATTATCAAAAATAAAAGAGTTTCAAATTTTAATAAAATATTAAATATAAATAAATTACAGTATTGAAAATAACAATCGAATACAAAAAAATGAATCTAAAAAGAGTTTTAAAATACAGTTTTATTTTTCTGCTTGCTGGTATTTCGTGTACCAAAACAAATTGCCCCGAAGACTTGGCAAATTTTGATGCAAAAGCAATAAACAGCTTTCATAAGAGCTTTTTTGCTAAAGATAGCGAAAGAAAAAGTGGCAATTTTAGCATTTACCTCGATTATTCGAGTGGTATGAAAATAGCTTTTGAGAAAAAAGAAAACACCGATTTTTATTTTCTTTTTATCAACTCTCTCAAAATTTCAGAGCCCGATTTTTATGCAGTAGAAAGTGATGCTATTAAAAAAATAGAAAGTTCGACCAAAAGTGAGCTATATAAACGCATAAAAGACATAAAATCGTATAACAAAATTAATGCACCTTTAGATATTGCCATTCAACAAATAGTTGCAAAAAATACTGAAAGTGTGTTTATTACAGATGGTGAATTGTGGAAAAACGAAGAACGCGATGATCCTTGGGCACGAGAAGAATTTGGGAAATGGCTAAAAAAAGGGAACACTATTGAAATATATGCCACCGATTTTGTAGAAAAAGGCAAACAGAAGCATGTTTTCTATTTGTTTTTTATTCCTAAAGAAATAGTGAATAGCAAAAATAATGTGGCATCTGAATTTCGTTTCTATTTAGATAAATCACTGGAAGCCAAGAATTTAAACTATACAAAATTTTCATTTTCCAATTCTGGCTACAAGTTGGTACAAGAATATTCAAATTTGAACCAAGCGGGTGTGAATGAAAATGCTGAGTTTGCTGCCGAAACGTATATTAATGCTGGCGAAACGTCTAATTTTGAGTACATTGAATTGTTTCTTCCGTGGCGCGACATGCATGAATATATAGGTAAGGCTTACAACGAAAAAACAGGAAAAGAAATAAAAGGTGGCGAAGCTCTTCTTAGTAATATTTTCCTAGAAATCAACAACTTAGAATATTACAAAATAGAAGAAATAGGAATAAAAGTGTACGATATTCGCTCTGAATTTTTAACTTTTAGCGATTGCATACGCTGTGCAAGAGGCGAAAAACCTAGTTTTGAGCTCGATGAAAATGGCAACAAGCTACTCGACGAAGAAAATTTACCGGTATTAAAAAGCTTTGGCGAAGAAGGTTGCTACGATGAAACTGGAAAATTAATAAAAGACACAGTTTTTAGAATTAATAAGAATTTGAAGGAAATTAAAAATCTATTAGTCCTTGACCAACAAGCATTTGAAAACAATTTTGACCACGAAGGAAGAGGGGAAATTATGATAAAGCTTTTTCCAGAATTGAACGAAGAAGTGTTAAATACCGACTGTGGTAATTTTCACAGAATAGATGTTTACTTAAAAAAAGTTTCGACTCAAGTAGCTAACCCTAGTTTAGAAAAATTCATTTGGGACGGCATTCAGCTGCAAAAAAACAGGTCGATTTACAACAGTATAATTGGCGCAATAAATGACGCAAACCCCGAAGGTACAGTTATTTACACATTTTATTTGCGCACGCCAAGCCTCGAATAATTGTTAATGCAAAATATTAATAGAAGGCAGTGTAAAGTAAAAAATACTGCCTTCACCTGATTTACTTTTAACCATTAATTCACCTGCATTTTTTTCGACAAATTCTTTACAAAGTATTAATCCTAAACCAGTTCCAGATTCATTATCTGTGCCTAAAGTGCTGGTATTTTTATCTATCCTAAAGATATCGTCCATAGCAGCTTGGCTAATTCCCACTCCAGTATCAGCTACCGAAACAACCCAAAAACCTTCTTTCTCGCATTTTTCTACTTTCACCTCTACTTTTCCTGACGATGGTGTAAATTTAATGGCATTAGAAATCAAATTTCGGATTACAGTTCTAACCATGTTAGAGTCAGAAAATGACATAAATTGAACATTTTCAGGATAATATAATTCTACATTCTTTTTTATTGCGGTTTTTTTGAGTAGTTCAGCTTCCGAAACAATCAATTTTACGAGGTCAATCGATTCAGGATTCCATTGAAGCCTGCCAGTTTGAGAACGCGACCAATTCAATAAGTTTTCAAGTAAATTGTAACCTTGTGTTGATGATTCATTTATCCAACCTAAAATTTTCTTCACTTTGTTTTTAGAGTAATTATCGAAGTCTTCAAGCAATAACTCACTAAATCCCATGATATTGTTAAAAGGATTTTTCAAATCGTGTGCTATAATCGAAAAGAATTTATCTTTAGAAATATTGGTTTCTTTCAAGTTTTTTTCAGATTGCTCAAGAGCAAAAATAGCCTTCTTGCGTTGCGTAATGTCCTTTAGTATAGCTATATAATTTATTTGTTCAAATTCACCAGTACGAATTGAGCTTAACGAAAATTCAACAAAAATAGGTTCAGTTTTTTTAGAGGAAAGCGTAACTTCAATATCTTTGGCTACTCCATGTAAGTATGTCTTTTTAAAGGCATTAATTATTTTATAACGTTCTTTATCATCAATAAAGCTAAATGCCGATTTTCCAATAATGGCTTGTTTGCTGTCCGCGGCTACTAGCTCAAGAATTTCGTCATTGCAATCTATAATTGTTCCATTTTCATCGGTAATAATAATAGCATCAGGCGATTGTACAAATATTTTCTCCAACGCATCTTTTGAATTTTTCAAAATAATTTCATTGTTCTTCAATTCTTCATTTGAAGTTTTAAGTTCTTCATTTAAAGCACTTAACTCTTCATTTTTGCTCAATATTTCATCTTGCTGCTTTGCAAGTGTAAGCTCTGCTGTTTTTCGTTTTGTAATATTAATTATAACACCTTGAAAATAAATCGCTTTTCCTATTTTATCAAAAATAATATGCCCCTCGTCCTTAATCCAAATTACCTGTTTATTTTTATTTACTATCCGATACGACAATGAGAAAAAAGGCTCGCTGATAGTAACTTTTTTCTTTGCAGCAACAACGCGCTCTAAATCTTGAGGAAAAATTAAAGATTCGAAAAAACCAGCTTCGGAAATAAATTTGTCAAGCTCGTAGCCTGAAATGTCTTTCATTTTAGGGCTAATGTAATTCATCTGAAAAATATTATAACTTGCAGATAAATAAGTAGCCATTGGTAAATTTTCGACCAAATTTCTATATTTTAGCTCATTTTCTTCTATTTTTAGTATAAAATCGTGCTTTTCGTTTATGTTCAAAACACTATAAGCAACACCTATTATATTACGATTTTCCTCGTCAAAAATAGGTAAATACAAAAATTCTGCCCAATACAAAGTATTAGAATCTTCAATAAACCAACCTTCTTTTACAATTTTTTCGCCATTTAACGCTTTTTCTATGTTAATTTTAAACTCTTGAATTTTATGAATAGGCATGTATTTCAAAATATTATCCCCTTTTCTCAAATCAATGCCGTGAAATTTTTTGAAATATTCCTTGGTTAATTTATTAAATGATTGTATTCTAAACTTTAAATCGATAAAATGAAACAATCGCTGTGAACTATCAAACATTGCCTTCAAATTGGCTTTATTTTTAATCAAACGTGCTTCATCAAGTTTGCGCTTATTTATATCTAAAATACTAATGAACAGACCAATAACTTTTTCTTTTTCATTTTTCACGGGTGAAAATTGCAATTCAAACCATTTTTTAGATTTGCTTATTTTCAATTCAGACTCCAATGAACAAGTTTTTCCTAAAAATGTTTTCTGTATATTCCTGCTGATTTTTTTATCCGCAGCTATAAAATATTCGAGTAATAAATTTTTATCATATTCTTCGCCTAAAATTTCTTGCGCCAGTAGTTCTAATTTGTTATTATTATCAACAAGTTTTAGATGCTTATTAATGAGCATAAAAGCATGAGATGTATTATCAAATATTGCTTTATGTTTCAGGTCAGAATTGACCAAAGTTTGCTCTTTTTTCTTATATTCGGTAATATTTCGAGCGACTAAAAGTACATTTTTTTGGTTAGCAGGAATCATTTTTGCATCGTACCAAATTAATTTATTATTAATTTCGATACTGTATAAAAATGTGATAGATTTATTCCTCTCAAGTGTTTTTTCAATGGCTTGCAAAAAAGTTTTGGCTTCTTTTGGAGGCAAAACATCTACTACATTTTTACCAATAATTTCATCTAAAGGCTTATATATTAAATTATTTTTAGGTTCTGACATTTGCAAATAGTTTCCATTGCAGTCAAAAACAATAACTACATCATCAATATACTCAAAAATAGAAAGTTGCTTCGAAATATTTTTATTTAATTCCGTTAATTGCTCATTTTCTTTTTTGAGAATCTCAATTTGTTTTATTAATTCATATTCGTGCATTTTTATACCTTATCATCATATTAAGTAACAGAACTATTTTTTTTGATAGCGTAACTTGCTAGTAACCAAAACTGAAAAAAAAAATTACCTAGCTCTTCTAAACTCTAATTACAAATTGTTAAATTGGCAAACTGTCCTACTGCTATTTTATCACAAAGAATCAGAAAATATTTAATTTTAAATAACTTTTTTGAAAGCCATCTGCTTATTACACTTTTTTGTATATTTTATGTAACTAGTTGTAATTCAAAATATTTACATCAAACAAAAACTAAATTTTATCCTTTTTGAGGTACCGAAAAAATAAAAGAGCTTCCCTGCGTCAAAACACTTTTTACCCAGATTTCGCCACCATTTCGTTCTACAAATTCTTTGCAAAGAATTAGCCCTAAGCCAGTTCCGGTTTCATTATTTGTTCCTAACGACGATTTATTAGAGTCAATTTTAAAAAGTTTTTGAATATCTTGCTCTTTAATTCCCATGCCATTATCGTTCACTTCCAAATGAACAAAATTTTCATGATAACTTGCTGATATTTTGATGGTTCCACCTTCAAAGGTAAATTTAATTGCATTTGAAATTAGATTTCTTAAAATAGTGGTAATCATATTCATATCGGCAAAAATTTCTGTTTTTTCTTGAATTTCTGAAATAAATTTGATTCCCTTTTTTGTTGCCATTCCCTCCAATAATTTCAAACTTTCGTTTACCACTTGAGCTACATCAAAATTGAGCGGAATAAAACTAATAGTACCGGTTTGAGCCCTCGACCATTCTAATAAATTAGATAATAAATTATAAGCCGATTTTGATGCTTCATTTATTAATTTATAAAAATGCTCTGCTTTATCTTGTGGAATATACTGTTTTTGAGTGAGTAATAACTCCGAAAAGCCCATAATTGTATTAAAAGGATTGCGTAAATCATGTGCCAAAATAGAAAAAAATTTGTCTTTGGTTGAATTCAAATCCTGCAATTTTTGTTCATTTTCTCTCAACGACTGTTCAATTTTTTTGCGCTCAAAAATTTCTTTTTCTAGCAAAAAATTTTGTTCGTTTAATTCTTTTTTTTGCTTATCCAGCTTTAAGAAAATCTCTACTTTACTTAGTAAAACCTCGGGGTTGAACGGTTTTGTAATAAAATCAACAGCACCAGCTCTATATCCTTTAAAAACATGAAATTCGTCGGAAAAAACTGCAGAAAGAAAAATTACAGGTAAAAATTTACTTTTTTCTTCGCTTCGGATAAACTCGGCAAGCTCGTAACCATCCATATCAGGCATTTGAACATCAAGAATTGCCAAAGCAAAATCGTGGTTTAAAATGGCAATCAAAGCATCGTTTCCATTTGATGCTTTTACCAATTCTACCTCTTCCAAAACTTGTAAGACTTGTTCAAGTGCATACAAATTAGCCGATTTATCATCTACAATTAAAACTTTTTGCCTATTATACATTAAAAAAAGTTATTTGCAATATCATTAATTTTTTCCAAATTTATAATTTTAAATTTTCACAAAAAAGTTAAAATTCTCTTAAAATAATGAATACTCTGTAAATTTAAGTTAAAAAAAACAATTATACCGTGCAAATCAATAAATTATTTCTAACAATTCGGATTATTTTTTTTAAGTAAAAAGTATGTAATTAACTAATTAATAAGCAATAAGAAAGAATTTATCTGCACTTAATTAGAATCTCACTAATCTTAAGTAACTGAATTTAAAAAGCCTAAATTAAATATTTTTTTGCAAAAAAAAAATATTATTTACAATCTACCCAATTTTATTTGCACACACACAAAATAAAATACAAATAGAGTGTAATAAACTCGTTAATAAGATATTGCGGTAAATTTATCAAAACAAATAACACCATAAATATCAAGAAATTAACAATAAATAGCCTAAAAAAAACTCAGAATGTTATTATTTTTTTTTAGAAATCAAATTTATTTGCAAATTTACCGCTTTATATAAATGATTTTAACTCTTTAAAAAAAAAATTATGACTAAATTAATTTTAAAAAATCTACTAATAGGCTTTTTAATAAGCTTTTTGTTTTTAAGTTCTAACCTTCTGGCACAAGATAGAGAAATTGTGTTTGCACACGAAAATTTTAGTGCAATTTTGGCACAAGCCAAAAAAGAAAACAAGCTAATTTTCATGGACTGTTGGGCTACTTGGTGCCGCCCATGCATACAGATGGCAAATACCGCATTTAAAGACAATGCAGCTGCCGATTTTTACAATACAACCTTTGTTAATGCTAAGTTTGACATGGAAAAGGGCGAAGGAATAGATTTAAAAAACAAGTATAATGTAAATGTTTTTCCAACCTTGCTGTTCATCGATGGCGATGGAAATGTAGTTCACCGCTCGGCAGGAGGACGCGATGCCGCCGGAATTATAGCTTTGGGCAAAGTGGCATTAAACCCAACCGAGCGTTTTAGTTACCTGCGCGACAACTATGAAGCCAACAAAACCGATGGCGCCATTGTTTTAAAATATCTAAATGCTTTGCGTGATGCGTATGTACCTCATTACGAAGTAGCTAACGCCTATTTTGCAAATCTAAGCGAAGCCGACTATTTAAAAGCCGAAAACTGGCAAGTTATTGTAAATTTTGTAGAAGATTATACAATTCCTGTTTTTAAATATCTCGTACAAAATAAAAAAGTTTTTTCCGAAAAGTTTGGAGAAAAAGCAGTGAATGACAAAATTGAACAAGTCTATTTTCAATCACAAGCTAAATTTTTGAGAAGAAATTTAGATGAAGTAGCTTATAATCAAAGTAAAGAACTAATTTTAGCGGAAAATAATGAATTGGCAAAAAGAGCAATTAAAACAGCCGATGTCTATTTTTATCAAGTCAAACAAGATTGGACAACCTATGTAGCCACAATAGATGAGCTAGTTACAAAGATGAATTATAACGATGCTTCAAGAATTAATTCGTTTGGTTGGACAGTATTTGAGCAACTCAACGATGCCGATGCTTCAAGCAAAGCTATAAAATGGCTCGAGATAGCGATTAAATTAGAAGCAAAAGCAGCGTATTATGATACTATGGCAAACTTATATTTCAAAACAGGCAACAAACCAAAAGCCATCGAAAGCCAACAAAAAGCAATCGAACTAGCTAAAAATGAGGGTGAAAGCATTGAGCAATACGAAAATACACTAAAGAAATTTAAAAAATAAAATTCAAAAATTCAGTTAAATGGTTTTAGAAAATTCTAGAACCATTTAACGATTGCAAAAATACCTGCTTACATTTTAATTCCTAGTACTAAAATATCGTCAATTTGCTCGTTATCACCTTGCCAACTCATCAAGGTTTCATCAAGCATAAGAGCCTGTAAACTAAGTGGTTTATCAAAAATTTGCAAAAGCAAGTCTTTAAAAGTTTTTACTTTGAATTTTTTATTAAAAGGTCCACCAAATTGGTCGGCATAACCATCTGAAAACATATAAATTACATCATTTTTTTTGAGTTTTACCAAGTGATTGGTAAAATCTTTTTTATCTCGGTCAGAAATGCCAACAGGCATTCTATCTGCTTTGAATTCAATAAGTTCTCGTTCACCTTCTACCTCTTTATTAAACCTGCACAAAAGCAAAGGATTAAAAGCGCCAGCAAACTGAAGTTCCATTTTTTGAGTATCAATCACGCACAAACTCATGTCCATTCCATCTTTAGCTTCATTAAGTTTTCCGGTTTGATGTAGCGATTCGATAAGTTTTCCACGCAAATGTCCTAAAATATCAGAAGCAATTACAATTTGCTGTTTCCCTACTATCTCATTCAAAAAAGAAATTCCGAGCATACTCAAAAAAGCTCCCGGAACTCCATGTCCAGTACAATCAGCAGCTGTAACTATCAGTTTATCATTGCGTTTGCTCATCCAATAAAAGTCGCCACTTACAATATTTTGTGGTTTGTACAAAATAAAATGTTCTGCTACCATTTTGTTAATAATTTCGATAGGTGGCAAAATTGCGTTTTGAATTCGTTGTGCATAAGTAATTGAGTCCATAATAGCCAATCGGCTAGCTTCCGAAATATCGCGTTCCTGCTCCAAAGCATCGCGTTGGGCAAGTATTTCTTCTTGTTGCTGCTTCAATTCTTCATTTTTTTCCAAAATATACTCTTGTTGAAGCTTCAATTCTTCATTTTTCTCTAAAATCTCTTCTTGGCTTTGCTTTAATTCTTCATTTTTCTTCAAAATTGCCTCTTTTTGTTGCACAACTTCCTTAGTTCTAACCACCACTTTCACTTCTAACTCATTTTTGTCGCGATAAACATCGCGCAAATGAATAAAAAAGTAAGAAATCAAAACAATTATAAAAAAGAGAATAGCAAAAAACCAAGGAGTAAGCCAAAAAGGTCTATCAATATGAATTTGAATAGATTTGCCTATTTTATTCCATTTTCCATCGTTATTTGCAGCAAAAACTTTGAAAGTATAAGTGCCTGGCGAGAGGTTGGTATAGGAAGCAAAACGCCTATTTCCTACTCTAATTGTGTCTTTTTCAAAGCCTTCGAGCAAATAAGCATATTGAGTTTGAAGAGAATTAACATACTCAATACCCACAAACTCAAAAGTAAATGTATTTTGAGAATAATCTAAATCAATGTGCCGCTTTTCAAAAATAGAAGTATCCAATACAAAGCTTTTATTAAACACTAAAAAATTAGTAATCAACACTTTAGGTTCGTAAGGATTGTCTGCAATATCGGAAGAATAAAAGGCATTAAATCCCGATTGTCCGCCAAAAAGTATTTGTCCGTCAGAAGTTTTAAGCCAAGCTCCCACCATAAATTCATTGGATTGCAAGCCGTCTGTAACATCATAGTTACGAGAAGTTTTCTTGTATTTATTAAAACAAGTTAGCCCTCGATTTGTCGAAATCCAAATATTCTTCTTCTGGTCTTCTACCAAGCACATCATCACAGGGTTAGGAATATTGTACTTGAAGTAATCGTACTTCAAGAATTTATCTTTTTCGGGCAAAAATTTGCTTAAAGTTCCTCGTGTTGCCACCCAAATGGTATCTTCGCTATCTTGCAAAATAGAATAAATGCGGTCAACTTCTTCAGGCGCAGCATTTTTTGGTAAAAAATTATACCGCTTAAATTCTTTTGAATTTACCGGCAATTTATTCAATCCATTGTTGCGTGTCCCTATCCAAAGGTTTGAATTATTATCTTCGATAATGCACGAAATAGCATTTCCGCTAATGCTTGTAGGATTTTTCTCATCGTGCACAAATGACTCAAAATCAAGGATTCCTGTTTTATCAAATTGATTCAAATCGGCAACACACAAGCCGCCCTCGAGCGTTCCTACCCACAAACGCTGCTTGGAATCGACAAAAATAGCCCAAATGGAATTATTAGTTAGTTTTGAATTTTTCTTGTTAAAGTTCTTGAAAGTAAGTGTTTTATAATTAAATAAATCAACTCCCGAAGCATCTGTTCCCAGCCAAAGTCTGCCCTTTGCATCTTGCGCGATAGCCCTCACGTGTGGGTCAGATACCGAGTTTTGAGAGTATTTAATATAAGGAAAATGCTTAAAAATATGCTCTTTTCTGTTCCAAAGCTCCAAACCTGCATCGACAGTTCCAATCCAAACGTTGGAGTCTCTGTCTTGAAAAAAGCATCGTATTCTATTGGAAGCCACACTTTTACTATCAAAAGGAACGTTGCGAATGGTTTTGAAATGTTTTGCAGGTCTGTTCCATTTATTTACTCCGCCCAAAGAAGTTCCTACCCAAAGAATTTTTTGCGAATCGATGTAAAGCGAAGTAATTTCACTAGAATTTAATCCTTGTAAATTAAAAATACTGCTTTTAAATACCTCAAAATCATTGGTTTTGGGTCTATAATGATTCAAGCCATCTTTAGTTCCTATCCAAAGGGTAGTATCAAAATCGAGGGCAAAATCAGTTATTTTATTAGAACTCAAAGCATTAAACTTTGTTTCATCAGCTTGAAAAGCATGTAATGTTTGTTTTTTAAGGTTGTATTTTCCTAAACCATTGTCGGTTGCTATCCAAAGCAAGCTATCGCCCTGAAATAAAATATTAGCAACTCTTATACTCAATAAATCTTGCAGTTTTTTGTTGAATGCAAGTGTTTTAGATTTGTGCGTGTTGATGTTAATTGTACAAATTCCGGAATTTGTAGCAATCCACATTTCTGAATTTGAGCCTTCTATTATTCGGTTAATATCATCATTTATAATTGAATATGGATTAAAAATATCGAATTTGAATTTAATAAATTTATTTTTCAGTTCTCCGCTAGCTAGTTTTTTACGTTCTACCTTGGTCAATCCTTTGGCTGTTCCTACCCAAATATTTCCATTTTTGTCGCCTTGAATTGTTCGTATATCATTAGCAACAAGAGAGTTATGGATATTTTCGTTGGCTTTGATGCGTGTAAATTTTTGGTTCATGTAATTAAAAACCGAAATTCCGCCGCCTTTGTGTCCTATCCAAATTTCTTTGTGTGTTGATACATAAATACAAGTTATAGAGTTATCAGCCAATGAATTAGAGTCATTGGGGTTTGTTCTAAATACTTCTACTTTGTAGCCATCAAATTTGTTCAATCCATCTAAAGTAGCAAACCACATATAGCCATATTCATCTCTAACTATGTGAGAAACAGAGCTTTGTGATAATCCTTCCAACAATGAAATGTATTCAAACTTAGGGCTATTTTGCGACAAAACAGCTAAATTTGAAAATGAAATGATGAAAAAAACTAGTATTTTTTTTATTTGCAACATTACTGGTTTTTGGC
>JAIFNL010000167.1 GCA_020047755.1 Bacteroidota bacterium
ACAGCAACTATGCAAAAAGTAGAATGTATTTAATGCCGCAGTTCAAAACCCGAACATCGCAAGCAAGCGAAAATAACGTTCTCATAGAGGGTATGGTGGATAACCTAGACGACATAACGTCTTAAACATCAACACTAATATAATAAGTACAATACTTCGTTAAACTTTGCCAAAGTTGCAGTTTATAAATTGCTAAATAGTTAATTATCTGCATAATAATCAAAATAAGTAAACTTTGGCAAAGTTCGGTTATTTAATTTATTAGAAAAAAATTAACGAAGTATTGTTTCTTAATAGTGCAAAAAAATAGATAAACACTCTAAATTTCTTTTTTTTCGATGAATAATTTGGTTTTTAAAAATAATTAATTTACTTTGCAATTTGCTTTTTGAAAGAATAAGCCAAAAAGAAGAGGAGCAATTGTGCGAAATTTTACAAAATTCTTATAAAAAAATATACTTAAACCGAAAAAAGAATTGAATTTCGGAAAAAATGCTCTCACAATTATCAATTTATAACAAACCATTCAAAAAAAAGAGAAGTTAAAATGAAAAAAACAATTTTTTTTATCAGCTTTTTGGTGCTAACGTTTGTATTTAGCAACCTTTCTGCCCAGTCAGTATTAGGAAAATGGAAAACCATGGACGATGAAACCAAAAAACCAAAGTCGATAGTATTAATTTACAAAAAAGACGGAAAACTTTACGGCAAAATAGAAAAACTTTTCAAAGAACCGGGTGAAGATCAAGACCCTATTTGCGAAGTATGCCCGGGATCACGAAAAAATAAAAAAGTAATAGGAATGGACGTTATCACCGGTTTAACCGCAAGCGGCAAAGAGTGGAAAGGCGATAATGGCATCTTAGACCCTAAAACCGGAAAACTTTACGATTGCAAACTTTGGTTAGACGAAAAGGACTCCGACAAGTTGCAAGTAAGAGGCTATATAGCATTCTTTTACCGCACACAAGTTTGGCAGAGAGTGAAATAACTAAATTAAAAATTAAGAATGAAAAATGAATTGTTCATTATTCATTCTTCATTTTTAATTCTTCATTTTTAATTCATAATTAACATGACGTTAGCCATTGATTTCGACGGCACAATAGTAGAGCACGAATATCCCAAAATAGGAAAAGAACTTACTTTTGCCTTCAGTACGCTGAAAGAATTGCAAAAGCAAGGGCATAAACTAATCCTTTGGACTTATCGCGCAGGAAAAGAACTTGACGATGCTGTAGAATTTTGCCGCAAAAATGGGGTAGAATTTTACGCCATTAATAAAAATTATCCCGAAGAGAAATTCGACGAAACCATTAGCCGAAAAATACTAGCCGATGTGTATATCGACGACCGCAATGTAGGTGGTTTTTTGGGTTGGAGCAAAATTTGGCAGGTATTAAATCCTCATCTTAGCAGCCAAGAACCAAACTACAACCGCTATGGAAGCGAAAAGAAACAAGGTAGTTTCTTCAAAAATTTGTTTAGATAGTTTTTTTTACTTAACTTGCTGAAATAAATTTTATAAAGAAAAGCTCTTATTTTTATTCCTTGTAAAAAACGACTATTTAAAGATAATTTTACTCAAAAAAAAAGACAGTAAGTAATGTTTAACGGTTAATGTTTAACGATTAATTTTATTAAAACCTGAAATAGAGAACAATATAATTCTATTTGGTAAGGTTTATTTATTCAATTTTACTAAGAAGCTTTTTTTATAAAAATTTTAAAAAACTTTCATTTAATTAATTTAATTTAAACAGATTATGAAAATAATTCGATTTGTAGCAATTTTTGCAATTGCATTATTAGTAACGGCTTGCCCCTACTCTTCCGAAATTCCTTTGAGTGCGCCAAAAGAAAAAGTTCCTCAACAGTTGCTTGGAAAATGGATTTCGCCAAGTGATGCCGAAAAAGAAGCTGAAAACATGAAAATGATGCCGGAATATAGAGAAAAATTATTCCCAACTTACCATGTAATTACAAGCATAGATAAATTTTCGGTAAAAATAGATAAGTTTGAATTTCAAAGCACTGATAGTACTTACACTTCAAAACCGCACACTGCGCACATTACCACTGTAGGCAATGTGGTTTTCTTGCAAGTAAAACCAAGCGATGAAGCCAAGTATTATTTCTACAAAATGGTGTTCCCAACGGCAGAAACGATGGAATTGTATCCTGTAAGTGATTATATTACAGAGGTTTTTACAGGTTCGGACGAAATGAAAAGCTTTTTTGACAAATACAAAGAGCTAAGTTTCTTTTACAGTGCCAAAGAAGAATACAAGAAAAGTAAAAATTAGGGATTAAAGTTTTGATTCTTCATTTTTTCAAATAACATAAAAACATTGGTAATAATAGACTAGTTGTAAATTGATTTTTTTGAATTAGCTCATAAATTCCTAAAAATCAATTACAACAAGTCTAATTAAATGGACACAAAAATGTATTGGAAAAATGCAATAGAATTGCTTAAAAAAGGACAAGAAATTTTACAAGAAAATATTGATTTCAAAAACGAACAAATACCTGTTCGAGATGTAACTTTTCTGAATAAAAATTCAATCAGAGTGCCAGAAAATCTAATATTTTATGATGATGATGCTATTGATTGTAGCGATATTCCTGAAGTAACGGAAGAAGATATTATTTCGGGTAAAATTCAATGGATAACAATAAACGAATTTCCAATTGATAATGAAATAAGAAATTGGATTTCAAAACAAAATATAAAACTAAATGAATTACTTCCTTATCTGTTGAAAAACTTTTATCAAACAGTTAAATTTGCACAAAAAAATGCAGCGCTTTAAATTGCCTTTTTCAAATAACATAAAAACATCGGTAACAATTAAGTTTCCGATGTTTTTTTTTTACATTTTAATCAATAAAAGTTTTTGTGTTCTATCTGTTTCCGCAACCTTTTCCGCCGCCTTGTCCCATACAGTTTCCTTTGCCTTTGCCGCCTTGTTTCAAATCAAATTGAACGCGTTGTTCGGGAGTTAATACTTTACGAACATCTTGGGTATGAGCCTCACGCGATTTCATTTGCTTGTTTTTGAGAACAGTAATTTTATCAACGGTAGCATTAATTTCGGTCATGTTAGGGCTTTCGGCAGTGCGCAAAGTTTGAAGTTTTGCTTTTAACTCGCCCATTTCGTTGCGAAATTGTAGCATTTCTTTTTGATGACTTGCACGAAGCTTATCGAGCGAAGTTTTTTGAGCATCGGTCAAATCGGGTATATTCATGCACGAGCCGCGCTCCATGCCTTGTCCCATTCCTTGTCCGCCTTGACCTCTTTGTGCTAATACATTGGTACTGATGCTAATCAAAAGAGCCGCTAAAATAGTTGCTAGTAATCTAAATTTGTTAGTTTTCATGTTTTTTTGTTATTAAGAACTGTTAATTGATTTGAAATTAAGCAATTGGTTTTATTTCCCGGGACAAACAATCACTTTTTTGAGTTAATTTATATCTTTGACTTAAAAAAGAAGAAAAGGTTTAACGAAATTCTTCTCTATTGTGAAATTTTCTTGAGTTCATTGGTCTTTCTTCGCGCTCAAAAGCATTTTTAAATAGCTTGTATAGCTCTTTTTGCTGCTCAGGAGTGCATATTTGTTTCATTTCCAAGTAGTGTTGTATCGAAATTTGCTTTAGTTGGCTATGCAACTGACCTATTTTGTCGGAAATTGCAGCCATTGTATCCAAATTTACTTGCTCTTTAGCCAATTCAACATACAAAAGTTTTCGGTTTTGATGTATTCCATCGGTTATGATTTCGCCTTTTTGGTGGTATTTGTCTCTCAACTTACCAAATTTCTGATTTTGCTCATCGTTTAAATTCAATCGTTTTTGCATGAAATGCCCAAAACGGTCTTTTTTATTTTCGGGCATTTGATAACATTTCATTTGGCTTTCAGTTGCTATTTCATTTTTTTTGTAAAAAATGGTAGCAATAGTAGCAATATTTGTAACTAAAAGTACAATTATGGCTAAAATGAGTAGTTTGTTTGTATTTTTGAAGTAAGACATCGTTTTTTTGTTTTAAAAAGAAAACTTCCAGTGAAACGCTGATTTTTAAGAAGTTTCTCAAAATTATTTATTTTGTGAATTGGTTTCGGTTAGATATTCTTCTACCGATTCGTAAGCTAAGTCGTTGCCAGCGAAATAGATTTCTTTAGTAAATTCGTCTTCTAAGCTGTAAGTTTCGGTTTGGGCTTGCTCGGTTTGAACCGTTTGCTCGGAACTATTGCCAATCAAAACGCCAAGAAAAATGCCCAAAGCAATAACAGCAGCTATTTTCAAAGGTTCGAGCACTTGCCTAAAGGAGTGCAAATGAAGATTTGCATTAGTTTTTTGCTTTTGATTCAATTTGGCTTGCAATTGCTCAAAAAAGAGTTCATCGCTTTGAGATGTTTTCTCTGTTTCAATATTTTTAAGATTAGTTAGAATATTGATGTAAAGAGAATTACATTCATTACAAGCGGTTAAATGCTTTTGAATCTCTTGCATTTGATTTTCGTGGGCTGTTGCCTCTGCAAAAAACAAAATTTGCTTATGTACTTCGTTGCAATTCATGTTTTTAGTCTTCAAATTGTGTAAAAAAATGTTTTTTTTACTGTTACTTATTATTAAGACACTCAAAATAAAAAAAACTTGCGGTCGTAATTTTATTTTTTTGTGTTTTAATTTATTTTTGGTTTATTCGTGTAGAAATGAACAAGTTTGGTTTGTAAATTTTTCTTTGCTCTAAAAAGCAAAGATTCGACCGACGAAACGGAAATGTCCATTACTTCCGATATTTTGGCATAAGGCATCTCGTCGTATTTGCTCAAAACAAAGGCAATGCGTTGGTTTTCGGGCAAGCTTTCGAGTGCTTTGTTCAAAACGTGTGCTGTTTCATTGTTTAAAAGTTCAGAATCAGCCGATTGATTGTGAGCTATTTCGTAATGCGTATTTTTTTCGCCTTTAAAAAACTGTTCGATGCTTTTGAGTAGGCTATTTTTTTTGTGGCTTCGCAAAAAATTGAGCGATTTGTTTACTGCAATTCGATAAATCCATGTAGAAAGCTTTGCATCGCCTCTAAATTTCGCTATCGACTGATAAACCTCAATAAAAACTTCTTGCGCTAAGTCTCTGGCATCGTCGGTATTGTGCACAAATCCCATGCAGGTATTTACTACTGCTTTTTGGTATCTTTTAACCAACTCTTTAAATGCAAGTTGGTCATTATTTTGTATTTGCGCTAACAATTCTTGGTCGTTCATTCGCCGAACTTTGTTGTTTGATAAAAAATAAGCATTAAATTTTACATTTCATAAGTAGATGTAAAAATGCACCGCTGTATAAAAAACATTAGCCCAAACTGTTTTGAGTTAGGGCTAAAATTCTATTTTCCGTTATTTTCAGGCAATTCAATAAAGCGATACGAGTAACTAGGTCTTGATTTACGGGCAATCCAATCATTAACAAAATTTTTACGTGCATTTCTAGTATCAAGATTGTTTAAATTTAAAAATGTTAATGTCGCTTCTGCTTGCAGATTGTTAGTATCCAAAAGAATAATTTTTCCGGTATCAGGCTCAAAATGAAAATATTTATCGAATGAATAATCCGCATCGTCAGGTCGTAAAGGCTCAATTGTCGGGTAACTAGCATCACGTTTTCTATTATTACAAGCAAAACAAGAAGTGTATAAATTTGAATACTCGGCTTCTAACTCTGGGAAAAATTTTACACTTTTAAAATGTTCAATCATCAAATTACCAGCATTAAAAGAGTGCTCATCGCAATAGGAACAATGATTTTGTGAGTTTTTCAACAAACAAGGTTTAACGTTATCTTTAAATACCTGATTATAAACCAATAAACCGTTGATAGCAGTGCAAGTTAGCCTAGTTTGTTTGTGCATTGTTTTTGTATTTATCGAGTTGAAATAATTCTATATTTACAAAGGTAGCTAATTGACTATTTGTTTTACTCAATTGGTTGGAAAGTTCAATAAACTCTCCACTTTCCATTATCGAAAAATCCTTGGTTGCTAAGATTTTATTTCGGTGTTCTTTGAAACGCGATAGTTTTTCGGTAATTTTTACACTGTATGCGTGCTCATC
>JAIFNL010000020.1 GCA_020047755.1 Bacteroidota bacterium
TGATTGTAGGTAAAAGTAAGCAAATAAGTTTTTCCGTCTTTGTGAAATACACGTACTCTATTGCTGTTGGTTTCGGTAACAGCAGCAGGTATCGCAGCCACTATCGCTCCTGTATTGTCTATACGAGTCGGGCTTTTTGAATTTTCATTGTAAATAAAATCGGTAGTGCCCGGAATGGGGAAAATGTTAGCACTATTTGCACCAACTCCAATCAATGCAGTGTTTGTAATTTCAAAAAGATGCTGTGGTGCCCAAGTAGCCCCTTTGTCGGTGGTAGTCCAACACACAACGTTTGCTTCGGCAGGTCCTCCTGTAGATACTTTTGAAACAGCATAAATTTTAGCGGTGTTGTCGCTCACTTTTCCTGTGAGTAAAAACTGGTCGCCGGTACGGGAATTTACAGGAAAAGTAGCGTTGGTATAGCTGATAATGTTCACAGGAGCTGCATCTTCGTTTGCCCACATATACACTTTAAACGCAGCCGTTTCGGTAGTGCCCGAAAGGTTACATGCAAAAATAACGCCATCGTCGTCGCACTCTATATCGTTAAGTGCAAAAGTACCACCAGCAATGCCAGTTACATCTAGTTTTTTAGGCAGTTCATTTACAAGTACGGTTGCACCATCGGTTGCACCAAGTACATATATCGAAACAGGGTTTGTACGGCTAATAACATACAAATGATTAGCAACAGGCGAATGTGCAAGTCCGCGTTCTAAGCCCGCAGAAGTAAAAAACCAAGTAGGTAAAGTACCTTTAGCTTGCGAACGCTCCCAGTTAAAATTCAACGTTTGTGCTGTAAGTGAGCTTGTAAAAAGCAAAGTAACCAGCACTAAATTAATAATTTTTTAGATTTATTAGTTCTAATAATAACAAAGATAAAATTTTAAAAAGAGTTTTCAAAGTAAAAGTATGCTTGCAATTAAAAAAAATAACAATAATTTCATTAAAAAAAGAACCTAAAAATATAATAAATTAAAATAGAGCAAGTTATATAAATATTTTATTTGAATTTTTATTGAAAAAAAATGTTAAATTTCATTTTCAGACAAATTTGTCTGTTATACTACGTAGTACAGATAATACATAACACACTAAAAATAAGCGATTTAACAACATTTAGTTATTTTACTACTAATCAATACTTTACGTTTATTTGTATTACAAATCTTAAAAAAACAACAAAATTCTTCATTTTTATAATTAAAATTTAATGAGCCTCAAAATTACAAGAAAAAGACTTGCGCCAATGAGTTTGGTACAAACACTAAATATGAATGTATTTGTCGAGAATACGAATAAATTGCTCTTTACTAAAAGGTTTGCTTATATAATCGGTAAAATCGGCACTAAGGCAAGCCTCGCGCTTGTGAGCAAAGGCAGTTTGCGCAATAATTGGAATCGTACTGTCGATGCTCCTTATTTCAGCAGCCGCTTCAAAACCGTCCATAATTGGCATCTTCAAGTCCATCAAAACTATATCAATGGTGTGCTTTTTGAATAACTCCACAGCTTCTTGACCGTTAATTGCATGAAGTAAATTAAAATCGTAGGATTCTAAAATTTCGTGAATGTATTGAAAGTTAAACTCTTCATCTTCAGCTACTAAAATATTAATAGCTTTAATCTTGGCAGCTTGTAGTTGCTCATTATGCTTTTGAATATCAAAAGATAAGGGTTCGGAAATAGGCAAAGTAAAAATAATTTCGGTACCCAAATTCACTTCTGAGTTTATAAACATCACGCCATCAAGCAATTTAATAAGCCCCGATGCAATAGATATTCCCAAACCAATACCTCCAAAATGCTGGGTTACATTTTCGTCGGCATGTGAAAAACGCCTAAAAATAAGATGCTGCTTTTCTTTTGGAATACCAATTCCAGTGTCTTTAATAAAAAATTCGATTTTCTTGTCAATTAATCTGCATCCTAATTGAATTTCGCCTTGCTTGGTAAATTTAAAGGCATTGTCGAGAAAAATACGCACTATTTGTTGCAAAAAAGTATAATCGGTACTGAAATTGAGACAGTTATCGATTGTTTCGGTAACGCTAAATTTTATATTTTTTTCTAAAACTCTACGGTTGAGAAGCTTATAATCATCGAAAAGTTGCAAAATCAAATGGCTTGGGTTAAACTCTATTTTGTTAATTTTTAGCTGTTTAGTTTCTATATGAGCTAAAATAATCATGTTTTCGATAACCGCCAAAAGTTTATTAACCGACTGATGAACAATTGCAGTAAATTCGACCCTTTTTTCTTTTGCAATTTCAGGTCTGAGCATCAAACTAGAAAAGCCCACGATTGCATTCATAGGCGTTCGTACCTCATGCGAAATATTACGCAAAAAAGCCGATTTCAAACGATCACTTTCTTCGGCACGTTCTTTGGCTTCAATAAGTTCTTTGGTAATTTTTTTATACTCGCTTATATCGGTTTTTACAGCTACAAAGTGAGTTATTTTATTTTTGTAATTTGTTATTGGCGAAATAACTACGTTTTCCCAATATAAATCATTGTTTTTCTTTTTGTTGCAAAATTCGCCTTCCCATGTTTGCCCCGATTTGATGGTTTTCCAAAGGCTACGATAATACTCTTCGGAGTGCACGCCCGATTTCAATATACTAGGATTTTTGCCTACATACTCATCACGCAAATAGCCGGTAGTTTCAGTAAAATAAGGATTTGCATATTCTATTTCGCCTTTTAAATTGGTTATTACAATACAGGTTTTTGCACTTTCGACAGCTTTTTGAAGTTTGCGAGTCAAAATCTCAGCATTTCGCCGGCGTATAATGTTCCATAAATTGGTTGTTATGTTGTTAAGTACATCTATATCAAACTGTTTGTACGTGCTTTTTTTGTTGGCTAAGCCCAAAACAGCCACTACTTCATCGGCTTGAAAAATAGGAAGCGTGAGCAAACGGTCGAAAAATGGAATTTCCTTTGAAAAGGCTTTTTCCCTTGCAAATTCATCGTAATTATTATAGTCGAAAGGAATTTTAAGCTTAATGGAGTCCTCACAAAAAAACTGTTTATTTTTAGCAAAATCGACAGGCAAATTTCCTATTTCCATCGATTCTCGTTGTTCTTTGTCGGTGAAATATATAAATCCTACTTCGCTTTGAGTTATTTCTATTGCATTTTGTATGCAAAGTTCTAGTATTTGTTTTGTTTCATAAGTATCTGATTTACTGTATAAATCGAGAATTAGTTTGCTAATAAATTCTGAAAATTTGCGCTCGGTTATATCGTGTGAAGTACCTTGAACTCCAACAATTACGCCCAAATCATCGAGTACAAACTTGGCTGAAATTTCAAAAAAAACAGGATGCCCGTCTTTATGTCGCCCTTCAATTTCAATTATTTCAGCTTCGTTTCGCTTATTTTCATAATATTCTATTTGTTTTTGTTTGAAAAGAGTTTTAAGACGAGCAATTGTTTCTGGTTTATATATATCCGTCATTGTCAGTTTTTTACGCTCTTCTGGGTTGTAACCAAACAATCTCTCAGTCGAAGGGCTTAAGTAAACGAACTTAAAATCCATATCCAAAAGCCAAACAACATCGTTAGAATTTTCGGCAAGCAACTGATACAATTTCTGGTTTGTTTTAGAAAGTATTTCGGCATTTTTCCAGTCAGTTGTATCAAACATAATAAGGCAAACTCGGTCTATTTCATTTTTGTAATTAGCCATAGGCACAAACTCAAACAAAAACCACCTTTGTTTGCCTTTCTGTGTAGTAAATTCTTCTTCACTAAGTACAAATTCACCTGCAAGTGCTTTTTTAAAATTACTCTCAAATTCATCTTTGCTAAAAGGAATTATAAAATCATAAATACTTTTAGCTTTATCTGGCTTAAAATTAAATACTTGTGCGCTAATTTTTTTTGACACTTCGTTGTAATTCGAAATTCTAAATTCCTTATCAATTATAATGTATGCTAAATAATTATTATTGAAAACAGCCTTAAAATTAGAGTGTTCGAGTGCAATTTCCTTTTCATAATCTCTTTGTTTTTGCAAAAGAATTTTGTTTTGAAGATTTTGAAACCCAAGTAAACTTATTTGCTGAGTAAGAACGGATAAAAAAGCAATCGCTTTTTCAAGCTTTTCTTTGTCCGAAAATAAAAGCGTCTTTATTTTTTCATTCAAAATATCGAAATCCAAATCCAACGACTTTGCATAGCTTTCTATTTCGTGTTTATCTAATTCTTTATCAAGTATTTGACCTATTCCAAAATTAGCCAAATGTATGTTATCAATGCGTATAGGCGCAGTGGCTGTTATTATATTTTTAAGCACACAACCTTTCCTAACAATAGGAACGTTTGATTTTGAAAGTTCTATAATAAATTCATTATCAAACTGTTGGCAATTCAATTTTCCTTTTTCGGACGAGCGAATAAAGCGGCAAAACTCGGTAAAACAACTTGGCTGAGTAATTGCATTTCCTTTTTTATCATAAATAAACGATGGTAGGTTAAATGAAGTTGCAAAAGCATCTTGTATTTTTTGCAAAACTTCTAATTCAACCAAATCAGTCAATTTTAATTCGTCTGTGTTTATTTCTAAAATACTTTCTATCATATCTTTACACGCTCAACTTTAACAACAAACTCTATCTTTAGTACTTTTTTTCTAAGTTTCAAATTTACTTTTTTTAATGAATAAAAGCAAATTTTTGATTACTTGTTTTGCTTGTATTTTAAAAATGGAAGATTCATTTCAACTTTCAAAACGTAAAAACCTAGTTATATGTTAATTAGAATCCATCTATAAAGCCAAAATAACTAGTGGCTTTAACCTTGGCTCTAAACTTTTGCAAGTGCCAACGAAGCTGAACCCAATGCAACACGTTTCAGCAAAATTGACCAAAATTTTATTTGCTGTTTTTAAATTACCAGCTTATTTTAATTTTAAATATATGTTTTTTTACGAATAATTAAAATAAAAATGAAACAAAAAAAGTAATTTTTAAAAGGAAAGTGCTTTTATTTTAAAAATCTTTTTTTTTTCATTATCTTGCTGCTCTAATTTTAGCTCAAACGTGATATTTTTTTATGGATTTTTATTTATTTAATAAGAAAGCATAACGATTTACTGAATTGCAAAAAAAGCAAAAATGAAAACCTTTTTACTTATTTTTTTTATACTTTTTTCAACAACACAATGGCTTGTAGCCCAAAATGCTGTACTTATTAATAATTATACCAAAGATATTTATAAGGCAGCAAACCAAAATTGGGCTATCGACACCGATTCGCTAGGAAATGTGTACGTTGCCAACAATAAAGGCTTACTAGTATTTGATGGTAGTAAATGGCAACTGCTCCAACTGCCCGGAAAAACCATTGTTCGCTCGGTAAATGTTATTGATAATAAAGTATTTACAGGTTCATATCAAGAGTTTGGTTATTGGTTAAAAGATAAAAGCGGTAATTATAAATATCACTCATTGAGCAAGTTACTTAAAGATTATAATTTAGGAAATGAAGAAATTTGGAAAATAGTTGAATTTGATAAAAAGGTTTATTTTCAGAGCTTTGGGGCAATTTTTGAATATGATTTCAAAAAACTTAAACATATAAACATTTCAAGACCGATTATGTTTTTGCTCAAAACAAAAAAACATTTGTACGTTCAAGAAATCGGTCGATTTTTGTACGAAATAAAAGATTCAAAACTAAAACTAGTTGCTGGAAGTAGCATTTTTGAGTCAAAAGAAGTAAATATTTGCGTGCCTTTGCAAGGCGACACTCTCCTTTTTGGCACTTCCGATGGCGAACTTTACACTTACAACGGAAAAGTGTTTGAACCTTGGAATATTCAATGGAAAGAAAAACTAAAAGAAGCAAAGATAAACAATGCTATTAGGCTGAAAAATAAGATAATAATAGGAACTATTCTTTCGGGTTTGTATATAACGGATTTGAACGGTAATTTAGTTTTCCATATTTCTACCGACAGTAATTTACAAAATAATACGGTATTATCCTTAGCTTCGGATAAGAATGAAAATTTATGGGTAGGAATGGACAAAGGCATTGATTTTATGTCGTTTAGCTCACCCATTTCTATTTATACCGACAAGGAAATGAGCAACACTGCCGTTTACACCGCAGTAATGATAGAAAATACCTTGTATGTAGGTACAAATCAAGGTATTTACCATTTCGAGCTGCAAGCAGATGGCAAACTTCTAAAAAAAGGTTTGATTTATGGCTCGCAAGGACAAGTTTGGTTTCTTAAACTAATTAATAATCAGCTATATGCAGGACTAAATGACGGAACTTATTTGCTGGAAAACAATAAACTTACAAAAATTTGCAATGTAACTGGAGGATACACTCTTCAGAAATTCAACCACTTAAACAATGAGTATTTGATTCAAAGCACTTACAGTTCCCTTGTGGTTTACCAAAAAGAAAACAAACAATGGAAACAAACAACAATGACAGGATTTAGTGCACCTGCACCTTATTTGGAGGCTGATTATGGAGGAAATTTGTGGCTTTTACATTCCATCAAAGGTGTGTATAAACTGCAATATTCACAAGATTTGAAACAGATAATAAATACCAAACTTTTTTTCGATAGCCAAAGTGAATCTGATAATTGCACTCATATATCTAAAATAAATAACTACATGGTTTTTTGCACTGGCGACAAACTTTACACATGGGACAATTTGAACAAAAAAATAATTCCGTATGATAAATTAAATTCACAACTCCTTGGTTTTGAAAAATCTACTCGAATTATTCCTTCCATAAAAAATCAATACTGGTTTTTTATGAAAAATCAAATGGCTCTTTTTGAAATAGAATATGAAAAACCCAGATTACTTTATCGGCTAATGACAGAAAAATACGGGCTTTCTTTGGTTGATAATTTTGAAAACATTGTTTCGCTCAACGATAGCCTGTCATTGGTTTGCTTAGACAATGGGTTTGCTATTTTGAACCATTTTTTCTTTAAAAAAGTTCAAAATCAAAGATCACAACCTGAAATTCGCCAAATTATATCGACAAATGCCGAAGGTAAAAATTTACTGTTTGATGCCGAGAATATCAATAATATGAAATTTTCAAATCGCTTCAACAATTTGAAAATTTCGTTTTTTGCACCCAAAACTGTTGGAATGCAGGCTCTTTACCAACACAAACTCGAAGGGCTTGAAGACGACTGGAGCGACTGGGCAAAAGCTACAACGCTTGAATATACCCGTTTGCCTGAAGGTAAATATGTTTTTCATGTGCGAGGGGTCGATTCAAAAGGAATGCCTACACAGATTACAAGCATTCATTTTAGTATTCTTCCGCCTTGGTATTCCTCGTCTGTTGCTTGGTTTTTATACGTTTTATCGTTTACAATCAGCATTTTAATAGTTCGAGGTGTTCTGAAAAAACGCTGGCAGCGTCAAAAACAAAAACTAATAGAAATAGAGCAGCAAAAATTGATGCACGAAAAAGAACTTGCCGAGCAACAAATTGTAAAATTGCAAAATGATAACCTACAAGTGGAAATAAACCACAAAAATAGTCAGTTGGCGACTTCTACAATGGCAATTATTGCTAAAAATGAGCTTCTTTCGGAAATTAAATCAGAAATGGAAAACTTTAAAGAAGAGCTTGGCTATCGCTTGCCTAAAAAGTATTACAGTAAAATATTACACTTAATTGACCAAAATATTTCGAGTGAAAATGACTGGAAATCGTTTGAAACCCTTTTTGACCAAGCACATGAGAATTTTTTTAAAAGGCTAAAAACTGCTTATCCTGATTTAACGCCCGGCGATTTAAAACTTTGCGCTTATCTTAGAATGAACCTGACTACCAAAGAGATAGTTCAATTATTGAATATTTCTATTCGTGGAGTAGAAGTGCATCGTTATAGACTTCGCAAGCGATTAAATTTAGATTCGAACCAAAATTTAGTCGAATTTATGATGAATTTTTAAGCACTCGTGTTATTTTATGTTTGGGAAAAACCTTTGCTACTTACTTTTTTTTCAATAATTTGATAAAATAAAACAGATAATTAATTTTGGTTCACAACTTAAAATACGTCCTTTCGCTAGGAAAAAATACGCATTTTTGCATTATACCTAAATTTTATGATGTGTAAATCGACTATTTTCTTTCAAACACTACCTAAAGTTTACATTTATTTATAAAAAAACAAGTGCACGAATTAACACAAATCCAATTTTTATCCCAAAACAAGCGTTTAAAATCATTTTCTTCTCAAAAAAAATACTTCTTTTTTCGTTTTTCTTTGCTCATTTACCATTTTATACTCTCGCTCAATGGATTTTTTTTATATAAAAATAAGGCTTGTAAAGTTCTTAAAATTAATTTGATAGTGCCCAATTTTTAACTTATGTAGTAGTAATATTGAGGTACGTTTTTTATTTTTTTTAACATGTAGTAGTATTGAAGAGCCCCAATATTAACTTAACATTAATTTTAGTTGTATTTTTAACACAAATTAAATATTGAATTAAAATCAATCTTCTTTTATGAAAAAACATATTTTAATTTTAATCAGTTTTCTATTTCTTACACAGTTTTCGTTTTCGCAGCACACTATAAAAGGTATAGTAAGCGATTCTAAAACCAATGAGCCTCTTGTAGGCGCAAGTGTAGTAGTGGAAGGTACTACCAACGGCACTTTGACCGACATTGATGGAAATTACACACTCGATGTACCAAACCAAGATGCTGTTTTGAGCTTTTCTTTTATGGGTTACGAAACGGTTAAGAAACCCATTGCCGGACAAACAACTTTAAATGTTTCGTTAGTTGAAGCAATTACCAACCTCGATGATATTGTGGTAATTGGCTATGGTGTGCAACGCAAAAGCGATATGACAGGTTCGGTTTCGACCATAAAAGCCGAAGATTTGAATCGCATTCCCAATGCTTCGCCAATGCAAGCTTTGCAAGGAAAAGTGGCAGGTTTGCAAATTGTAACTAACTCTGGCGCACCGGGTTCGGGTGTTACTGTACGTGTGCGTGGTGTAGGAACGTTCAATAATTCAAATCCTATTTATGTAGTTGATGGCGTTATTTTGGACAATATCGACTTTCTCAACAGTGCCGACATTCAATCCATTGAAGTGCTCAAAGACGCTTCGGCAACTACTATTTATGGTGCCAGAGGTGCAAATGGAGTTATCATTGTTACTACAAAGCGTGCCAAAAATGGTTCGGGAAAGGTTTTAATCAATTTTTCTGCCGAAAGCAGCATTCAAAAGCTTCAAAATCAGATTGATTTGCTTTCGGGAAAGGAATTTGCAGGTATTGTGAACGAAATAAACCCGGGAACTTACAACAATCTCGATGCTGTTTCAAATGTTGATTGGCAAGATGAGATTTTCACCGATGGTTTTGCTGCTCCTATATTCAATGCACAATTTTCAGCTTCGGCTTCGACCGACAAAGGACAATATTATTTTGGAATAGGTTATTTTAAACAAGAAGGAATTATCGAAAAGTCTAATTATGAGCGTTTGAGTGTTAAATTTAACAATACCTACAATTTATCGGAGCGCATTCGTATAGGAAACAACATTAGTTTAACTCCTTACAAACAGCAAAATACAAACGGAAATGCCGTATTTGTTGCTTACAGAGCTTGGCCTGTTTTAGAACCACTCAATGCCGATGGAACTTACACCGCTTTGCCCGGAACTGGAAACCCTTTGGCTGATATAGAATACACCAATAGTTTTGGAAAAGGACTGCGTGGAACAGGTAATTTTTATGGCGAAATAGATTTAGCCCAAGGTTTGCTTTTCAAAACAAGTTATGGTATGGATTTGGCAATGGGAAAAAGCACCTCGTTTTCACCGGTTTATTTTGTGTCGCCACAACAACAAAACTCCATTAGCCGACTTTACAAAGGCGAATCGACTAACTCATCTTGGATTTGGGAAAATACCTTGAATTATAGCCGTGAGCTGGACAAACACCGTTTTGATGTATTGGCAGGTTACACTATGCAAAGTGTTAATTCTGAAAGCTTTGGAATGACAGGAGAAAACCTTACGCGCGAAACAGAAGATTTTTGGTACATCAATTCCAACAACATCAATCCCAATTCTGTTTACCATGGAGTAGATGCTAATTTGAATTATTCCATGATTTCTTACTTAGGTCGTGTGAATTACAGTTTCAATAGTCGCTATTTATTCACAGCTACTTATCGTATCGATGGCTCGTCTAAATTTACCGAAACCAATCGTTATGCTGGTTTTCCGGCAGTTGCTGTGGGTTGGAACTTACACAACGAAGGTTTTTTGCAATCCACTAAAGCCATTTCGAACCTCAAATTAAAAGCAAGTTGGGGCGGTGTTGGCAATGAAAAAATAGCTTACGACAATCAATTTTCGTTGGTAGGAAACGGAATTAATGCCGTATTTGGAACTGGCGATGTAATTACTCCAGGGCAAACGTATTCGACCACAGGAAACCCCGATTTACGTTGGGAAACCACTTATCAAACCAATATAGGAATTGAATTGGGTTTGTGGGAAAATAAATTTACTGCCGAAATAGATTATTTCAACAAAAAAACAAGCGATATTTTAATTGCGCTTCAATTGCCTGGTTTTGTTGGCAATGGAAGTGGTTCGTCGATAACAAAAAATGCTGCCGAAATTTTAAATACAGGCGTAGAATTTAATTTCCGCTGGAACGATGATATCGGAAAACTTCGCTATTCTGTTGGTTTGTTGGGAAATACCTTACACAACGAAGCACTCAAAGTGCGTGGCACCGGAGCTAGCGATGACTTTTTAATTGGAGGTGGCGGGCTTACTCGCTCCGAAGTAGGAAAGCCAGTTGGTTCGTTTTATGGCTACCAAGTAGATGGAATTTTCCAAAATCAAGCCGATTTAGATGCGTATCCACACCGTGCTGATGCCAATCCGGGCGATTTGCGTTACGTGGACATTAACAATGATAACAAAATAACCGATGCCGACCGTACTTACATTGGTTCGCCCATTCCCGATTTTGTTTATGGTTTGAATATTTCGGCTAGTTATGGTAATTTTAATTTGAATATTGATTTTCAAGGACAATACGGAAATGAAATTTTCAACGTTAAAGAAACCATTCGCCCCGATTTATACAACTTTGAACAACATGTTTGGAATCGCTGGACTGGCGAAGGCACAAGTACTTCAGAACCAAGAGCAACCGCCGGAGGTTACAACTTTTTACCTTCGTCGCATTATGTTCAAGATGGTTCGTTTTTCAGGCTTCGCAATGTTACTTTGGGATACAATTTACCCGAAAACTTAGTGAAAAAACTCAAAGCGCAATCTATTAATGTGTATGCAAGTGGTACAAACGTGTTTACTTTGAAAAAATACACAGGATATTCGCCCGAAATATTAGGTGGTCCAATAGACAACGGTTTGGATTACGGAACTTATCCTACGGCTTCGATTTATTCATTGGGCATTCGCTTTACTTTTTAAGAAAAAACATAAATGAATTTTTATAAAATTAATGACACTATGAAATCATTTTTGAAAATAGTATCCATAAGTTTTCTATTGCTCACTTCGGTAAGCAGTTGCGAAGATTTTTTGAATCGTCCGCCACAAGGAGCTCTTACTCAAAGCAATTTCCCTTCTACTGCCGATGATGCTCTTTTGGCAACCAATGCAGTTTACAATACCTTGCGCCATTCTACTTATAATCAGGGCTTATTTCCTTTGCTCGACATCATGTCAGACGATGCACACAAAGGAAGCAACCCCGACGATGCCGCTTCAAACATTACTCCTTACGATAAATTTCAGCATATTTCTACCGAAGGAACGCTGGCTAACTGGTGGAATACCTTATATTTAGGCGTAAAACGAGCCAATGTAGTTACCGAAAAACTTCCCTCGATAGAAATGGACGCTGACAAAAAAGCTCGCTACATGGCTGAAGCTAAATTTTTGAGAGCTTTATTTTATTTCGATTTGGTAAGAGCTTGGGGCGATGTGCCTTTGTTTACAAGCACTTTGCCCGACTTGGAAATGGGTCGCACGCCGGCAGCTCAGGTTTACACTCAAATAGAAACCGATTTGCTCGATGCCATTGAAGATTTGCCTTTGCAATATACAGGCAATGATTTGGGTAGAGCTACTAAAGGAGCTGCAAGAGCTTTATTAGCAAGAGTTTATTTATTCAAAAAAGATTACCAAAAAGCTGCCGATTATGCTCTTTTGGTTATCAATTCAGAGCTTTATGGTTTAGAACCAAACTTTGAAGATGCCAACAGCATTGCAGGCGAGCACGGAATCGAATCGGTGTTTGAAGTAGGTGCTTATGGCGAAGAAGGTTTGGAAAATGGTGGAAATCAATATGCTAACGTTCAAGGTGTGCGTGGAACACCCAATAGAGGTTGGGGTTTTAATCGTCCTTCGCTCAATTTGATAAACTCCTTTGAAACAGGCGACCCACGCAAAGAGGCAACTGTTATTTTCTTGGGCGAAATACTCGATGGCGTTACGATTTTGGGCGATGGAAAAACGCTAGACCAAACATTTGATGGAAGCGGAAATCTCATAGAAATAGAATGTTACAACCAAAAAGTATGGACTCCAGGGCAAACCGTTCCTCCGTCTTTTGGACACAACCGCCGATTAATTCGCTATGCCGATGTACTTTTGATGGCTGCCGAAGCTTTAAACGAAATTAATCAACCTGCTTTGGCTCTCGATTATTTGGAAGACGTAAGAGCTAGAGCTAGAAATGCAAATGCTAGCATTTTACCCAAAATTACAACCACCGACAAGGCTTTGCTTCGTGCTGCAATATTGAACGAACGCCGACACGAATTGGCATTGGAAGGTTTCCGTTTTTGGGATTTGTTAAGAACAGGAAAGGCAGTTGAAGTACTTGGGACTTTAGGCTTTACTCAAGGAAAACACGAATTGTTTCCTATTCCGCAAGTGGAACTTGACTTAACTGGAAACAAATGGGCACAAAACCCAGGTTGGGAATAATTTTTAATTACAAACTATTGATACGATGACTTAAAGTCATCGTATCAATAAAATTAACGATACAACAATTCAAGATAAAACCATTTTTAATAATTATTAATTTTAAAACTAAAAACATGAAAAGAGTATTAAATTCTATCGTTTGGCTGTTCTTATTTTCAGCCATGATAAGTGTTGTAAGTTGCGATAAAGAAGAGGAAATTGCATTCGCCTTGTCTTCTCTTAAATCGGGTACTATTGATTTGAACGGTGCAACGGCTGCAACGGGTGTGCCTACTGATGCTGTAATTACAGCTACTTTCTCAAAAAACTTAGATGTAACTGGATTAACTGTAACCTTAAAACAAGGCTACGACAATGCAATGCTTGATGTGGAAATTGATGTAGTTGGAAGCACTGTAACACTTACTCCAGACCCTATGGCTAGCGGAACTTCTTATACTTTAAGTGTATCGGGCGTAAAATCAGTTGATGGTGAAACCTTACCTGCTTTAGAGCGTTCTTTTACTACCGCTGGTTCGTTTGTGCCTACCGGATTGTTTGCTTATTGGCCCTTCGATGGCAACCCTAACGATGCCGTTGGTACTTTTGACCCAACTTCAAATCAAATAGTATCAATCACTTACGGAGCAGACCGCAAAGGTGGAGCAGGCGGTGCAGCTGTTTTCAATGGCGACAACAGTATTATCGAAATTTCAAACGGTAGCCAATTGATTAACAGCACGCATTTTACAATAAGTTTTTGGGTAAAAACTGACCCAACTCACGATGCCGGACACTTTGTATTTGGCTTGGGTGCATATTATGGTATTCAGTATGAAATTTACGGTGGCTACGATGGCAGCAAATTTGCTATTCAGTACGATACCCAAGATGCGCTCGGTGCAGATAAAAATGTAGCTGAAGATATGTGGTTTGCACATTCAGCAACCGACAATACAAACGGTGGCTGGCAAGGTTGCACGTATGCAAAAAGTTTAACTGCCGAACAATTGATTGCAAAATTAAAAAATAATTGGTTGCACATTGTTTATACTTACAATGGAACGTCAAAAGAAGGAACGCTTTATTACGATGGTGTAAAAATGAAAAGCTTCGATTTCGATTTGTGGCCTGAAGGCGACGACAAAACAAAAGTAACAGGTATAGAATACGCTGGTGCTGAACCTGATGTAAAAAATGAGTTAGCTTTTGGATTTATTCAATCGCGTGGCGGTACTATGTGGGACGCTGAAGGTTGGGGCGGTTACGATTTTGCAGGAGCTAATCACTTTAAAGGTTCTTTGGACGAATTCCGTATTTTCCACAAAGCTCTTAGCGCACAAGAAGTTACTTTGCTTTACAACTCCGAAAAACAATAGTTAATTTTAATGTTTAACGATTAACGATTAATGTTTAAGTGGGTGTACGTTTCATTTAAAATTTGCTAAGTGCTTATCTGTTAATAAATAACACAAAAGCATGCTCAAGTATAAAAAAGGACTATTCCTTAATTAAAAATTAATCAATCATTAATCGTTAAACATTAAAATGATGTTTTGCTAAATTGTTCTCTACATTAAAAAGAGATTTGAAAGATAGCAAAACTCATTTTAACTATAAGCAATTAATGCTTTAACTAATTGATACGATGACTTTGAGTCATCGTATCAATAATAAACTTAAAAAAAACGTATGAAAAATTTGCACATTCTATTTCTGCTTATACCCGTATTGGTTTTAGCAGCTTGTGAAAAAAATTCACAAGAAGTAGTTAATTTTCAAGTATTGAGCATTAAAGCTGGCGATATAAAGCTCGATGCAGTAAATCAAGCAAATAACATAAATATTGCTGCAAATGCAGTGTTTACAATACGTTTTACGGCACTGCTCAACACGAGCACTGTGGCATCAAATATCAAACTCAATTCTCCAACAGCCAGCGTAGAATGTACCATTGAAATACAAGACGATTTACGAACCGTAGTCATTACTCCAAAACAAGAATTAGCCAAAAACACAGAATATACTTTCTCTTTTGAAAGTGGTTTAGAAGGAACTGAAGGTGAAACGTTCCAAAATTTTCAGGTAAAATTCAAAACCTTACAAGGAAATATCTCTATTCAAAATTATGAAATAAACGATGCTTCGTACATAAACACTGCAAAACCTCAAAATGTAGAACTAAATCCCATTCTTAAACTAAACTTCTCTGCTCCTTTAAATATAGAAACAATTAATAACCAAACGGTTAAATTAATTAATTCTTTTGGGCAAATTATTCCACTCACTTATTCGTTTTCAAACGAAAATAAAACCTTAATTATACAAGTAAATCAAGCACTTACTCATTTATCGAAACACTATTTGTCCATTTATTCCGACATAAAAGGAGCACAAGGCGAAGGTTTTTCAACTACAAACATACAATTTTATACAAAAGCAGACTTAACACCCAAATTTCCAGTTATTTCCGATGATGCTTTACTAACCAAAGTACAACAATATACTTTCAAATATTTCTACGATTTTGCTCATTCGGCAAGCGGAATGATACGCGAACGAAACTCATCGGGCGATTTGGTAACCATTGGTGGCAGCGGTTTTGGTTTGATGGCACTCATTGTTGGCATCGAGCGCAATTTCATCACCAGAGAGCAAGGCATAGCGCGATTTGCAAAAATAATAGGGTATTTAGAAACTGCCGACCGTTTTCATGGTGCTTGGGGACATTGGTACAATGGAAATACTGGCAAACTTATTCCTTTCAGCTCCAACGACAATGGAGGCGATTTGGTAGAAACTTCGTTCATGGCACAAGGTTTAATGACCGTAAGGCAATATTTGAACAGAAGCAACACTGCTGAAAATGAACTTTATACAAAAATAGACAACTTACTCAAAACCATAGAATGGAGCTGGTACAACCACGACAACCAAAATATGCTCTCGTGGCACTGGTCGCCAACGGCTGGTTGGGCTATGAATATGCACATCAGAGGCTACAATGAAGCCCTAATTGCGTATGTAATGGCTGCAAGTTCAACAACTTATGGCATCGAGCCCATTGTATATCAAACAGGTTGGGCGGGAACGTCGTATTTTGTAAACGGAAAAACTTTTTATGGAATAAAACTGCCTTTAGGTTTTGATTATGGCGGTCCGTTGTTTTTTGCACACTATTCGTTTTTAGGGCTCGACCCTCGCAAGCTTACCGATTCGCGTGCAAATTATTGGGAACAGAATAGAAATCACACACTTATAAACAGAGAATATTGCATACAAAACCCAAAAAAGTTTGTGGCTTATAGCCAAGACTGTTGGGGATTAACAGCTTCCGACGACAATACAGGTTATGGCGTACACGAACCCACGCGCGATATTGGTGTTATTTCGCCTACCGCGGCTTTGTCTTCTTTTCCTTATACGCCCGATGAGTCGTTAAAAGTAATAAAGTATTTGTACTATGTGCTGGGCGATAGAGCTTGGGGCGAATATGGCTTTTACGATGCCTTTAACGTTACCGAAGCATGGTGGGGTAAATCTTATTTGGCAATAGACCAAGGACCAATAATTGTTATGATAGAAAATCAACGTACCGGTTTACTTTGGGATTTATTCATGTCTGCCGATGAAGTCAAAAACGGACTCACAAAACTAGGCTTTTCTTATAATTAACAATTAACAATTAAGTAAGTCTCTTTAATTAGCTTATACTTTAGCTTTGTGTTCTTTGTGATTTTTCTTTGTGGTCTTTGTGGTTCTAATTATTTGATTAACCACAAAGTACACGAAGAAGAACACTAAGAACACAAAGAAAAAATAAAGATTTTAATATAAACTAATTTCAATCATTTACATAACAATTAACAATTAAATAGTACATTTATATATTTTTATAATTTTCTATCAAAAGAAATCTATGAGAAAGAATATTAACTACTTTTTTCTAGTGTTTTACGTATTTAGTATAAGCTGCAATGCGAGTACACAAACAGTAGAAGATAAAATTTTGGTAAATAACTCAGATTCACTTACCAACGATTCGCTATTAACGTTGGTACAATACCAAACCTTTTTGTATTTTTGGGAAGGTGCCGAACCCGTTTCGGGCATGGCACCCGAACGAATTCATGTGGATAATAATTACCCCGAAAATGACAAAACAGTAGTAACAACAGGCGGTACAGGCTTTGGAGTGATGGCAATTTTGGTAGGAATAGAACGAAAATTTATCACACGACAAGAAGGTTTTGAACGCCTAAGGCATATTGTTGATTATTTGTCGAAAGCCGAGCGTTTTCATGGTGTTTGGTCGCATTGGATATATGGAGAAACCGGAAAAGTAAAACCTTTTTCGCCCAAAGACAACGGTGCCGATGGTGTGGAATCGGCTTACTTAATGCAAGGTTTACTTACTGTACGCCAATATTTTAAAGATGGAAATGAAAACGAACAGAAATTAGCACAAAGCATTGATAAACTTTGGCACGAAATGGAATGGAGCTGGTTTACACAAGGCGGAAAAAATATTTTGTACTGGCATTGGTCGCCTACTTTTGGTTGGGGAATGAATTTCCCTATTGAAGGTTACAACGAATGCCTGATTTATTATGTATTAGCTGCCTCATCGCCTACTTATCCCATAAGCGCGGAAGCTTACCACAAAGGCTGGGCACGAAATGGCAAAATTGTTTCAAATACAACGGCTTACGAGTTACCTCTAAACCTAAAACACAACGGTGCTCCTCAATATGGTGGACCTTTGTTTTGGTCGCATTATTCATATTTAGGGCTCGACCCCAGAAACTTAAAAGATAAATATGCTGATTATTGGCAACATAATGTTAATCATACGCTTATAAATTACAACTGGTGTGTAGAAAATCCGTTGAAATATAAAGGATACAGCAAAGATTGTTGGGGATTAACTGCCTCATATTCACCTATTGGGTATGCTGCGCATGCACCCGGAAAAGAAAATGATTTGGGTGTAATATCGCCAACAGCTGCGTTGTCGTCTTTTCCTTATACTCCTAAGGAATCGATGCAAGCTTTGACGTATTTTTATTACAAAAAAAGGGATAAACTTTGGGGCAAATATGGGTTTTATGATGCCTTCTCTGAAAAAGAAAATTGGTATCCTCAACATTATCTGGCAATAGACCAAGGTCCTATCGTAGTAATGATTGAAAATTATAGAACCGGATTACTCTGGAATTTATTCATGTCAGCTCCCGAAATTCAAGTAGGTCTGGCAAAATTAGGTTTTGAAACAAACACTAAATAACGGTTTATATATTGATACGATGACTTAAAGTCATCGTATCAATAATGCTGTACTGCCGTTTTTTTTTAATAATTAATATTTCATATTTAATAAAAATATATAATAAATTAGAAAATGAAAAAAATAGTTATCTATAGTTTTGCTGCTATTTTACTTATTTTTATATCGTGTAAAAATATGAACACAAAGCAAGCCGATAATTTAGACCAAAAGGTGGATTCAGTTTTAAAATTGATGACTTTGGAAGAGAAAATAGGACAGCTTTCTCTTTTTACCAGCGATATGGATCAAACCGGAGCTTTTATTCGCAAAGAATACATTCAAGATATAAAAGATGGCAAAGTTGGGTCTATTTTTAATGCTTATGGTGCTACTTATACCCGAAAACTGCATGGGCATCGAACTATTTTTCCGGTGCCATTGGCTGAGGCTGCAAGTTGGGACTTGCAAGCGATACAGCTTTCGGCTCGAATAGCTGCAACCGAAGCCGCTGCCGAAGGTTTGCACTGGACTTTTGCGCCTATGTGCGACATATCTCGCGACCCACGTTGGGGGCGTGTAGTGGAAGGTGCTGGCGAAGACCCATTTTTGGGCTCGCTCATTGCCGAGGCACGTGTTAAAGGATTTCAAGGCAATGACTTGTCGGCAACAAATACCGTGGCGGCTTGCGTAAAACATTTTGCTGCTTACGGAGCTGTTTTGGCTGGGCGAGACTACAATAGTGTAGATATGTCGGAGAGAATGCTTCGCGAAGTTTATCTTCCGCCTTACAAGGCGGCTCTTGATGCGGGAGCGGTTACGGTGATGAGTTCGTTCAATGATTTGAACGGCATTCCGGCTACTGCCAATAAATATTTGATGACCGATATTTTGCGCAACGAATGGAATTTCAAGGGGTTTGTAGTTACCGATTATACTTCTATCATGGAATTGATGTTTCATGGTGTGGCTCAAGATACTGCGCAAGCTTCGGAACTATCAATAAATGCGGGCATTGATATGGATATGCAATCTGGCTTTTACAACAAAACCCTAGAAAAATTAGTGAAAGAAGGTAAGGTTGCCGAAAGTCTTATTGATGAATCGGTTAGACGTATTTTGAAAGTGAAGTTTCAATTAGGTTTGTTTGATGACCCTTACCGCTATTGCAACGAAAAGCTTGAAGCAGAAACTATTATGAAACCAGAGTTTTTAGAAGCTGCACAAGAAGTTGCTCGAAAGTCGATTGTTTTGCTTAAAAATGCAAATAGTGTTCTTCCTATAAGTAAAGAGGTAAAAAATATAGCTGTAATAGGTCCTTTGGCAAACAACCAACGCGACATGATTGGTAGCTGGTCGGCTGCCGGAAATTGGACTAAATCAATTAGTTTGTTGGAAGGAATTAAAAACAAACTTCTGCAAGCCAACATTTTATATGCCAAAGGTTGTAATATAGCCGACGATTCTACTCAATTCATAGCCGAAGCGGTTCGTTTAGCTCAAAAATCGGACGTAGTAATACTTGCTTTGGGCGAAGCGGCTTATATGAGTGGCGAAGCGGCAAGCCGTTCGAGTTTAGATTTGCCTGGTGTGCAATTACAATTGGCACAAGAAATTCAAAAAACAGGTAAACCTGTAGTTTTGGTGTTAATGAATGGCAGACCACTGACTATTAATTGGTTTGAAGACAATGTGCCAGCTATTTTAGAAACTTGGTTTTTGGGTACTCAAGCCGGAAATGCCATTGCCGATGTACTTTTTGGCGACTACAACCCTTCCGGCAAATTGCCCATTACTTTCCCTCGTGCTGTGGGGCAAATACCTATTTATTATAGTATGAAAAACACAGGTCGTCCATTGAACCCTAATGATAAATATACGTCTAAGTATTTGGATATTAGCAATGAGCCGCTTTATCCTTTTGGCTTTGGATTAAGCTACACTACCTTTGAGTATGGCGAACCGGTTTTGAATAAAAAAGAAATAACTGAAAATGAAACCTTAACCGTTTCGATAGAAATTAAAAATACAGGTAACTATAAAGGTGAAGAAGTGGTACAATTGTACTTAAAAGATTGTGTAGCTTCGGTAGCAAGACCCATAAAAGAGCTTAAAGCATTTCAAAAAATTGTACTCAATGCTGGCGAGTCTAAAAAGGTTGTATTTGAAATTTCTACCAAAGAACTTTCGTTCTATCGTGCCGATATGTCGTTTGGTGTTGAAAAAGGAAAGTTTACAATTATGATTGGTAGCAACTCGCGCGATACTAAAAACATAGACTTTATGCTTAATTAAGCAATTGCAAAGTGTAAGAATTACTGATACGATGACTCCCAAGTCATCTTATCAGTTTTCCGTTTATGCTAATTTATTGTTAGGTTTATAATTCTGAAATTTATGTCTTAAACTGTTTCGTAAAACATTTTCTATTGTTTGTATTTGGTCTTTATAGACTCATTTTTACAATTTTTGTTTGTTTTCAATTTGTTTTCAATTGCAGTAAGAACATATTTTAATTTCAACTTCATTAATACATTTAAAAGAGGACATTCATTGTCCATCATCCCAAACATTATTTGGTTCACGAATTTCTTTATTGCTTCATTTTCGGTATCTGCTTTCACAATTTATGAAGAATGTTCCATTTCTTCATAAAACTTGCTAATGTATTGGTTTTTAAATATTTTTATAACTAATGTTTTTTGTTTCACAAAGTTACTCAAAGTTGATGCACAAAGTTTCACTAAGTTTTGTTATAAAATCAATCGTTTAATACCGTCTTTTAATGATTTCTTATAAAAATTTAATAGCAATCCTAATCTACAATTTGCAAAACGCATATATGTTAAACACTGAGCTACATGCTCGATTGTAAAATCTTCTACAACTTTCAATTCAATAACTACTTTTTTATTTATCAGAATATCAATCCTATATCCACAATCCATTTTAATTGTTTCATAAATCACAGGCATCGCAACTTCTTGCTCAACAGACAAACCATGCTTTTTAAGTTCGTAAGCTAAACATTCGCGATAAACTTTTTCAAGTAAACCAGAGCCTAGTTTTGTGTGTACTTTAAAAGCACAATCTAAAACTATTTTGCTTATTTCATTTTCATTCATAACATTGTGAAACTTTGTGCATATACTTTGTGAAACTTTGTGCTCCTTATTTATTTCTCGGTATTGTTTTTTTTCTGAACATATTCAATTAAAAAAAGCTTTTGCCAAAAGTAACAAACAAACAACAAAAACCAACAAAAACCAAAGAAAATTTTGTGAAAAACTAAATTCAATCTATTTCAATCTCTA